>CAXSHI010000080.1:0-19427 GCA_964236755.1 uncultured Acetobacteraceae bacterium
CGACCTGCCGGCGGCCGTGGTCGCTGATGTACTTCACCGCACACGGCCGGGCGCTGCCCTGCTGCATCGCGCCGTTCTCCGCCCGCGGCTACGAGAACTACACGCTCGGCGACGCGACGCAGCAGACGCTCCGCGACATCTGGAACAGCCCGGCCTACCAGGGCTTCCGCACCGCCCTCGTCGGCGACGCGCCCCCCAAGCCCTGCCAGGGCTGCGGCCTGCGGTGGAGCCTGTAGCCCTGAGCCTGGCCCCCCTGGATCTCGTCCGCGTCGCGGTGGTGATCCCCGCCTGGAACGAGGCGGAGGCGGTCGGCGCCGTGGTGGCGGAAGCGCGGGCGCAGGGCGTGGGCGAGGTCATCCTGGCCGACGGCGGCAGCACGGACGGCACGCAGGCGGCGGCCCGGGCCGCGGGCGCGCGGGTGCTGGACGCCGGGCGCGGCTACGGGCGGGCTTGCGCTGCCGGCGCCGCGGCGGCACGGCCCGGCTGCGACGTGATCGCCTTCATGGACGGCGACGGGGCCGATTGCGGCGACCAGCTGCCCCGGCTGGCCCGGCCGGTGCTGGACGGCGCGCAGGACTTCGTCATCGCGTCGCGCACCCGCGGCGCCCGGGCGCCGGGGTCGATGAGCTGGCACCAGGTCGCGGCGGGCGCCGTCGCCGGGCGGCTGATCGGCGCGCTGTACGGGGTGCGCTACACCGACATGTGCGCCTTCCGCGTGATCGCCCGCGACGCGCTGGCGCAGCTCGGCATGGCGGAGATGACGTACGGCTGGAACATCGAGATGCAGATGAAGGCGGCCCGGCGCGGCCTGCGCATCCTGGAGCTGCCGGTGCCGTACCGCTGCCGCGCGGGCGGCCGGTCCAAGGTCGCGGGGTCGCTGCGCGGCACCCTGCGGGCGTCCGGCAAGATCGTCAGCACCTTCGCCCGGGTCGCCGCGACGGGCGCGCGCGCGTGACCGTGCAGGCGCCCCGTCCGGGCTTGCCGGCGCGCGGCCTGGAACTCGCGGCCACGCTGTCGCGGCTGCACGACCGCACCGTGCACCACCTGAGCGCGTCCGAATGCGAGACGATGGCGCTGGCCGACCTGCTCGGCCTTGCGGACGCGGAGGACCAGGCACGCTGGGCGGACCTGCGGCTGTCCTACACCGACCCGCTCGGCGCGCCCTGGCTGCGCGCCAGCATCGCCGCCGGCTACGGCGGCGTCGGCCCCGAGAACCTGGTCAGCTTCGCCGGGGCGCAGGAGGGGCTGTACGCCGTGCTGCATGCCCTGCTGCAGCCCGGCGACCACGCCGTCGTGGTCGTGCCCGGCTACCAATCCGTCGAGACACTGGCGCTCGGCCTCGCCGCCGTCACCGGCGTGGCGCTGGACGCGGCTCACGGGTGGTCGCTCGACATCGACCAGGTCGCCGCGGCGATCCGGCCCAGCACCCGGATCATATGCATCAGCTTCCCCAACAACCCCACCGGCGCGCTGCTGCCGCCCGAGCGGTTCGCGGCGCTGGTCGCGCTCTGCCGCCGCCACGGCCTGTGGCTGCTGAGCGACGAGGTATACCGCCTGACGGAGCGCGACCCGGCCCGCCGCCTGCCGCCTGCGGCCGACGCCTACGAGCGCGGCGTGTCGGTCGGCGTGCTGTCCAAGGCCTACGGCCTGCCCGGCCTGCGCGTCGGCTGGGTCGCCTGCCGGGATGCGGAGCTGATCGCGCGCGTCGCCCGGATGCGGCAGTACCTGTCGGTGTGCGGCGCCGGGCCGAGCGAGGTGCTGGCCAACATCGCGCTCAAGGCGGGCGAGGCGATCACCGGGCGCAACCGGGCCATCGCCGCCGCCAACCTTTCGGCGCTGTCGGGCTTTCTCGCCCGGCACCCGGCGCAGTTCGACTGGCACCCGCCGGACGCGGGCGTCGTGGGCTACGTGCGCTATGCCGGCGCCGACGGGGTCGAGCGCTTCGTCGCCCGCATGGCGGAGGCGGCCGGCATTCTGCTGCTGCCGGCCAGCGTGTTCCGCTCGGAGGTGGCGGCGCTGCCCGCCGACCGGTTCCGCATCGGCTTCGGCCGCGCCAGCTTCCCCGCCGGGCTGGCCGCCTTGGAGGCGGCGATCCGCTGACCGGCCCTGGATGGCATGCTGGACGTAACCGGACGGGATTCGCCACGTATAGTCCAGTATGCAATGAACGGCGCGGGAGGATGGTCCATGGGCATGGCGGGGCAACTGGCGGCATCAGGGCGGCAATAGGCGCATGCGATGGACCTGACGCAGATCCGCTATTTCCTGGCGCTGGCGCAGACGCTGAACTTTACCCGCGCGGCGGAAACCTGCCATGTCACCCAGCCCGCGCTGACCAAGAGCATCCAGCGGCTTGAGGAGGAGCTGGGCGGCCCGTTGTTGTTGCGGGAGCGGTCGCTGACCCAGCTGACGCCGCTGGGACAGGCGATGCTGCCTTTGCTGGAACAGTGCTTTGCCGCGGCCGAGCACGCGAAGGAGCATGCGTCCGGCATGAAGCGCCAGGCGTCGTCGCCGCTCCGGGTGGGCCTGGTGGCAGACGTGCCGACGCTTCCGTTCCTCCCCGTGTTCGCGGAGCTTGCCGCGCGCCTGCCGGGCTTCGAGCTGAGCCTGGAGGGCGCCGGCAGCGCCAAGCTGTGCGAGGCCTTGCTGCATGGGACGCTGGATGCGGCGGTCGTGACCGGGGATGCGGCGCTGTCCGACCGGCTGAACCGCTGGCCGCTGTTTCAGGACGTGGCGATGCTGATGATGCCGCCGGGCCACGCGCTGGACACGGGGGAGGCGGTGCCGCTCAGCGCCCTGGGCGGCACGGCGGTGATCTGCGGGATGGCGGACTGCGGGATGCTGCAGCTTCTGGAGCAGGCGCAGAAGGCGCATGGCACGCGCCCGAGCCATCGGCACCGGGTGGACGCGCCGGGGCGCGTGGCGGACCTGGTGCGTGCCGGGTTGGGCGTCGCCCTATCCACCGAGCGGACCGCCGCGCCCGATGGGCTGCGCAGGCGCCCGGTCGTGGGGCAGGCCGCGCATGACGTGCTGCTGGTCGCGGTGGCCGGCCGCCCGTTCACGCGGGCGGCGCATGCGTTCATCAAGCTCGCCCGCGCGCGGGAGTGGGGGGCGGCATCGCCGCGGGACGGTCTGGACGCTGCCTAGACCACCGTGGCGACCGGACGCACCACGATCTCGTTCACGTCCACGTCGCCCGGTTGCTCGATGGCATGCAGGATGCTGCGGCCGATGGCTTCGGGCGGGATGGACAGCTTGCGGTAGCCGACCATCCGCTCCCGCGCGACCGGGTCGCTGATCGTGTTCGCAAGCTCGGATTCAACCACGCCGGGGTAGATGCAGGTGCAGCGGATCCTGTCGCTCTCCTTCCGCAGCCCTTCGGAGATCGCCCGCACGGCGAACTTGGTCGCCGCATAGACGGCGGCCGTCGGCTGGACGACGAAGCCGCCGACCAGGACACGTTGACGATGTGGCCGTGGCCCTGCGCCTCCATGCGCGGCAGCACCACGGCGATGCCGTGCAGGACGCCCCGTATGTTGACGTCGATCATCCAGTTCCATGCCTACGTCTTGAAAGGGCAGGCCGCTCCGCACTTGGCGGCGGGCCGCCTGGCCCGGCTGTTGAAGGACTGGACGGCGCCGTTTCCCGGCTACTTTCTGTACTATCCATCCCGACGGCAGATGCCCCCGACGCTGGCCGCCTTGATCGCCGTCCTGCGGCGCGGCCGAACCGCCTGATGTCCGGCCGTAAGCCTCGGGCGCTTCACCACCGCGCCAGCCGCGGCAGCGCCAGGCGCGCGAAGGCCGTGACGGAGCCGCAGCCCACGGCGTACCAGACGGCGATATAGAACGGGTCGTCGTAGGGGCAGGCGAACACGAACACGAACGCTCCCCAAGTGGCCGCGGCGATGCCGGAGGCGAGCGCCGCGCCGCCGGGGTCGGTCGGCGCGCCATGCCGCATCAGCAGGCCGAGGCCGAGCACCGCCGGCACCGACAACGCCACGATTTTGGACGCGCACTGCACGCCCTCGCGCCAATTCACCCGCGTCGCCAGGGCAAGCCACCCGTCGCGGGACGCATTGACGGCCCAGCCGGCCAGAAGGCACAAGGCGACGGTCGCGACCAGCCAGCGCAGCCCGCGGCGGGGCGACCGGACGGGATCGAAGGAGATGACCGCCACCGCCGCGCCGACCAGGGCGATCAGGCCGACGCTGCCAAGCTTCCACCAGAACGACGGATGCTGCATCGCCATGGGCATGTCGGGCCGCGCGGCGCCGAGGCCCAGGAACAGCGCCAGCTCGGCCACGCCAAGCAGCCCGAGCAGCGCCGCGTCCCGCCCGGCGCTCCGCCGCCGCACGGGCTTGAGATCATGGGCGAGGCGGTCGATCAGCGGATCATTCGCCATCGCGCTGCTTTTGGACCACCGATGCCAGCCGATCCAGCCCCCGATGGATGTTCACCTTCACGAGCGAGATGGACTGGCCGGTGCGGGCCGCCGCCTCCTCGACGCTGTGGCCCTGCAGTTTGACCAGGCGGATCACGTCGGACTGCGCCGGCTTGAGTTCCCGCAGCAGGCGTTCGAGGGTCCACGCGCTGGTGACGGCGTCGCCGTGGTCGGCCACGGGAATGTCGTCCCGGAGCGCCTCCGTCGGCGCCGACCGCATCGCCCGCAGCCGGTCGATCCATTTGTGCCGCGCAATCGCCATGAGCCACGGCTCGAACGGTCGGGAGGGATCAAAGGTGTGCCGCTTCTGATGGATGGCCAGCAGGGTGTCCTGCACGGCGTCGTCCACGGCGCCCGGCGGCAGCCTCCGGCCGTAGTAGCGCCGCAGCCGCGCCCCCGCCTCGGTGAGCAGTTGACGGTAGGCGGCGGCGTCGCCCGACTGGGCGGCGGCCATCAGCGCGCCCCAGTCATCGACGGCCACGCCGGCCCCGTGCAGCCTTACGCCCCGGGGCGCGGCGCGGCGCACGGCACGCGCTGCTGCCGCCGTGTCGGACCAACCTGCCACTTCTGCCATGGCAGGCCATTCGTCGGACCCCGGACGCCGGTTACTCCGGCTGAGCAACAGGAGGCGCCCGGCGGCATCGGGTCATGGCGCCTGGAGCGGCCAGCGTGAATTGGCACCCTCGGCGCGCGCTGCGACCAGCAGCTTGGCCATCACCTGGTTGGGGCCTGGCCGTGACGCCGTCTGCTCGATTTCGGGCCAATCGAACTGCACCGTGTCGGCGGCCTGGTTCCACTGTGCGGCCGGCTTCGATGGCGCCGCTGCGTCCTCGGGCGCGGGCGTCGGCTCGGCCGGCGTGGCTTCGGCGGTCGCCTCGCCCGCATCCACCGGCTCGGACGCCGGCGCGTCGTTCGGCTCTGCCGCGGCGCTGGCCTCCGCGGCGTCCAGGCCAGGGGCGCTGCCGTTTTCCGCTGCGGGCGGCTGAGGCGTGACCTTGGCCCGGGGCAGACGGCCGCGGCGCGTCGGGGCGGGCGCCGCCTCCGGCGCCATGGCTTCGGCGGCGCGGGTGGCCTTCGTCTTGCGAGGCATTTAAGATCCTTTTGCTCAAAAAGCGTCTCATACGCGAGGCGCGCCGCGTTGGAAACAAGGGATGCAGAGTCCCGAAGCGAGGCCTCATGGCGCCATGGATGCTGTACGGGGCGGGCTACACCGGGCAGCTGATCGCACGGGAGGCGGCGCGGCGCGGATTGGCGCCGACGCTGGCCGGGCGCGATCCGGGCAAGGTCGGGGCGCTTGCGCGGGAGCTGGGCCTCGCCCATCGGGTGTTCGCCCTGGACCGGGCGGACGACGCGGCGGGCCAGCTTGACGGCATGGCGCTGGTGCTGCACTGCGCCGGGCCGTTCTCGGCGACCGGTGCCCCGATGATGGAGTGCTGCCTGCGGCGCGGCGCGCACTACCTCGACATCACCGGCGAGATCGACGTGTTCGAGCAGGCCCATGCCCGGGACGCGCGGGCGCGTGCGGCGGGCGTGCTGCTGTGCCCCGGCGTCGGCTTCGACGTGGTGCCGACCGATTGCGTCGCCGCCGCCCTGAAGGAGGCGCTGCCAAACGCGACGCACCTGCGGCTCGGCTTCGACAGCCGGTCCGGAATTTCGCCCGGCACGGCGAGGACCGCGGCGGAGGGCATCGCAAGCGGCGGGCGCGTGCGGCGGGACGGGCGGATCGTCCGCGTGCCGCATGGCCACCGCACCCGGCGCATCGACTTCGGCGGCGGCGAGAGGGCGGCGGTGACGGTGCCCTGGGGCGACGTCAGCACCGCCTTTCATACCACGGGCATTCCGAACATCGAGGTGTATGCCGCAGTCCCGCCCGCGGCGGCGTTCGCGGCCAAGCTCGGCAATCTGCTCGGTCCCCTGATGGCGGTCCCCTTTGTCCGCGACTCCCTGGCCCGGCGCGCCGGCGCGGTGCGAGGCCCCGACGCCGGGGCGCGGGCCGCGCAGCCGGCCTTCGTCTGGGGCGAGGCGGAGGCCGCCGGCGCGCGGCGGACCTGCCGGATGCGGACCGCGAACGGCTACGACTTCACCGTCAGCAGCGCGCTCGGCGTCGTCGCTTCGCTGCTGGAGCGGCCGCCGCCGGCCGGGTTCTGCACGCCGTCGCGCTTGATGGGCCAGGACTTCGCGTCCCGCTTGCCGGGGTCGAGCGCGATGGTCGTGACCTGAAGCGGGCATTCGTGGCTTGCGCCATGAGTGCCCGCTTGGAGTAGTGTCTCAGCTTGGAATTTGGTCTTTGAGCCAAAGCACATCGCGGTAGGCCGCCTGCTCAGCGTCGTCGGCACTTGCATACAGACCAGAGATGTAGCACGGCGAGTAATAAGGGCCGAGCCCATCCTGATCATCGACCTGTGCCTCGCCCTCGAAGCGATATCGGCCATCGTCTCGTTCAATGATAAACAGACGAGCCTTGCTGTCTTTGCGCTCAATGACCTTGATGCGGCGCTCGACTGCCATGGCACGGTTCCGGATTAGCTTTCAAACTGAGATACTACCATGCTTGGGAGGCGCTTGAAATCCATCATCCGGCCTGCTGCGCGTGGACACGCGATGCAGGACGTTTAGGCCGGCCGTTCACGCTCCAGTGCTTCACGCGATTGCTGGCGGGGCGCCATGCAGCCATCCGACCGCTCCGCCGTTGGGCCGCCATGGTCAGCGCCCACGCCCTGACTGTCCGCCGCCCGCCATGCGGGCTGCGGCGAAGCCACCCCGAGGAGTGTCTCCCATGGCCGACGATCCCACCACCCGTCCCCAGCCGCCGATGCAATCCCACCCGATTGAGCCGCCGGGCCGAACAAGCGAGATGCCGCAGCAGCCCGACCACGGCGAGCGCAGCTACAAAGGCTCTGGACGCCTGCTCGGCCGCGCCGCCATCATCACCGGCGCCGACAGCGGCATCGGCCGCGCCGTCGCCATCGCCTTCGCGCGGGAGGGCGCCGACGTGCTGATCTCCTACCTGAACGAGCATGAGGACGCCGAGCAGACCGCCCATTGGGTGCGGGAAGCCGGGCGCCGCCCCGTGCTGATGCCCGGCGACATCTCCGATCAGGGCCATTGCCGCGACATCGTGCAGCAGGCGGTGGCCGAGTTCGGCCGGCTCGACATCCTGGTCAACAACGCGGCGATGCAGCGGGTCCACGAGGACATCTCGGAGATCACCGCGGAGGAGTGGGACCGCACGTTCCGCACCAACATCCACTCGCAGTTCTACCTGTGCCAAGCGGCGGTGCCGCACATGAAGCCGGGCGCGGCCATCGTCAACACCACCTCGATCAACGCCAAGAACCCTTTGCCGCAACTGCTGGCCTACGCGACGACCAAGGGCGCCATCGCCAACTTCACCGCCGGGCTGGCCGGCATGCTGGCCAAGAAGGGCATCCGGGTGAACGCCGTGGCGCCGGGGCCGATCTGGACGCCGCTGATCCCGTCCACCATGCCGCCCGAGAAGGCCGAGAGCTTCGGCGAGGAAACGCCGCTGGGCCGCGCCGGCCAGCCGGCGGAACTGGCCGGCGCCTACGTGCTGCTGGCATCCGACGAGGGAAGCTACATGACGGGCGCCGTCATCCCCGTCACCGGCGGCCGCCCGATGCTGTGACGGCATGCGGCCTTCGGATCGGCCCTGGCGAGGTTGCCTGGCCCCGATGTTCCTCCCATGTGAATGGGACTTCGGGCCGTCGTCGCCGCAACCTTGCGCGGCGCGGGCGTTCTGAACCCTGTCAGCAGGGCTTGCCGCGCGTCCACGGGGCGAGTTGGCCGCTTCGAGGATTGAACGCCATGCCCATCCATATTCCGTTCGACAACACCTATGCCCGCCTGCCGGACCGCTTCTACGCGCACGTCAACCCGACGCCCGTTGCCGCGCCCCGGCTGGTGCGGGTGAACGCAGCCTTGGCGGAGCGGCTCGGCATCGACCCCGGCAGCCTGAGCGGCCCCGAGGCGGCAGCCGTCCTCGCCGGGAACGCCGTGCCGGAGGGCGCGGAGCCGATCGCGCTCGCCTATGCCGGCCACCAGTTCGGCGGCTTCTCGCCGCAGCTCGGGGACGGGCGGGCCATCCTGCTGGGCGAGGTGGTCGGGCGGGACGGGCGGCGGGATATCCAGCTCAAAGGGTCCGGACCGACGCCGTTCTCCCGCCGGGGCGACGGCCGCGCCGCGCTGGGACCCGTGCTGCGCGAGTACATCGTCAGCGAAGCCATGGCGGCCCTGGGCATCCCGACAGCCCGGGCGCTGGCGGCGGCCACCACCGGGGAGCAGGTCATCCGCGAAACCATCTTGCCCGGCGCGGTGCTGACCCGTGTCGCCGCCAGCCACGTCCGCGTCGGCACGTTCCAGTTCTTCGCCGCCCGCAGCGACGTCGAGGCGGTGCGGACGCTGGCTGACTACGTGATCGCCCGGCACTACCCGGACGCGGTGGGCGCCGGGAACCCTTACCGCGCCCTGCTGGACGGCGTGATCGCCCGGCAGGCGGACCTCGTGGCGCAATGGGTGCTGGTGGGCTTTATCCACGGCGTGATGAACACCGACAACACCGCCGTCTCCGGCGAGACCATCGACTACGGCCCCTGCGCCTTCATGGACGCCTACGACCCGGCCGCGGTGTTCAGCTCCATCGACCAAGGCGGCCGCTACGCCTACGCGAACCAGCCCCGGATCATGCACTGGAACCTGGCCCGCCTGGCCGAGGCCCTGCTGCCGCTGCTCGGGGACACCCAGGAGGCCGGCCTCGCCTCCGCCCAGGAGGCGCTGGCCGTCTTCGGCCCGCGGTTCGAGGCTGCCTATTTCGGGGGGCTGCGGCACAAGGTCGGCCTCACGACGGAGCGGGAGGGCGACACCGCCCTGGTTCAGGATCTGCTGGACCGCATGGCGGAGAACGCAGCCGACTTCACCCTGACGTTCCGCCGCCTGTGCGCGGCGGCGGCCGGGCCGGAGGGCGACGACGCCGTGCGGGCGCTGTTCGCCGACGGCAGCGCCTATGACGGGTGGGCCGCTCGTTGGCGCACACAGCTGGCTACGGAACCCACGCCGCCGCCTGAGCGCGCCGCCGCCATGCGCCGGCTGAACCCGGCGATCATTCCGCGCAACCATCTCGTCGAGGCGGCGCTCGCCGCCGGCCTGGAAGACGACTTCCGCCCGTTCGAGGCCTTGCTGGAGGCGACGGCAAGGCCCTTCGAGGATCGGCCGGACTTTGAGCACCACACCCTGCCGCCTGTGCAAGCAGACCCGTCGTACCGGACGTTCTGCGGGACCTGAGAGGGCCGGCTTCCCGCGTGCCGACCCCCAGCAGAAAGCCGCCGCATGCCAGACGACAGCCGCACGCAATTTTCGGGTCGCCAGACCGCCGTGGTGTTCGCCGGCGGGGTCGCCCTGGGCGCGTACGAGGGCGGCGCATACGCTGCGCTGCAGGACGGCGGGGGACGCCTCCCGGATTGGGTGCTGGGAAGCTCCATCGGCGCCGTGACCGCCGCGATCGTCGCGGGCAACGCGCCGGAGCACCGCGTTGTCCGGCTGAGGCAGTTCTGGCAGGCCGTCACGGCGGACCCGACGCCGGTCGCGTCCTTCTGGTTCGGCGTCCCGGACACCGGCGCCTGGCGGCAGGCGCATAATCAGGCGAGCGTGCTGGAAACGTTGCTCCTCGGCCGTCCTGGCCTGTTCCGCCCGCGCCTCTCGCCGGGGCCGCGGCTCGGTGCGGACGACGTTTCCGCCCTGTACGACCTGGCGCCGCTGCGCGCGCAGATCACCGAATTGATCGACTTCGACCGCCTCAACCAGGGCAGCGTGCGCATTAGCCTGTGCGCGACGGACATCGTGAGCGGCGAGCGCGTGGTGTTCGACACGGGCCGGGGCATGCGGGTCGGGCCGGAGCATGTCGTGGCGTCCTGCGCCCTGCTGCCCTTGTTTGCGCCCGTCGAGATCGAGGGAAGGCTGCTGGGCGACGGAGGGCTGGCCTCCAACGCGCCGCTCGACCTGGTGCTGGACGACCCGGCCTCCGAGGGTTCGCTGTGCTTCGTCATCGACCTGTTCGCGCCGGAAGGCAGCCGCCCGCGCACGCTGGGCGCCAGCCTGTCGCGCGCGGGCGACCTGGCGTTCGGCAACCAGTCGCGCCGGCTTTGGGAGGCGCAGGAACGGGAGCAGCGGCTGCGCGCCGTGATCGGCCGCCTCGGCAAGGCGCTGCCGCCCGAGTTGCGCGGCGATCCCGACATCGCGGCGATGCTCGCCGAAGGCCGCCGGCGGCCGACGGAGATGCACTACCTCAGCTACCGCGCGGGCCTCGACGAGGCCGGTCCCGGCAAGGTGTTCGATTTCTCCCGCGCGACGCTCGCCGACCGCTGGCGCGCCGGGGAGGCGGCGATGCAGGCCGTGCTGCAAACCCTCGGGCCGATCAGCCGGGGGCAGGCGGCCGGGATGTCGGTCCCTGGGCCTGCGCCGGGCGGAAGCGTGCTGTACTCTCCGTGATGGCCGGGATCAACCCATCAGCCGCGACAGGTGCGATCCGCGTGCCCGCAGGAACAGGGCCAGGCGCTCCGGGTAGTCCGCGGCGACTGCGCCCTGCACGCTGGGCCGCACGGCCAGGGCCGCCCGCCAGGCTTGCACCCCGGGCGCCGCGTCGAGCGCGCCCAAGGGCGGCAGCGTCGCCTCGAACGTGTCGAAGTAGCGGAACACCGGCCCGAACGCCACGTCCACGAGGTTGAGCCCTTTGCCCGCGAAGTACGGTCCCGCCCCGAGCGCCCTCTCCAGCCAGGCCATCTTGGCCGCGAGGTCGGCGCGCTTACCCTCGAACGCGGGCGCGTCGGGTGCGGCATACAGCCCGGCGATGCCGCCCAGCGTGGCCGAGGCGAACTCGATCCAAGCCCGGTGCCGGGCACGCTCAACGGGGTCCTCCGGGTGCAGCCGCAGGCCAGGCGTGGTCTCTTCCAGGTACTCGCAGATGACGGCGCTCTCGAACGGCGCCGTCGCTGCGTCCACCAGCAGCACGGGTACCTGGCCGAGCGGTGAGACGGCAGTGAACCAATCGGGCTTTGCGGCGAGGTCGATGTATGTGCGCTCGTGCGCCACGTCCCTTTCCCTGAGCGCGATCACGGCGCGCTGCACATAAGGGCAGAGGTGGTGGCTGACGAGGCGGAGCGTCGCGGGCGGGGTCATGGCGGTTCTCATATGCCCGGGCATCAGCGGTCGGCAGGCTGCGCCGCGGGGCGGCCCAGCAGGCCAAGCGGGCGGGACGGGCTGAGCGCCAGCGCGCCGTCGCCGAGCAGGGCCTGCGCGATGCAGAGCACGAACAGGTAGGCCGGATACTCCCAGCCGCCGCCCGGGCTGGTGAACACCCAGCCATTCGGCAGGTGCACGGCGAACAGGGCGCCGAGCAGGAACGGCGACAGCGCCAGCGCCGCCCAGCGCGCCTGCACGCCGAGCACGAGCAGCACGCCGCCGACTGCCTCGCAGGCAAAGGTCGAATAGGCGAGCCACCCGGGCAAGCCGACGCTCTCGAAGAAGCGGGCCGTGCCGGGCAGGCCGTAGGTCAGCAGCTTGAGCACGACGCTATGCGCCAGGAACATGGCGCCGAGCGAAACGCGCAGCAGCGTGGCGCCCCATTCGGCGGGGCTGTCGGTACGGTTGGTGTGCACGGTGTCCTCCTGTCCAGGTGTGCAGCCCGGTGCGGCGTGAGGCCGGACCGGCCGTGTGCCCGGACGCTAGGGCCAGCTGCTGCGCAACGCCCGTCGCATTCCGGCCAGGATGGCTTGCAGCGACGCAAGCAGGCCTGGTGCTGGGATCGCGCCATGGATGACTGGAACGACGCCCGCCTCGTGCTTGCCGTGTCACGCACGGGCAGCCTGACCGCGGCGGCCAAGGCGCTGCGCGTGGACCACTCGACGGTGTTCCGGCGCCTGGCCGCGCTGGAGGCTCGGTTGCCTGCCCTTGTTCGAGCGTGGACCGGGGGGGCCTACCAGCCGACGACAGCCGGCGTGCGCGCGGCGCTGGCGGCCGAGCGGATGGAGGATGAGGCGCTCGGCCTCGCCCGCGACCTCGCGGGTCAGGATCGGCGGTTGACGGGGCGGCTGCGCGTGACCTGCTCGGAAACGCTGGCCTACCGTCTGCTCACCCGCCACATCGCCCGGTTCCGGGCCGGGCACCCCGGCGTCGTCGAGTTGGCGGTGGACAGCCGTGTGCTGAACCTGTCGCGGCGCGAGGCGGACGTGGCGCTGCGGGCGACCCGTCCCCGGGAAGGCGACCTATGGGGGCGCAAGCTCGCCGACGTGGCCTGGACCGCTTACGGCGCGGTGGGCTACCTGGCCGCGGCGCCGCCGCTTGCCTCGCCTGCGGACCTGGGCAGCCACCCGCTGATCGGCTGGGAAGAGGGCACGGCCGGCATCAATGCGGCGGATTGGCTGGCAAAGGCCGTGCCGGCCGTCGTCGTCGCCTATCGCACCAACAGCCTGGTCAACCAGCTCGTGGCCGCCCGTGCCGGCATCGGGCTGGCCGTGCTGCCCTGCTACCTCGGCGACCCCGAGCCGGGCCTCGCCCGCGCGCTGCCGGGCGGTCAGGTGCCGGCGCTGGCGCGCGAGCTTTGGATCGTCACGCACCAGGACCTGCGCCGGACGGCGCGGGTGCGCGCGTTCTTCGATGCCGTGGCCGACGGGATTGGGGCGGACCGGGCGCTGATTGAAGGGGCCGGAGTTCGCAATGGCGGCTGAGCACCTTCGGTGTGCCGCAGAGCCTCCGCGGCTTGGGGCGGACCGGCTCGGTCCGCCCCGGCGTCGTCAGCGGATGGTGCCGTTGGCCTGGTTCGGCAGGAAGCCGCCTCCGGTGCTGCGGCCGTTGTACACGATGTTCAGCACCTCCGTCGTCGTGCGGCGGTATGCAAGCGAGTCGCTGTCCGCCGGCGAGGTGTTGACGGCGAGGTTGGCGAGCGACAAAGGCTGCTCCTTGCCGTTGCCCGCGGAGGCACGGACGGCGGAGATGGCGTTGGCCGCAGCCTGCTGGCCCAGCGCGCCGAGCACGGTGCGGACCGTGCCGGCGTGGTAGGCCTCGATCGCCAGGATGCTGGCGGCGGCGCTCAGGTAGTCCTTGTTCTGCAGCAATGCCGCGGCGCCGGCATAGGCAGTGACGCCCACGTCCTCGAAGATGAACGCGCCGAGCAGGAAGCTGACCTCGTCTGCGAACGGGTTGAACTGCGTGTTGGCGTTCGGCACGAGCTTCGCCGCGAGCGCCAGGGCGTTGAAGCTGTTCAGCAGGTCGATGTTGGGCTGCGCCACCGCTGCCTTCCCAAGCACGCGCCGCAGGAAGCGGACGTGGTTGACCTCGTCGATGGTGATCTTCTGCGCGTAGGCGGCGATGCTCGCGGTCTTGAACGGCACGGCCGAGCCGCCCAGCACGAAGCCCGCGTTGCCGACGCCGTTGGGGTCGTTGATGTCGGCTGGGTCCAGGCCGCGGCCCAGGAAGGCGCGGATGTAGTACTGGGCCTCGACGTACTCGAGGTTCAGCGCGAAGTTCAGGATGTCGGCGTCGGTGACGCCCTGCGCCTCCGCCGGCAGGCTGGTGAGCGTGACGCCGGCGGTGGCGGCGGCGCCTACGGCCATGACGGCGGCAGCGGTCGTGCCGAACTGGCTGATCAGCGCGCGGCGGTTGACGCCGTCCTGCGTCGGCCCGGTCGAAGCAACTGGATCGTTCATGTGAGGCTGGCTCCCAAGTTATGCGCGGCGATTCGCATGCCGTCCGCGCTCTGGGGCACGGTCCTTCCGAAGAGGCGGGAAGACAATACGTTGTTTTAACGTTATTGTGTTTTTATCAGATCGTTGCGTGATGTGTGCCTTAGCCGCAACACAGGACCCCGATCCAAGCTTGAAGCGCGTGCCACGCGCTTCTTGGCACCGCCGGCTTACGCTCGAAATTGCAAGCAGAAGCGTCTTGCAACGTGTTACGCGGGCCGCACCTGCTGACATTTGATGACGACAGGTCCCAGGCGGCGGCACTTCAGCCCGTTCTGAGGCAGGACTATATCCTGGCCCCATGCCGCCCCATGCCGCACCGGCCGTCTTCCTGATCCCTGAACCGGCCTGCCCCGCCGCCGAGACTGTCCCATCGGGACACGCCGCGGACGCCGGACAGGTCGTGTGCGCGAGGCGCATGGCGTTCGATGCGCGCCTCGACGCGCGATGCCTCGGACCGCAGCAGTCGCCCGGGCAGCGCGGCATGCCGGCAATCCGGACGACGGCGGGGCCGGCCCATGAATGATCAGCTTTTCGGGGAGCCGGCAATCACCCACGCACGCCAGATGAAAGTGGATGCGGACGCGGCGCGCATCGGCGCCGAGCTGCTTGGGCTTGACGGCGGCGTCGATCCCTTCGTGGCCGCCGTGCGCGCCACGCGCATGCCGATGGTCATCACCGACCCTCGCCAGCACGACAACCCCGTCGTGTTCGCCAACGATGCGTTCTGCCGCTTGTCGGGCTATCCGCGCAAGGAGATCCTGGGCTGGAACTGCCGTTTCCTGCAGGAGCCGGAAACCGACCCGGACAGCGTCCGGCGCATCCGCGCCGCGGTGCGGGGGCGCGAGTCGATCGAGATCGACATCCGCAACCGCCGCGAGGACGGCAAGCTATTCTGGAACCGGCTGCTGCTGGCGCCCGTGCAGGATGCGGCGGGCGGGCTTGCCTATTTCTTCGCCAGCCAGGTGGACGTCACGCTGGAACGCGAGCGGCTGGCCGGGCTGGAAACGCGGAACGCGGCGCTGATGGCCGAGCTGAGCGACCGGCTACGGGCGCAGCAGGCCAGCGAGGCGCGGATGCGCTTCGCGACGGAGGCGGGGCGGCTCGGCATTTGGGAGCTGGACCTGCGGCCTCGGGCGTTGACCACCTCGCGCGTTGCCCGGGAGAACTTCGGGCGCGATCCCGATATCCCGCCCGCCTATGCGGATCTGCGCGCCGCCATCCACCCCGGCGACCGCCGCCGCGTGCAGGCCGCCGTCGCGCGCAGCATCCGCACCGGGGACGACTATACCGTCGAGCACCGCGTTCGGCGTCGCGGCGGCATCGGCTGGGTGGAAGTCCGCGCCCAGGTTCTGAAAGGCCCGGACGGGACCCCGCTGCTGATGGCGGGCACGTCGCTCGACATCACGGGACGCAAGCGGGCGGAAGCGCGGACCTAGGCGCTGGTCGATTTCGACGACCGCTTCCGTGCCCTCGACGACCCGGCCGAGCTGGCCTTCGCCGCCGCCGAGGCGCTCGGGCAAACGCTGGACGTGAGCCGGGCCGGCTACGGCACCATCGACCCGCAGGCCGAAACGGTCGCCATTGAGCGGGACTGGAACGCGCCGGGCATCCGGTCCCTCGCGGGCGTGCTGCACTTCCGCGACTATGGCTCCTATATCGAGGACCTCAAGCGCGGCGACATCGTGGTGGTGGCTGACGCCGAGCAGGACCCGCGCACCGCAGAAAGGGCCGGCGCGCTCAAGGCGATCAAGGCATGCTCGTTCATCAACGTGCCCGTGACGGAAGGGGAAGAGCTGGTCGCCCTGCTCTACCTCAACCATGAGGCTGCCCGCGCCTGGCCGCCGGAAGAGTTGGCCTTCGTCCGCGAGGTCGCCCACCGCACCCGCATGGCGGTCGAGCGGCGACGGGCGGAGCACGAGCTGAAGGCGCTCGCCGCCACGCTGGAAAGCCAGGTCGCCGCGCGGACGGCGGAGCTGATGCAAAGCGAGGCGGCGCTCCGCCAGTCGCAGAAGATGGAGGCGGTGGGCCAGCTCACCGGTGGCCTCGCCCACGACTTCAACAACCTGCTGACCGGCATCTCCGGCAGCCTGGAGCTGCTGAAAACCAGGGTGGCCCAGGGGCGGTTGGGCGACGCGGACCGCTACGTCGCGGCGGCCCAAGGCTCGGCCAACCGCGCCGCGGCGCTGACGCACCGCTTGCTGGCCTTTTCGCGGCGGCAGACCCTGGAACCCTGGGCCACGGACGTGAGCCGCCTGATTGCCGGCATGGAAGATCTGATCCGGCGCACGACGGGTCCGGCCATCGCCGTCGAGGTCGCCGGGCCTGCGGAGCTTTGGAACACCCTGGTGGACCCGAGCCAGCTTGAGAACGCCCTGCTGAACCTGTGCATCAACGCCCGCGACGCCATGCCCGGCGGCGGCCGGCTCGCCATCGAGATGGACAACCGCTGGCTCGACGAGTGGACGGCGCGCGCCCGCGCCCTGGCGCCCGGACCGTACGTCTCGCTCTGCGTCAGCGACACCGGCACGGGCATGACGCCCGAGGTTGCCGCCAAGGCGTTCGACCCGTTCTTCACCACCAAGCCCATCGGCCAAGGCACCGGGCTCGGCCTGTCCATGATCTACGGCTTCGTCCAGCAGTCCGGCGGCCAGGTCCGCATCCACTCGGAGCCGGGGCAGGGCACGACGGTGTGCCTTTACCTGCCACGCCACCTCGGCATGCCGGAGAAGGCGGGAACGCCGGCCGAACTGGCGCAGGCGCCGCGGGCGCGGCAGGGCGAAACGGTGATGGTGGTGGACGACGAGGCGACCGTGCGGATGCTGATGAGGGATGTCCTGGACGACCTCGGCTACGGGGTGATCGAGGCGGAGGACGGCACTTCGGGGCTGGAGATCCTGCGCTCCGCGACGCGCATAGACCTGCTGATCACCGACGTGGGCCTGCCCGGTGGCATGAACGGGCGCCAGGTGGCCGATGCTGCCCGCACCCCGCGGCCCGGGCTGAAGGTGCTGTTCGTCACCGGCTACGCCGAGACGGCCGTGCTCAGCCATGGCCACCTGGAGCCTGGCATGCACGTGCTGACCAAGCCCTTCGCCATGGAGGCGCTCGCCGGCCGCATCAAGGAACTCATCAGCGGGCAGCAGGGCTGAACGGGCCGGGGACCAGCCGCCGCATCCGGCGGCGCCAAGCGCCGAAGCCGACTTCCAGAACACGATGCGGCGCTCGGCGGCGCCGATCAGCCCGAAGAACCCGAGGCTCAGGGCGGAGGCGACGAAAATCGCCGACCACACCTGCACGAAGTCGATCTGCACGACCGCCTGGTAGATGATCCAGCCCAGCCCGCCATAGGCGTCCAGCATTTCCGTCACGATGGCGACGATCAGGCTGCGCACGGTGGCGACCCGCATCCCCGACGCGATCAGCGGCAGCGCCGTCGGCAGGCGCAGCCGCCACAGGATCGAGAACGGCCCGGCGCCGAAGCTGCGCAGCAGGCCCACCGCGCCCCGGTCCACCCGGTCGAACCCGGCCAGCGCGCTCAGGAACACGGTGAAGCCCACCGCCAGCGCCACCTTGGACGACATGCCCGGCCCGAGCCACAGCAGCACCAGGCGGCGAGTAGGCCGCGACCGGCACCGCGTTCGCCGCGAGCAGGGCCGGCATGAGGCCGCGCCGGGTCCCAGGCGCCACCACCAGCAGCACCGCGGCGGCGATGCCGGCCAGCGACCCGATGGCATAGCCCGCCAGCGCCTCCGCCAGCGTCACGCCGCCCGCCGCCAGCAGCGCCCGCCGCTGCTCCCACGCCGAGCCGAGGATCGCGCTGAACGCCGGCAGCGTGTAGGCAGGCAGGCGGAAGCCGCGCGCCGCCGCTTCCCACGCCCCGACCAGCAGCAGCGCGCCGAGCAGGCCGCGCCCCGCCGTGCGGCTCATGGCTCGGCCCCCCAGAAGACCAGAAGCCGCTCGGCCCCGGCAACCGCGGCGTAGAGGCCGGTGCCGAGTACGGCGCAGCAGAGGATCGCGGCGCAAAGGCCCACGACGTTCTCGGCATACATCGCCTGCAGCAGCAGCACGCCCAGGCCGGTGGTGTCGCCGAACCCCTCGCCGACGATGGCGCCCACGAGGCTGAGCGAAGCGCCGAGCCGGAAGGCCACGAACATCTGCGGCAGCGCCGCCGGCAGCCTCAGCCGCAGCATCAGGCTGCGCGGTCCGGCGCCGAAGCTGCGCAGCAGGGCGACCTGCGCCGGGTCCACAGATTGCAGGCCCAGAAGGGTGTTCACCGTGACCGGGAAGAAGGTCAGGTAGAAGGCGATGACCGCCTTGGCCAGCAGCGTGTTGCCGAACCACAGCACCACCAGCGCGCCGAAGGCGATGACCGGAATGGTCTGCGACACGACGAAGACCGGGAACAGCATGTCGCGCAGCAGCGGCCAGCGGAAGAACGCCACGCCGTTCAGCACGCCCACGGCGGCGCCCGCGGCGAAGCCGATCAGCGTCTCCCCCAGCGTGCGCAGGAACCCGTCGAGGTAGGCGCCCGGCGTCGCTGCCATCGCCGCGAGGATGGCCGACAGCCGGGGCAGGTAGGCAGGGCGGACGCCGAGCAGCGCGACCGCGCCCTCCCACGCCAACCCGGCGGCTGCCAGCCCGAGCAGCAGGCCGCCGAGCGCCCGCGCGGCCCCGGATGCCGCCCGCCTCACGCCAGCCGGTCGGCCGCGGGGATGGCGTCGAGGATGCTGCGGTCAAAGGCCGCCGCCAGGTCCACCGGCTTCTTGATCACCTCGCATCTCAGCAGGAAGTCGTGCGCGGAGCGTACGGCGTCGCGGTCGATCCACAGCAGGGCGTCCCGGGCGCCCGCGCCCGCGACCATCAGCTTGCCGGCCTCCGCCAGCATGAACTCCTGCGCCGCGCGGTCCAGCGTGGGAGCGACGGCCATGACCGCATCGACCCCGGCCTTCGGGTCGCGCAGCGCGTCGCGCCAGCCGCGGAGGGACGCGCGCAGGAAGCCGCGCACCAGGCCGGGCTTGTCCCGCGCCGTGGCCTCGCCGACGATCAGCGTGTCGCGGGGAAAGGTCACGCCGTAGTCCTCCGGCACGAAGCGGCGCAGCTTGTCCGCGCCCATCCGGGTTATCAGCGTGTAGCACTCGTTATAGACGGTCGCCGTCACCACATCGGTCTGGCCGTCCACGAACGGCGTCACGCTCACCTGCTGCGGCTGCAAGGTGAAGTCGGACGGCTTGA
>CAXSHI010000081.1:0-19387 GCA_964236755.1 uncultured Acetobacteraceae bacterium
CGCAGCTTGGCGTCGAGGTTGGACAGCGGCTCGTCGAACAGGAACACCTTGGGGTCGCGCACGATGGCCCGGCCCATGGCGACGCGCTGCCGCTGCCCGCCCGACAGAGCCTTAGGCTTGCGGGCCAGCAAGGGCACGATGTCCAGGATGCGCGCGGCCTCATCCACCCGGGCCTTGATGTCGGGCTTGGGCAGCTTCCGCAGCTTGAGGCCGAACGCCATGTTGTCGAACACCGACATGTGCGGGTAAAGCGCGTAGTTCTGGAACACCATGGCGATGTCGCGGTCGCGCGGGGCCATGTCGTTCACGATGTCGCCGCCGATCCAGATCTCGCCCGCGCTGATCTCCTCAAGCCCGGCGATCATCCGCAGCGTCGTCGATTTGCCGCAGCCGCTGGGTCCGACCAGCACGACGAACTCATGGTCGGCGATCTCCAGGTTGATGCCCCGCACCGCCTGCACGTCGCCATCATAGGCCTTCACGACGTTGCGGACGGACACCTGCGCCAAGCACGTTCTCCCGTGGTCGCTGCCGGTGGCGCGCTGCGGCGGTCCGGGCAGTCATGCCCGGGAGTGTGGCCGTTGCGGGCGTGGTCAGCAAGCTGTGCGGGTCAACGGGTTGCACCTGCGCATGAGCGGATGGCGGTCCTCCGACATCCACAGGCTGGTGGAGGAGATAGGGGCGCAGAAAAGTTCGGGGTTTTTGTCCGTTGTCCCATCAAGCCCTCGCCGTCCCACCCGCAGCGCCGAACCAGGCCACGCGAGACCCAGACCACGCGAGCCCATGCAATCTTGAACCGCTTCAGGGCGTCCGCCACATGGCAGCGGCATAGGCTCCGGCGAGGTCCACATCCACCGTCATGCCGGGCCGAACCGGGCGGGCCGCTTATCCAGGAACGCCTGGACGCCCTCGCGGAAATCGGCCGACGCGCCGCACTCCCGTTGCAGGTCGCGCTCCAGGTCGAGCTGTTGGTCCAGCGTGTTCGCCCTCGACGCATTCAGCGCGCGCTTGATCAGTGCGACCGCCCTGGCAGGCTGGACCGCGAGGTACGCTGCGGTGCGCTCCGCCTCCGGCAGCAGGTCGTCGTCGGGCACGGCCCGCCAGACCAGGCCCCAGGCCTCAGCCTGCACGCCGCCAACGGGTTCGCCCAGCAGCGCCATGCCGCGGGCGCGGGCGTCGCCGGCCAGGCGAGGCAAGACATGGGTGCCGCCGGCATCGGGGATCAGGCCGATGCGGATGAAGGATTGGATGAACCGGGCGGACTGCGCCGCGAGCACGATGTCGCAGGCCAGCGCCAGGTTGGCCCCAGCCCCGGCCGCCACGCCGTGCACCGCGCATACCACCGGCAGCGGCGAGGCGTGGACGGCGCGGACCAGCGGGTTGAAGCGCCGCTCCAGCGTGCTGCCCAGATCCTGGCCCGGCAGGACCTCCGCCAGGTCCTGTCCGGCGCAGAAGCCGCGGCCCGCGCCGTGCAGCAGCACCGCGCGGACGCTGTGATCAGCCTCTGCCGCCGCGAGCGCCGCGGACAGGGCGGCCATCATCGGCGCCGTCATCGCATTCAGCCGATCCGGCCGGTTGAGCGTCAGCACCATCACGCCGCCTCGGCGCGCCGCCAGCAAGCTGTCGTCCATCCGGCCCCCCGAACCCCGCGGGCAACGATGCGCCACGGATCGGCTGAGTCAAGCTTCGGTTCGGCCACGGACCGCGCTGAAGCTTGCCGGCCAACTCGGATTGGCGCCTCGTGCCGGTGCGAACGTAAGCGCGCTTGAGAAGGGTGCTTGCCGTGTGGATGCCAACGCCCGGCGCCTTCTGCAGCCCGGTCATTTCAGCGCAGCGCTGTCGGCAGAACGGCGGTGCCCTCCTCCTGCACCGCCTGGAGCGAGCGCGGGTCAAGCCCGAGCGCGCGCAGGATCGTCGGTGCGATCTGCCGCGTCTCGACCACCTCGTCCACCACGTGCCCGGCGATGCCGGGCGCGCTCACGAGCAGGGCGACGTTGCGGTCGTCGTCGGCGAAGCCGCCGTGCTCGGAAAGCTTGGTGCCTCCGGTGTAGATGACGCCGTATCGCGGCAGCGCCAGGAAATCCGGAGTGCGGCTGTCGGTGGCCGGGTCCTGGTAAAACAGGCGCAGGACCTCGCGCCCCGCCAGCCCCTCGATCTTCAGCGTGTCAGCCTGGCTGAGCAGGTAATCGTTCGCGGCGGCGCGGGCGGCGGCGGCGTCCTGCGGCGTGAGCCAGATCAGCGCCTCGTCGTCGGCGACGTGGAACGCGTAGCCGGGCGTCTTGGGGATCGGCGCGTCCGACACCGCCTGGCGCTTCGACACGTCAATCGGCGACTGGCCGTGCTTGGCGCTCACGATGATCAGGGTCTCGTCAGCAAGCCCGCGCGCCTGCAGCGCCCTCGTCATGCGGCCCACCGCGTCCTCCACGTAGGCGAGCTGCAGCGCCAGCGCAGTGCCCGGCGTCGCGTCCGCATCGAGGTAGCCGCCCGAAAGGCCTGGCGCGTCGAGCAGGCCCGACTTGGCCAGCTTCTGCCCGACGCTGACGGCCTGGAAGTTCATCCCGAACACGTTCGGCACGGGTGCGGCATGGCTGCCGGTGCTGTCCAGGCCGTCGATCTCGCGCAGGACTGCCTGTACCTTGCCCTCGTCGTAGTTGCGGGTGGCCGTGAAGCTCGTGGTGTTGTCGGCGGTCGTGTTGCCCTCGACGGGGATCAGCGAGTTGATCTCCGGCGTGTACAGGTCGTCGATCCCCGCCCCGGACGGCCCGTTCAAGATGTCGTAGGCCGGATGCTTGTCGGACCAGGCCGTGGTGCCTCCCGCCGCGCGCACGACCTCGAACAGGGTGTTCACCCGGATGAACTCATGGGGATAGACCGGCTTGCACGTGCCCGACGCTTCGGACAGCGGCAGTTGCGCCGGGTCGATCTGGCTCAACGGCTGGCCGACCGTGCCGCCGGCATCAAGCCGGCTTTTGTCCTTGTCGATGTTCTCGGCGAACTGCACCTCGGTGCCGGGCAGGCCCTCGCAATTCGACCCAGGGGCGAACAGCTCCCGGTCGTAGCTGTCGTCGTAGAACACGCCGGCGGAGCGCGGGGTGCCGCCCGTGGCCTGCGCGATCATGCCAGGAAACGAGTCCGACGGCCCGGTGGTGTAGGCGTGCGGGTAGATCGCGGCGTGCGCGGCGAGGGCCGCGAAGGCGCCGCTGGCGTGCGCCGGATCGGCAACCCACCGCGTCAGGTCAACCGCGTGCAAGCCGTCCACGCTGACCAGAAGAACCCGCCGGTAACGGGCCTCATTTCCTGCATTCTTATGCTCCGCTGCCACGCAGGTTGCGGCTGTGGCGACAAGCAAGGCAGCCGCGCAAGCGGCGGCAAGCGGACGCATCCTCATAGCAAAATCCTCGATCATTGTAGGATGAGCATGGCTGAGGACGGGTTGTTTGACGGTGACGGTTGTATGATGAATTGATCAGCGCGACGCCGGCAGGATGTAGGGTCCACCCCATCTGCACGCACCTTGATGAAGCCGGTCCGACACCCGGTCGCGCCGCGTCAGGGTTCTGGACACGGGACGGCGATCTTCAGGCGAGGCGTGAACGCAATGCCGGCAAGTTACGCCACCTGGCGCCCCGGCTCCTCGATCACCTCGCCCAGCCGCTTGCTCAGGAACCGCGTCACCGCCAGCTCCCGCGCCGACAGCCCGGCGCTGTCATGCTCCAGCACGGCGTCGGCGCGCGCCTTGAGGCCCTCCGCCAGGCTGCCGTCCAGGTAGCCCTCGAACACCGCCGGGTGGATGTAGCACTTGCGGCAGATCGCCGGCGTGTTGCCGAGCCGCTTGGCGACGCTCTCCACCGCCTCCACCAGGGCGCGCTTGGCCTTGGTCTTGGTGTCGTGCACCTCCGCCGCCGCCAGCGCCTCGGCGGCCAGGTTGGTCGCGGCCCAGGTGCGGAAGTCCTTGGCGGTGATGTCCTCCCCCGAGATCTCGTGCAGATACTCGTTCACGTCGTCGGAGCCGATGCCGTGGGTTTTCCCGTCCCCGTCCACGAACTGGAACAGCTCCTGCCCCGGCAGGTCGCGGCACCGCTCCACGACGCGGGCCAGGCGGCGGTCCTGCAGGTCGATGTGGTGCTCGACGCCGTGCTTGCCGCGGAAGTCGAACGTCAGGTGCCCGCCCTTCACCCGGGCATGCCGGTTGCGCAGCGTGGTCAGACCGAAGCTCTGGTTCTGCTTGGCGTATTCCTCGTTGCCGACCCGCATCATGGTTTTCTCCAGCAGCGCCACGATGGCGGCCAGCACCTTGCGCTTCGGCAGGCCGTGCAGTGCCAGGTCGCGCTGCACCTGGGCGCGGAGGGTCGGCAGCACGCGGCCGAAGGTCAGCATCTTGCCGTACTTCGCCTCGTCCCGCACCTCGCGCCAGCGGGCGTGATAGCGGTACTGCTTGCGGCCCCGCGCGTCGCGGCCCACGGCCTGGAGATGCCCGCGCGGGTCGCGGCAGACCCACACGTCGGTGTAGGCCGGCGGAATCGCGAGCTTGCGGATGCGGTCGAGCGTCCGCTCGTCCGTGATGAGGCTCCCGTCCGCGTCGTGGTAGGCGAAGCCCTCGCCGTCCCGGGTGCGCCGGATGCCGGGCCGCCGGTCCGACACGTAGCGCAGGCGCGCGGCGCGCGCGGCGGCTGCGGGATCGCTCAGGCTGTCGTCGTCGGCGTCTTGCGGCATGGCCCTCATCCCGTTCGCCCGGCGGAACGGCCGGGCAGGGCACAAACACCCAGGCGCGCCATGGGTTGCGCAGGAACCTAATGCGAACGAACCCGACCGGCTGTCCCACGTTGGCGCGTGGGTTGGAAAGGGCCGGGAATGCAGCTGGATGGCGGGCAAGACAATGGGCGGCCCGTGGTGGCCGACGGGAGCCGGCGGCTCCTGTGCTTTTCTCATCTCCGCTGGGCGTTCGTCTTTCAACGCCCGCAGCACCTGCTGACCCGCGCCGCCGCCGCCATGCGTGTCATGTATTGGGAGGAGCCGATCTGGGTCGAGGCGGCGGCTCCCCACCTCCGCACGCGCCTGTCGCCCGAGGGCGTGCTGGTCATGCAGCCTCACCTGCCGCACGGCTGCGACCCCGACGCGGCGCAGCGCCGGTTGCTCGACGCGATGCTGCGGGATACGGCATCGCAAGGCGGGAACGTGGCCGATCCGATCCTCTGGTACTACACGCCTCGGGCGCTGGCGTTCTCGGACCACCTGAGGGCGGGCGTCACGGTCTATGACTGCATGGACGAGCTGTCGGCCTTCGCCGGCGCCGACCCGTCCCTGCCGGCGCGCGAGCAGGCGCTGCTGCGGCGCGCGGGCCTCATCTTCACCGGCGGGCAGAGCCTGTACGAGGCGAAGCGCCGCCACCACCGCGACGTGCATGCGTTCCAGAGCGGCGTGGACACGGCGCATTTCCGGCCGGCCCGGGACGGCCTGGCGGACCCGGACGACCAGGCGCGCATCCCGCATCCCCGCGTCGGCTTCTACGGGGTGCTGGACGAGCGGCTGGATCTCGATCTGCTCGCCGCCGTCGCCGACCTGCGCCCCGGCGTGCAGTTCGTGCTGATCGGCCCCACGGCGAAGATCGACCCGGGCGCCCTGCCGAGGCGGGCGAACCTGCACTATCTCGGCGCCAAGCCGTATGCCGCCTTGCCGGGCTACGTCGCCAACTGGCGGGCGGCGACCATGCCCTTCGCGATCAACGAGGCGACACGGTTCATCAGCCCGACCAAGACGCCGGAGTACCTCGCCGCCGGGCTGCCGGTGGTGTCCACGCCGGTCGCAGACGTGGTGCGGCAGTACGGCCAGGTGTCCGGCGTGCGGATCGCCGATACGCCGCAGGCCTTCGCCGGCTGCATCGACCAGGCGCTGGCGCTCCCGCCCGCGTCATGGCAGCCGGAGGCTGACGCCCTGCTGGCTGGCATGTCGTGGGACGGCATCTGGGCTGCCATGGCGGCGCTGATCGGCGGTGCACTCGGCCGTCAACCCGACGACTTGGCCGACGACTTGGCCGGGGTTGTCAGCCCCGGCCGATGAACGGCATCTGCGTCGCCATCACCGTGACGAACTGGATGTTCGCATCTAGCGGCAGGCCGGCCATGTGCACTACGGTGTCGGCGACGTGGCGCACCTCCATCCGCGGCTCCACCATCGTGGTGCCGTTCGCCTGCGGCACGCCGGCGGTCATGCGCTCCGTCATCTCGGTGGCGGCGTTGCCGATGTCGATCTGGCCGCAGGCGATGCCGAACGGCCGGCCGTCCAGCGAGAGCGACTTGGTCAGCCCGGTGATCGCGTGCTTGGTCGCGGTGTAGGCGACCGAGCCGGGCCGCGGCGCATGGGCGGAGATCGAGCCGTTGTTGATGATCCGCCCGCCCCCCGGCGCCTGCCGCCGCATCAGGGCGAAGGCGTTGCGGGCGCACAGGAACGAGCCCGTGAGGTTCACGCCGACGACCGCCAGCCACTGCTCGACCGAAAGCTCGTCGATCGGCTTGGCGGGCGTGCCCATGCCGGCGTTGTTGAACAGCAGGTCCAGCCGGCCATAGGCCCGCTCGACTTCTGCGAAAACGGCGTCCACCGCCGCGGGCTGCGATACATCGGCAGGCAGCACCAGCGACCGTTCGGCCTCGCCCCCCGCCTTCTCGCCCTGCGCCGCCGTGACCTCCAGCGCATCCGCCCGGCGCCCGACCAGCGCCACGGTCCAGCCCGCCCGCATCAGCGCCACGGCGGAGGCGCGTCCCACGCCGCTGCCAGCGCCCGTTACCAGCGCAATCTTTCCCATGCCCGAGGCCTCCCTGCCCTGTTTGCGCCCAGCCTGTCACGAAGCGGAACGCCGGGCCAGGCCGGATGGGCGCACCCCGGCCGACTGGTCCGGACGCCCTCCCGAACGTAGGATGCCGCCCCCAGGCAAGGACGGCAAAGTATGGTTGATCTCCGCGACTTTTCCCAGGCCGCAAGCGCCGTGCGCGAGGCGCTCGGCCTGTCGCCGCACCCGGAAGGCGGGCACTACCGCGAGTTGTGGCGCGACCGTCCGGCCTCAGGGGGCCGCGGCGCGGGCACCAGCATCCTGTTCCTGCTGGCGGAGGGCGAGCGGTCGCGCTGGCACCGGGTTGATGCCGCCGAGGTCTGGCTTTGGCAGGCCGGCGCGCCCTTGCTGCTCGGCATCGAAGCGGCCGGCCGGCGGGACGTGCGGCTCGGGCCTGACCTGGCCGGCGGCGAGGCGCTGCAGGCCGTGGTGCCGGCGCACGCCTGGCAGGAAGCGGGCAGCCTCGGCGCCTGGAGCCTGGTCAGCTGTGTCGTCGCCCCGGCCTTCGAGTTCTCGGGATTCGAGATGGCGCCGGCCGGGTGGTCGCCGCCTGCCGCCCAAAGCAGATGACGGGCCGCGTCCGACGGGACGCTCAGGGCCGGGCGAGGTCGATCTCGAACCGCAGATGGCCGGCCTTTATCGACTGAAGCAGGCTGTCATACAGCTCCATGCCGGCGTAGTCGTTGCTCGCCGTCAGCGTGATCTCCACCGATGGGCCGTTGCGCCGCAAGGCGATGCGGTAGCCGTTTCCTGCCGCTTGCGGCGCGGTGCTGGAGGCTTGGGTGGGCCGGGCAGGTCCGTTGCCGCCATCGTGCTGCGTCACTTGCGGTATGCTCCAACCTCAGCCGGTGAAAGGATGCCGGAAAGGCATAACAGGCTTCAAATCCCCACGCTAACGAAAGTTGACGCTTTGGAAGCGTCGGAACGCCTGATGCCAGACGCCCTACCCACTGACTGCTCTAGCCCAGGTGCGATGGGTGATGGAGGCGAGGCGCTCTGGCGTGCAGGTAGCCCAGACCTGTTCCACCGGGTTCAGTTCCGGCGCCTAGCGCGGCAGCGGCAGCAGGCTGATGTTGCCCGGCACCTGCAGCTTGGGTGAGCTGTCTCAGCCAGCCTGGTCGAGCACGAGGACGGCGTGGGCACCGCGCACCACGTGGCAGCTGATCTCGGCAGATGCACGTTCCGAACCGACCCCACGTCGCGCCCGTGCCGCTGGACAGCTTGCAGGACAGGACGCGGCCGTTTGAACGCACGTCGCTCAATGCGGAGCGGACGAGACCAGCCGTAGCTCGACGCTCAACCGGGGCTTTGTCATCTGTGGCGTGACGTGCGACCGGTGAATGGTCGTGCCGGCGAACACCAGCACGTCCCCCGGGCTGAGGCTTGGACGCCAAAGCGCGCCAGGCCCGAACATCCCGAGGACGAGGCGTTCGTCGATCCTGGCGCGTTCGACCGGCACGGCATGATTCGGCGGCCCAGCCAGGGCAAGCAGGTCGCACCTGTCCGTGACGACAACCTCCAGGCCAGGGGCGTGGACGCCGCATTCGGCCAAGGGAATCCACACGTTCAGCAACGGGGCTTGCAGGATGGTTTGGTCCTGGTGGAACGGCAGCGCCTGGATATGCGGGCCGGGGATCAGCGCCCGCACGTAGCTGTTCGGGTCCAGTCGGGGCGGCCTGCCCAGGTGCAGGCCCGCGAGGGCGCGGATCGCCGGGCAGTCCAGAAGCTCGGCCGCCGGCCGGCCGGCGGCCACGATGCGGTCAAGGGCGAGCGTCCGGCGCAGGTGGCTTTGGCGTTCCGGCGCCGTGAGGCACTCGCCCGCGGCGACGCGGCCATCCCTTTCGCCGTACAGGTCGCGGGCCGCCGCGCCCACGGCGGAGATCACGCCGGGATCAAGCAGGCCCTTTATCTTCAGCACGCCGTGGCGCCGCAGCCCCGCGGCCGCGAGGCTGATCCGATGGGCGTCAATCGTGCAGCGCGAGGCAAGAGGCTGTGCATCGCTGAAAAACCGCTGCATCCGCGCAAGCATTGCCCCCATCCTCCCCGGCCGCACGGCACGACCCTCAATGCCGAACAACTTGAAGTTGCATCTATAACAATCTTTGGGTTGTAAACGATGATGCTGGACGCTGTGACAGTTTTGCTGCACCACTCCCGGCATGGATGGCATGGGAGCGGCTACGGCATGATCGGCACGGCCCGGGGATCTGGCGCCCGTTTCTCTACCAGCCGCCCTGGTCCCCGGCGCTGAGGCGCCGCACGCGATGCCGGAGGAGGCGGAGCGGGTCCGGTTCTTCATCGCGGGCGTGCAGAAGGGCGGCACGACGGCCCTCGACGGCATCCTGCGCGACCATCCGTCCATCCAGATGGCAGGGGTCAAGGAGATCCACCACTTCGATGACGAGGCCATCGACTGGTCGGCGCCGGAGCACGGGCGGCTGCACGCGGCCTACGACTGGGCGGCCACCGGCGCCGTGCGGGGCGAGGCGACCCCGATCACGCTGTACTGGCCGAACGCCCTGGAACGCCTGTGCCGCTACAATCCGCGGGCGAAGCTGCTGATCGGCCTGCGCCATCCGTCATTCCGGGCGTTCTCGCACTGGCGCATGGAGACCAAGCGGGGCTGGGACGGCCTGCCGTTCCGGGAGGCGGTCGGGCCTCGGGGCCGCCAGCGCGTCCGGAATGCGCCGGGCGGGGTGCACCGCGTGTTCTCCTACGTCGAGCGCGGCCTGTATGCGCGCCAGATCGAGCGTCTCCTGACGCTGTTTCCCCGCCATCAGGTCCTGTTCTTCAGGACCGACCGGCTTTGGCTGCAGCCGGGCCAGATCCTGGACGAGGTGCAGGACTTCATCGGGGTCGAACGCCGCCTGGCGGCGCGGCGCCGCTACGTCGTTCCGATCGACTCGTCCGACCTCGGACCGATCCCGGCCGAGCAGCGGCAGATGCTCGACCAGGTGTTCGCCGCAGACATCCGGCGCACGGCCGCGCACAGCGGCCTCGACCTTTCGGACTGGCTGCGGCCCGACTATCGCGAGCCGATGCCGACGGGCTGACCAGACATCCTCGCGGCATCACTCAGCCAATCATGCCAGACGCCCTGACCGTTGATGCGGACGCGATCCTGTTCTGGCTGCATCTGTGGTTCGCTCTTCCGAGTAGTTCGATGCTGCCATCGTGGACGCCTGCTGCGATGCTTGGAACACGCTGGCGACCACGCCCCAGCGCCTCGCCTCCATCACCCGTCGCACCTGGACCAAGGCAGTCAGTGCATCGGGTGGCCGGCATAAGAGGCCTGCGGCTCCTCCTCCTCCAGCACCCGCTCGGTTTCCGGCGCTTCCAGCTGCCAGGGCACCACCAGGACGGACACCTCCGGCCCGCCATGCCGCAGCACCTGGGTACGCAGCCGCTGCGTGCGGTGCGTGTGCAGCGCCGCCTCCCACCAGCGTGCGCCGGCCAGCTCGCTCAGCACCACGATGACGGGGCGGCCGGGGCAGCGCCGCTGGGTGTCCGCCAGTTGCCGCAGCAAGGGCGCCAGCACGCTGCGGTAGGGCGAGGGTTCGACCACCAGCCGCGGCGCGGGAAGGCCGGCCACCGCCGCCGGCTGCTGCACGAAGCGGGACCATTCCCCGCGCAGCCGCGTCTCGTGCTCCGCGGCGTCCGGTCCCTCCAGGTCGGTCAGGTGCAGCGCCACCACGTCCGGCGACAGGCGGGCGGCAACCTGCACGGCGCGCTGGGCCATGCGGTCCCAACGCTCCAGCGGGATCACCGCGCAGGGCGGCGCGTGGTTTCGCAGGTCCATGCTCCGCCGGCTGCCGGCCAGCACCTGGCGCTCCAGGTCGCGGTAGTAGCGCCGGGTCAGCCGCAGCAGCAGAAAGGTGAGCGGGATGATCAGCAGGGTCAGCCACGCGCCCTCGGTGAACTTCGCGACGAGGATGATGGCGAGCGCCGCCCCGGTCGCCAGCGCCCCCAGCCCGTTGATGCCCAGGCGCGCCCGGTCGGCCTGGCCCCGGCCCTCGCGGCGCCAATGCACCGCCATGCCCCCCTGGCTGAGCGTAAAGGACAGGAAAGCCCCCACGGCGAACAGCGGGATCAGCCGGTCGGTGATGCCGCGGAACGCGGCCAGCAGCGCCCCGGCGCCGGCCGCGAGGAACAGCACGCCCACGGCGTACACCAGCCGCCGCCCCGGCAGGGCGAAGGCCTTGGGAAGATAGCCGTCGTCCGCCACCTGCCGACACAGCCTTGGGAAGCCGACGAAGCTGGTGTTGGCCGACAGGCACAGCACGGCCAGCACGCTGCCGATGGTGACGTAGTACACCCAGCCCCGCCCCCACACGGCGCCCACCAGCTGCGACAGGACGCTTTGGTAGCCGTCCGCCGACTGGTCCATCGCCGCCACCCCGTAGCCGCGGGCCAGGTAGGCAATGCCGAGCAGCAGCAGCCCGAGCACCAGGCAGATCGCCGCAAGCGTGCCGCGGGCATGCTTGACGGTCGGGTCCTTGAAGGCGCCGACGCCGTTGCTGACCGCCTCCACCCCGGTCATCGCCGTGCACCCGGCGGCGAACGCGCGCAGCAGCAGCCACAGGGTCAGCGCCCCGGCCGCCTCGGGATGGCCCGGCAGCGGCTCCACCGGCTGCGGCTGCCCGCCGGCGGTCCAGGCCGCCCAGGCGCCCGCGGCCAGGATGAAGGCGAGGCTCGCGATGAACAGGTAGGTCGGCACCGCGAGCGCCAGGCCGGACTCCTTGGTGCCGCGCAGGTTGATGACGGTAATCGCCGCCAGCACGGCCAGGCATAAGATCAGGGTGTACGGGTGCAGCGCCGGCACGGCGGAGGTGAGCGCGCCCACGCCCGCGGAGATGCCGACCGCGACGTTCAGCATGTAATCGACCATCAGCGCCGCCGCCGCCAGCAGCCCGGCGTTGTGACCCAGGTTCTCCCGCGCCACCGTGTAGGACCCGCCGTTGCTCGGGTAGGCGGCGATGGTCTGCCAATACGACAGGAACAGGACGGCGAGCAGCGCCAGGATGGCCCAGGTGATTGGCTGCACGGCGGCCAGCCCCGCCGTGCCGACGACGGCCAGCACCGTCAGCATCGCCTCCGGCCCATAGGACGCCGAGCCGAGGCCGTCGAGGCCCATCGCGGGCACCCCCTCGAACACGCCGATCTTGCGGCCCTCAGCTTCCCGGTTGGCCAGGCGGCGGCCGAGCAATAGGCTGATCAGGGACATGCGGGCCTCATGGGACAGGTCGTTGCGGCAGCAGTCGTTTGTGCCGAACGCGCCAGCTTGCGTGTTGGTTGACCCCTATCTGGTCCGTCCGGCCCTGCTACGCGAAATGTCAGCCGATGCGCGCGTAGTCCAGGCGGCGGGCCAGCCAGCAGCCGACCTCGACGCCCGCCGCGCGGCCGGCCTCGTCGCGCCGGAATGCCAGGGTCCAGTCGCCCGGCGGCGTGTGGTCCAAGGCGCGCGGGCACGGCAGCGCCCAGACATCCGGCCCGATGGGATCGAGCAGCTCCATGCGCCCCTGTCCCAGGAACCCGGAGAAGCCGCCGTAGAGCGCCCCGCCGGCGTCGGCCACCACCAGCTCCGCATCCAGCTCCGCGCAGCGGTAGCGGCCGGCAACGTCCGCGGCGGACGGGCCGGCGCAGAGGCGCAGGCAGGAGCTGTGGTTCTCCCCCGGTCGGTCCAACCACAGCCCGCCCTCGCCGGGCCGCAGCCGGGTGCCGACGCGGCCCGCGGTGCCGTCCGGCTGCACCTCAAGCCGCTCGGCCGAATGGCCGTAGCGGAGCCGCACGTGCCCGGCCCCCGCCGCGTCGATGCGCGCGGCAAGCCCGGTCTCCGGCTCGACATAGGCGCCGAGCCAGTCCGGTGTCGGCGCGGCGGCGGCGGGCGGCGGCCGGTTCTCCCCAAGTGCTGCGGCGAGCAGGTCCACCGCCGCGCCGTGGGCGTCCGACAGGTGGTTGAACAGGACGACGACGGAGACGCGCTCCGACGGCATATACATGCGATGGCTGCGCCAGCCCCGCAACGCGCCGCCATGGCCGGTGACGGGACGGCCCAGCTCGGTGGCCCGGCCCAGGCCGAAGCCGTAGGTGGCGGGGGCGCCGTCGGCGAAGGTCGCCGGGGCGGACAGCCGGCGGTAAAGCGCCTCCGCGTCGTCCCGCGTCCTGTCGATGTGCCGCTCCCAGGCGATCATGTCGTCGAGGCAGGCGCCCAGCCCGGCGTCGCCGGTCCACAGGATGCGGTTCTCCGCCGCATGGAACCCGGTGGCCTGCGTGCCCTCGTAGCCCTCCGTGCCGTCCGGCATGGCGCGGGTGTCGGCGGCCAGCATCGCGCTGCCCATGCCGGCCGGCTCGAAGATGCGGGTGCGCAGCAGCTCCGCGAAGCTGCGCCCGGTGCGCTCCTGCAGGATGTCCGACAGGATGCGGAAGTTCTGGTTTACGTAGGAGTAGCGGCTGCCCGGCAGGAACTGCAGTGTCCGGGTGCCGGCGATCACCCGGGCGGCCTCGCCGTCGCCGAACGCCGACTCAGCTGGCGCGCCGTGCAGCATCGCCACCGCCCAGTAGTCGCGCAGGCCCGACTGGTTGTGGCACAGGTGCAGCGCGCCCGGCGCCCCCTGTTCCAGCAGCGGCAGCCGCGCCCGCACGTCGGCGTCCAGCGCCGTAGGGTCGGGAAAGGCGTCCAGCACCAGGGCGCAGGTGAACTGCTTGGTGACGGAGCACATGCGGAACAGCGTCTGCGGCGTGAAGGGGATGCGCCGCTCCGCGTTGGCCCAGCCCCAGGCGTGCCGGGCCAGCACCTCGTCCTCCTGCAGCACGGCCACGGCGCCGCCCGGCCCGGGATAGGCGCGCGGCAGGGTGTCGAGCAGGCGGTCGAGGCGGGCGCCGGGGGAAGTCGTCATGGCCGGCAGTGTCGCGCATGGAGCAGCCGGGCGCAAAGCTTGGGCGCGTGAAGCGTGCCGCATTGATGGCGTATCGTCTTCGCCCTACCATGACCCGAACTGCCCGGGAAACCCCAAGATGCGCCCATTGCTCGCCGCCTCGCTGATCGCGCTCCTGTCCACAAGCACCGCCCGCGCGGCGGAGGTCACGCCCGCCATCGTCTTCGACATGGGCGGCAAGTTCGACAAGTCGTTCAACGAGGGCGTCCATGACGGCGCCGAAGCCTTCACTCGGGCCAGCGGCGTCGCGGTGCGGGAGTTCGAGCCGCAGAACGATACCCAGCGCGAGCAGGCGATCCGCAACTTCGCCCGGCGCGGCCAAACCCCGATCATCGCGGTCAGCTTCAGCCAGGCAACCGCCGTGAAGGCGGTGGCGGCCGAGTTCCCGGCGCTCCAGTTCGTCATCATCGACGCGGTCGTCGAGGCGCCCAACGTGCAGTCCATCCTGTTCCGGGAGGAGCAGGGCAGCTACCTCGCCGGCATGGTCGCCGCCATGCGCAGCGCGACCGGCAAGATCGGCTTCGTCGGCGGCATGGACATCCCGCTGATCCGCAAGTTCGCCTGCGGCTATGCGGAGGGCGCGCGGGCCGTGAACCCGCGCATCGAGGTGATGCAGAACATGACCGGTTCCACTCCCAGCGCCTGGGCCGACCCGGTGCGCGGCACGGAGCTGGCCCGCTCGCAGATCGAGCGCGGCGCCGACGTGGTGTTCCACGCCGCCGGCGCCACCGGCATCGGCGTACTGCAGGCGGCGGCAGACGCCGGCAAGTTCGGCATCGGCGTCGATTCCAACCAGAACATGCTGCATCCCGGCCGCGTGCTGACCAGCATGGTGAAACACGTCGATGTCGCCACCCGCACGGCGCTGGAAGCCGCCCGCGTCGGCACCTGGAAGCCTGGCACGCAGGTGCTGGGCCTCACGGAGGACGGCGTGGGCCTGGCGTTCGACGAGAACAACGCGGGCGTCATCACGCCTGCGATGCGCAGCCGGGTCGATGCGGCGAAGGCCGACATCGCCGCGGGCAAGATCAGCGTGCACGACTACCTGAGCGACAACGCCTGCCCGGGCTGAGGGTGCCGCCCGGCGACGCCCCGCCCGCCATCGAGCTTCGCGGCATCGACAAGCGGTTCGGCGCGGTGCACGCCTGCCGCGCGGTGGACTTGGCGGTGCAGGCCGGCACGATCCACGGCATCGTCGGCGAGAACGGCGCCGGCAAATCGACGCTGATGGCGATCATGCACGGCTTCTACCAGGCGGACGCTGGCGCCATCCTGGTGCGCGGCCGGCCCGCCGCGATCCGCGGCAGCCGCGACGCTATCCGGCTCGGCATCGAGATGGTGCACCAGCACTTCATGCTGGTGGAGCGGCTGACGGTGCTGGAAAACGTGCTGCTGGGCGCGGAAGGGGGCGCGCGCCTCGCGCCGGGCGCTGCGCGCGCCGCGGCCGAGCTGGCCCGGCTGGGCGACGCCTACGGCCTGCGCGTCGATTCCCATGCCCGCATCGAGGGTCTGGCCGTCGGCGCGCAGCAGCGGGTCGAGATCCTGAAGGCGCTCTACCGCGGCGCGCAGATTCTGATCCTCGACGAGCCGACCGGCGTGCTGACGCCGCAGGAGGCGGACGACCTGTTCCGCGTGCTGCGCGCGTTGCGTGCCCAGGGCTGCACCGTGCTGCTGATCACCCACAAGCTGCGCGAGATCATGGCCGTGACCGACCGCGTCTCCGTGATGCGGGCGGGGCAGATGGTGGCGCATCGCGACACCGCCGCGACCTCGGCCGCCGAGCTGGGCGAGCTGATGATCGGCCGCCGCCTGCCGCCGCCGCCGCCCCGCCCGGCGCCACGGCCTGGCCCGGCCCTGCTGGAAGCGCGCGGCCTCGTGGTGCGGGACGCCGCCGGGGTGGAGCGGGTGCGCGGCATCGACCTCCTGCTGCGCGGCGGCGAGGTGCTCGGCATCGTCGGCGTCGCCGGCAACGGCCAGGGCGAGCTGCTGGAGGCGCTGGCCGGCATGCGCGCGCCGGAGGCGGGGGAGATCCGCCTGCACGGGCGCACCGTGTTCCCCGGACGCGGCTTCAATCCGGCCGCCCTGCGCCGCCTGGGGCTGGGCCACGTGCCGGAGGACCGGCTGCGCAGCGGCCTGCTGCGCGGGGCGAGCGCCGCCGACACCGCGATCCTGGGCTACCAGGGCGATCCCGCCTATCGTGGGCAGCTCGGCCTGCTCTCGCCCGGGCGGATCGCAGCACACGGCGCGCACCTGATGCGGGACCACGACGTGCGGCCCCCTAACCCGGCGCTGCGCGCTGGCCTGCTGTCGGGCGGCAACCAGCAGAAGCTGATCCTGGCACGGGAGATCGAGCGCGACCCCTCGGTGCTGCTGGTCGGCCAGCCGACGCGCGGCGTCGACATCGGCGGCATCGACGCCATCCATCAGCGCCTGCTGGCCTGCCGCGCCGCGGGCAAGGCGGTGCTGGTGGTGTCGGTGGAACTCGACGAGATCCTGGCGCTGGCCGACCGCATCCTGGTCATGTTCGACGGACGGATGGTGGGCGAACTCACGGCGGCGGAAGCGACTGAGAAGCGCCTGGGCCTGCTGATGGCCGGCATAGGGCCGGAGCGTGCCCCCGCCCCCGCATGACCCGCCTTCCACATGAGTGAAGCGACCGCGTCCCTGCCCCGCTGGGTCGATCTGGCGCTGCTGCCGCTGCTGAACCTGCTGCTGGCACTGGCGATCACCGCCGGGCTGATGCTGGCGACCGGCAACGACCCGGCGGTGGCGCTGACGGCGCTGGCGGTCGGCAGCCTCGGATCGGCCGACGCCGTCGGCTACACGCTGTATTACGCCACCGACATGGCATTCGCCGGGCTGGCCGTGGCGGTGGCTTTCCAGGGCGGGCTGTTCAACATCGGGGCGGAGGGCCAGGCCATCCTGGCCGGCATCGGCGCCACGCTCGTGGCGTTGAACGGGGAGGCGCTGCCGCCGGCGCTGCTGCTGCCCCTGGCGATGCTTGCCGGCGCGGCGTGCGGCGCGGCCTGCGCCGCCGTGCCCGGCTGGCTTCAGGCGCGGCGGGGCAGCCACATCGTCATCACGACGATCATGTTCAACTTTCTTGCGGCGTCGCTGCTGGTCTATCTGGTCGTCAACGTGCTGATCGCGCCGGGTTCAATGTCGCCGGAAACGCGGCGCTTCGCGGCGGCGGCGGACCTGCCCTCGCTGTCCTCCCTGGGCTTTCCCAGCTCCGCCCCGGTCAACCTCGCCCTGGCGCTCGCCTTGCTGGCGGCGGGCGCGGTGTGGCTGCTGGTGTGGCGCACGCCGTGGGGCTTTGCCCTGCGCGTTATGGGAGAAAGCACCGAGGTCGCCCGCTACGCCGGCATCGACCAGGCACGGATGACGGTCCTCGTCATGGCGCTGTCCGGCGCGCTGGCCAGCGGCATCGCCGCGAACGAGCTGCTGGGGGCGCAGCACCGGCTGCTGCTGGGCTTCAGCGGCGGCTACGGCTTCACCGGCATCGCGGTGGCGCTCATGGGCCGCAACCACCCGGCGGGCGTCCTGCTGGCCGCCCTGCTGTTCGGGGCGCTGACCCAGGGCGGCGCGGAACTCGCCTTCGAGGCGCCGGACATGCCGTCCGAGATCGTGGTGCTGATCCAGGGTCTAGTGATCCTGCTCACCGGCGCGCTGGGCAACATGCTGCGCCCGGCCCTGCTGCGCCTGCTGAGCCGAGGACGGCGCTGAGCCGATGGAAATCCTCGACGCCGCCCTGCCCGTGCTGGCCGCCACGCTCCGCCTCGCCACGCCGCTGCTGCTGGCCGCGCTCGCCGGCATGGTGTCGGAGCGCGCCGGCATCGTCGATGTCGGGCTGGAGGGCAAGATGCTCGTCGGCGCCTTTGCCGCCGCCGCCGTGGCCGCGCTCACGGGCCACGCCGTGCCCGGCCTCTTGGCGGGCATCGGCGCCGCGTGCCTGCTCGGTCTGGTGCATGCCTATGCCAGCGTCACGTTGAACGGCAGCCAGGTCGTCTCCGGCATGGCGATCAACATCATCGCGTCCGGGCTGACGGCGACGCTGGCGCTGACGTGGTTCCGCCAGGGCGGGCAGACGCCGCCGTTGTCGCCGGGCGCCCGCTTCCTGCCGGTCTCCCTGCCGGGAGCGGAGGCGCTGGCCGGCGTCCCGGTGCTCGGGCGGATCTACGCCACGCTGCTCGGCGGGCAGACGGCGCTGGCGTACTTGGCTTTCGCCCTGGTGCCGCTCAGCGCCTACGTCATGGGCCGCACGCGCTTCGGGCTGCGGCTGCGCGCCTGCGGGGAGCATCCCGCCGCGGCCGACACCGCCGGCATCTCGGTCGCGCGGCTCCGCTACGCCGCGGTGCTGATCGCCTCCGTGCTGTGCGGGATCGCCGGGGCCTCCATTGCCACGGCGCAGGGGGCGGGGTTCCAGCGCGACATGATCTCCGGGCGCGGCTTCATCGCGCTGGCGGCCATGATCCTGGGCGGGTGGCGGCCCTGGCCGATCCTCTTGGCCTGCCTGGGGTTCGGGCTGCTGGACGCGGCGGCGATCCGGCTGCAAGGGGTGGCGGTGCCGGGCATCGGCCAGTTCCCGGTGCAAGCGTTGCAGGCGCTGCCGTATGGCCTGACCGTCGTGCTGCTGGCCGGGTTCGTTGGGCGGACTGTGCCGCCCCGGGCCAGCGGGGTGCCTTATGTGAAGGAGCGTTGATTGCGGCATAGCAAGCCGTGCTTGACCATCCCCCGTTTGCGCGGACACGGGCTTAGCCCGCCGTCCGCCCTGCCTGATCTGGGGTAAGATACCCGGTGATGGAATGAATGCGCTGTTGATTGCAGTCGCCCCCGATACAGGCGAATAGGTCACGTCGGGCCTCGTCGTGGGTCGCCCGGCCGCGCAGTGTCGTAGCAGCCCGCTCGGCTCGTTGACCTAAAGCGTTTTGCGGATTGGCCGGGGCGCTTCTGCCCACATGTCGGGGCGGAGGCGTCCATGGCTGGACCATGTTCGGAAAACCTGCGCAGCCGCGTGCTGGGGCGGTTGAGACGGGTGAAAGCGTTGCGGCGGGACGTTCCATGGCGCATCGCTGGGTGGCCGTGGCCCGCGACGAGGGACGGCGCGACGCCAAGCGGATGGGCGGCGATCCGGCCCTCGCCATCCGCGGCGAGGCCGCGGCGACAGTGCGGGGGCTGGCGGGCTCGCCGAAACGCGGAGCGTTTGCCGCTGGAAGCGCGAGGACGTGGCGCAGGCGCGCCGGGCTTGGTGGACCGACCCGGACGCGGTGGGCAGCGTCAGCCCGGAACGGCTGGTTTCTCTCGACGAGTGCAGCGTGCTGGCGAAGCCGAGGGTCTGCGCCCTGACCACCCTGTCGCGCCTGCGTGGCCGCAGTCCGCGCGGCACCCGCGCATGCGCGTCGGCGCCGGTTGGGCGCTGGACGCGGCGCAAACGCTGCGCGTTTCGCCAAGGTCACCGTGCCCGGCGCGCTTGGGGCGGGGGGGCATTGCGGGCGCGATGAGCGTGAAGGCCGCAACCAGCGGCGCCGTGTTCTGCGCCGGCCTGGAGCAGGCGCTGCTGCCCGAACTGCGTCGGGGCGTAGCGACGACTTGGACGCCCTGGAGCGTGAACAGCACACCCGCCACGTCC
>CAXSHI010000082.1:0-19221 GCA_964236755.1 uncultured Acetobacteraceae bacterium
TGCACCGCGGCACCGAGAAGCTGATCGAGCACAAGACCTACTTGCAGGCGCTGCCATACTTCGACCGCCTGGACTACGTCAGCCCGATGTGCATGGAGCACACCTGGATCTTGGCGCAGGAGAAGCTGCTCGGCATCGGGGCGCCGGAGCGCGGCCGGTGGATCCGCACGATGTTCGCCGAGATCACCCGGGTGCTTAACCACCTGCTGAACATCACGACGTATGCGCTCGACGTTGGCGCGATCACGCCGAGCTTGTGGGGCTTCGAGGAACGCGAGAAGCTGCTGCACTTCTACGAGGCGGTGTCCGGCGCCCGCTATCACAGCAACTACTTCCGCGTCGGTGGCGTGGCCCGCGACCTGCCGGGCAATGTCGCCGAAGAGATCGCCGCCTGGGCCGACACGTTCCCGAAGTTCATCGACGAGCTAGAGCAGCTGCTGACCAGCAACCGCATTTGGAAGCAGCGCACCGTCGATATCGGCATCATGTCCGCGGAGGACGCCCTGGCCTGGGGGTTCAGCGGACCCTGCATCCGCGCGAGCGGCGTGCCGTGGGACCTGCGCAAGTCGCAGCCCTACGACATGTACGAGCACGTCGAGTTCGACATCCCCGTCGCGCGCAACGGCGACTGCTACGACCGCTATCTGGTCCGCATGGCCGAGATGCGGCAGAGCGTTTACATCATCCAGCAATGCCTGGAGCAGATGCAGCCTGGCGCGGTCAAGATCGAGGACCGCAAGTTCACCGCGCCGCGCCGGCAGGAGATGAAGCGCTCGATGGAGGCGCTGATCCATCACTTCAAGCTTTACACCGAGGGGTATCACATCCCGGCAGGCTCGACCTACACGGCCACAGAAAGCCCAAAGGGGGAGTTTGGGGTGTACCTGATCGCGGATGGCAGCAACCGGCCGTATCGCTGCAAGATCCGCCCGACCGGCTTTGCCCACCTGCAGGCCATCGAGCACATGTCCAAGCGCCACATGCTGGCCGACGCGGTGGCCATCATCGGCTCCATCGACGTCGTGTTCGGCGAGATCGATAGGTAGAGCATGTCGGAGCATCTCGGAGGGCCGCACGGGTCCCAGGTCGGCCTTGGCACGGCGGAGAACATCGGCGACGGGTCGAGTGGGGAAGGGGCCACGCAGCCGCAGCACTTCGCCTTCGATGAGGCGAGCGAGGCCGAGATCAACGCCATCCTGACCAAGTACCCGCCCAGCCGCAAAGCCAGCGGCGTGCTGCCGCTGCTCTATGTCGTGCAGGGGCAGATGCGGCGGCAGACCGGTAGCGCCTGGGTGCCGCGCGCGGCCATGGACGTGGTGGCGACCCGGCTCGAACTGCCGCCGATCCGCGTCTATGAGGTCGCGACGTTCTACCTGATGTTCAACACCAACCCGATGGGGCGCCATCACCTGCAGGTGTGCGGCACCACGCCGTGCTGGCTGCGCGGCTCGGATGACGTGACCCGGGCCTGCCGGGACGAGTCGGGCATCAAGGGCTGGCGACAGACGAGCGCCGACGGGATGTTCACGATGTCCGAGGTCGAGTGCCTTGGCGCCTGCGTGAACGCTCCGATCTTGCAGGTGGACGACGACTACTACGAAGATCTCGATTACGACCGCACCGTGGGGCTGCTGCAGGCTTTGCGCCGGGGCGAGAAGCCCAAGCCGGGTTCGGTGATCGGGCGGATCACCTCGGCGCCCGAGGGCGGGCCGACGACATTGAACATGATACCGATTGCTGGGGAGTAACGCGGATGCTCGCCGACCAGGACCGCATTTTCACCAACCTCTACGGCCAGCACGACTGGACGCTGGAGGGCGCCCGCGCCCGCGGCGACTGGGATGGGACGGCGGCGATCATCGCCCGTGGGCGCGACGTGATCATCGACGAGATGAAGGCGTCGGGGCTGCGCGGCCGCGGCGGCGCCGGGTTCCCGACCGGCATGAAGTGGTCGTTCATGCCGAAGCAGGCGGCACCTGACGGGCGGCCCAGCTACCTTGTCGTCAACGCCGACGAAAGCGAGCCCGGCACCTGCAAGGACCGCGACATCCTGCGCCACGATCCGCACAAGCTGATCGAGGGTTGCCTGATCGCGTCCTTCGCGATGGGCGCTTCCGTCTGCTACATCTACGTGCGAGGCGAGTACTACAACGAGGCTTGCAACTTGCAGGCGGCGGTGGACCAGGCTTATGCGGCGAACCTGCTGGGCAAGAACGCCGCCGGGTCTGGCTACGATTTCGACCTTTACGTGCACCGCGGCGCCGGCGCCTACATCTGTGGCGAGGAGACGGCGTTGCTGGAGAGCCTGGAGGGCAAGAAGGGCATGCCGCGGCTCAAGCCGCCGTTCCCGGCCGCGGTGGGGCTGTACGGCTGCCCGACCACGGTGAACAACGTCGAGACCATCGCGGTGGTGCCCACCATCCTGCGCCGTGGCGGCGCCTGGTTCTCGGCGCTCGGGCGGCCGAAGAACACCGGCACCAAGATCTTCTGCATCAGCGGCCACGTGAACAAGCCGTGCAACGTGGAGGAGGAACTGGGCATCCCGCTCCGCGAGCTGATCGACACCTATGCCGGCGGCGTGCGCGGAGGGTGGGACAACCTGCTCGCGGTGATCCCCGGCGGGTCCAGCGTGCCGCTGCTGCCCAAGGACATCTGCGACACCGTGCTGATGGATTTCGACAGCCTGCGCGACGTGAAGTCAGGCCTGGGCACGGCGGGCGTCATCGTCATGGACAAGTCCACCGACGTGATCCGCGCCATCGACCGGCTGGCGCAGTTCTACAAGCACGAAAGCTGCGGCCAGTGCACGCCATGCCGGGAGGGCACCGGCTGGATGATGCGGGTCATGCACCGCATGGTGCAGGGCCGGGCGGAACTCGACGAGATCGATACCCTGGAAAAGGTGACGAAGCAGATCGAGGGGCACACGATCTGCGCGCTGGGAGACGCGGCGGCCTGGCCGATCCAGGGCCTGATCCGGCATTTCCGCCCGGTAATGGAAGAGCGCATCGCCCAGTACAAGGCCGCGCGGGCGCCGCGGCCGTTGCCGATGGCGGCCGAGTAGGCGCCATCGGTCCATCTGCAAAGAAAGACAGCGTAATGGCCAAGTTGACCGTCGATGGGACCGAGGTTGAAGTCCCGAATGGCGCATCCGTCCTGCAAGCATGCGAGGCCGCGGGCGTCGAGATCCCGCGCTTCTGCTACCACGAGCGGCTGTCCGTTGCCGGGAACTGCCGCATGTGCCTGGTCGAGGTCGAGAAAGCGCCGAAGCCCGTCGCGAGCTGCGCGTATCCCGTGGCGGATGGCATGGTGGTCAAGACCGACACCGCCGTGGTGCGCCAGGCGCGCCGCGGGGTGATGGAGTTCCTGCTGATCAACCATCCCCTCGACTGCCCGATCTGCGACCAGGGCGGCGAGTGCGACCTGCAGGACCAGGCGTATTCCTACGGCATGGACCATTCCCGCTTCGCCGAGAACAAACGGGCGGTGAAAGACAAGTACCTGGGCCCGCTGGTCAAGACGTTCATGACCCGCTGCATCCATTGCACCCGCTGCATCCGCTTCAGCAGCGAGGTCGCAGGCGTCGCGGAGATGGGCGCTACCTCGCGCGGCGAGAACATGGAGGTCGGCACCTACATCGAGAAGGCGCTCACCACTGAGCTGTCCGGCAACCTGATCGATATCTGCCCGGTTGGCGCGTTGCTGAACAAGCCCTACAGCTTCACCGCGCGCCCGTGGGAGCTGCGCAAGACCGACAGCGTCGATGTGCATGATGCCCTGGGCGCCAGCATCCGGGTGGATGCCCGCGGCTCCGAGGTGCTGCGCGTGCTGCCGCGCACCAATGAGGACGTAAACGAGGAGTGGCTGGGCGACAAGTCGCGCTTCAGCCATGACGGGCTGAAACGCCGCCGCCTCGACAAGCCCTGGGTGCGCCAGGATGGCAAGCTGCGCCCGGCGAGCTGGCCGGAGGCGTTCGGCGCCATCGCGGCCAAGCTCAAGGGCCTGCCCGGCGACCGCATCGGCGCGGTGGCGGGCGACCTGTGCGACGCCGAGAGCATGGTGGCGCTCAAGGACCTGATGGCCTCGCTCGGCTCGCAGAACCTCGACTGCCGCCAGGACGGCGCGGCGCTGGAGGCCGGGCGGCGGGACTTCTACACCTTCAACACGACGGTCGCCGGCATCGAGGACGCGGATGCCATTCTGCTGATCGGCAGCAATCCGCGGCGCGAGGCGCCGGTGCTGAATGCCCGCATCCGCAAGCGCATGAACGGGGGCGGGTGCCCGGTCGCCTATGTCGGGCAGCCGGCGGACTTGACCTACACGGCGCGGCACCTTGGCGAGGGCGTCGCGGCCATCGAGGATGCGGCGGAGATGCTGCGCGGCGCCAAGCGGCCGATGATCATCGTCGGCCAAGGTGCGCTGCGCCGGGCGGATGGCGCGGCGGTGCTGGCGGCGTCCTGGGCGCTCGCCGCGTCGGTCGGCGCGCTGACCCCCGAGTGGCACGGCTTCAATGTGCTGCACACGGCCGCGGCCCGGGTCGGGGCGCTCGACCTCGGCTTCCTGCCCGGTGCCGGCGGCAAGGCGCTGCCTGCGATGCTGGGCGGCGGCACGGACCTGCTGTGGCTTCTGGGCGCCGACGAGTTCGACACCGCTGCCATCGGCGCCGGCACGTTCGTCGTCTATCAGGGACATCACGGCGACCGCGGCGCTGCCCGCGCCGACGTCATCCTGCCTGGTGCCGCCTACACGGAGAAGGGAGGCACCTACGTGAACACGGAGGGCCGGGTGCAGCGCGGCTACGTCGCCACCCAGCCGCCGGGCGAGGCGCGGGAGGACTGGGCCATCCTGCGCGCGTTCAGCGCCGTGCTGGGCAAGCCGCTGCCCTATGACACCATCCAAGGCGTGCGGGAGCGCCTGGCCGTGGTGAGCCCAGTGTTCGCGACGCTGCAGGAACTGCCGCGCCGGGGCTGCACGGATCAGGCCGGGCCGTCCGGCGACCCCACAGGCGTCGGGCGCGACGCGCTGCAGCCGGCGGTGGGCAACTACTACCAGACCAACGCCATCAACCGCGCCAGCGCCACCATGGCCGAGTGCACCCGTACCTACACGGCCCCGCTGCTCCAGGCGGCGGAGTGACGATCCGATGAGCGCCTTCATCGCCACCCCGTTCGGCACCCTGTTGCTGACGGTCGTGCAGACTCTGGCGATGCTGGTGCCGGTGCTGATGAGCGTCGCCTACCTCACCTTGGCCGAGCGCAAGGTGCTGGCGGCGATGCAGGCGCGCAAAGGCCCGAACGTGGTGGGGCCGTTCGGCATGGCGCAGCCCTTCGCCGACGCGGTGAAGATGCTGATGAAGGAGACGATCATCCCCACTGGGGCGAACCGCATCCTGTTCGTCGTGGCGCCGCTGCTCACGATGACGCTGGCGATGATCGCCTGGGCCGTAATCCCGGTGAACGACGGCTGGGCCATCGCCGACATCAACGTCGGCATCCTCTACTTGTTCGCGATCAGCAGCCTCGGCGTTTATGGCATCGTCATCGCCGGCTGGGCTAGCAACTCGAAGTACGCCTTCCTCGGCGCGATGCGTTCGGCGGCGCAGATGGTGAGCTACGAGGTCAGCATGGGCTTCGTCATCGTCACCGTGCTGCTCTGCGCCGGCAGCCTCAATCTGACGGAGATCGTCCGGGCGCAGGAGCACGTGTGGTTCTTCATCCCGCTGTTCCCCATGTTCATCGTGTTCTTCATCTCGACGCTGGCCGAGACCAACCGCGCGCCGTTCGACCTGCCGGAAGGCGAGAGCGAGATCGTCGGTGGGTTCCACGTCGAGTACGGCGCGATGACCTTTGGGCTGTTCTTTCTCGGCGAATACGCCAACATGATCCTGATGTCGGCGATGACGTCGATCCTGTTTCTCGGCGGCTGGCTCAGCCCGATCCCGTTTCCACCCTTCACCTGGGTGCCTGGCCCAATCTGGTTCATCGCCAAGATCTGCCTCGTGCTGTTCATGTTCGTCTGGGTGCGCGCGACCTTCCCGCGTTTCCGCTACGATCAGTTGATGCGTCTCGGCTGGAAGGTGTTCCTGCCTTTGTCGCTTGGCTGGCTGATCCTGACGGCGGGCGTGTTGCTGGCAATGGGCTGGCTGCCCGGCACGCACCCGGCCTAACCCTTGCTCTCTTGCCTGGCGGAGCCTATGCCGCCGGGCAGATTAGGAACTGACCCATGGCTTTCCTGGACCGCACCGCACGCAGCCTCCTGCTCGGCGAGCTGATCTCCGGCATGTCGCTGACGCTGAAATACTTCTTCCGGCAGAAGGCGACCATCAACTACCCCTACGAGAAGGGGCCGATCTCGCCGCGGTTCAAAGGCGAGCACGCGCTGCGCCGCTATCCTAACGGCGAGGAACGTTGCATTGCCTGCAAGCTATGCGAGGCCGTGTGCCCGGCGCTCGCCATCACCATCGAGGCCGAGCCGCGCGACGACGGCAGCCGCCGCGCCACGCGCTACGACATCGACATGACGAAATGCATCTATTGCGGCCTGTGCGAGGAAAGCTGCCCGGTGGATGCCATCGTCGAAGGCCCGAATTTCGAGTTCGCCGTCGAGACCCGTGAGGAGCTGCTCTACAACAAGGAGCGCCTGCTCTCGAACGGTGATCGCTGGGAAAGCGAGTTGTCCAAGCGGCTTGAGCTTGACGCGCCTTACCGCTAGGTCTTTCTGATGCCCTACCGCCAGGTCGCTTGAATGATCGTCACCGCTGCATTTTACCTGTTCTCAGCCATCCTGCTCGGGTCGGCCGCCGCCGTCGTGACCTCGCGCAACCCCGTGCATTCTGTGCTGTTCTTGATCCTGGCGTTTTTCAACGCGGCTGCGTTGTTCCTGATCGCCGGCGCCGAGTTCCTGGCGATGATCCTGCTGATCGTTTATGTCGGCGCGGTCGCGGTGCTGTTCCTGTTCGTCGTGATGATGCTCGACGTGAACTTCGGCCAGCTGCGGGAGGGCTACCAGCGTTACCTGCCGGTCGGCGCGACCGTGGGCGCCGTGCTGTTCGGCGAGCTGCTGCTGGTGCTGGGCGGCTGGAAGTTCGCGCCGCAGGCCTCGGCGCTTCGGCTCAGCACTACGCCCTTGGGCGTCAGCAACACGCAGGCGCTGGGCCGGCTGATCTACACCGACTACATCTTCCTGTTCCAGATGGCCGGGCTGATCCTGATGGTGGCAATGATCGGCGCCATCGTGCTGACCCATCGGGAGCGCACCACCAGCCGCCGCCAGAGCATCGCCCGGCAGAACGCGCGCCAGGTGTCCGATACGCTGGAGATCATGCCGGTGGGCTTCGGCGCCGGCACGAACATCACCGGCATCATCCGCCCGAAGCGCGAGCCGGAGCCGGTGCTGGCCGACGCCCCGCACACCCACGGCGTCGGCCTGCCCGGACCCGGGGAGCACGGATGACCACCATCGGCGTCGGCCACTATCTCACGGTGGCCGCGATCCTGCTGATACTCGGCATCTTCGGCATCTTTCTGAACCGCAAGAACGTCATCGTCATCATGATGTCGATCGAGTTGATCCTGCTCGCCGTCAACCTGAACCTAGTGGCGTTCAGCTCGGCGCTGAACGACCTCGCGGGCCAGGTCTTCGCCTTGTTCGTGCTGACCGTCGCGGCGGCGGAGGCGGCCATCGGGCTTGCGGTCGTCGTGGTCTATTTCCGCAACCGTGGCTCGATCGAGGTCGAGGACGTGAACCTGATGAAGGGCTAGCGGATGCTCTATGCCGTCGCCGTGTTTGCCCCGCTGCTGGGTGCGCTGACTGCGGGCCTGCTCGGCCGCCAAATCGGCGACAAGGCCAGCGAGGCCGTGACCATCCTGCTGATGGTCGTCGCCGCGATCTGCGGCACCGCGAGCTTCCTGCCGTTCCTGAGCGGGGAAGGGCTGCCCGGCACCGTCTCCCTCGGCACCTGGATGCAGGTCGAGGGCTTCCACGTCGAATGGGCGCTGCGCTACGACACACTGTCGGCGGTGATGGTGGCGATGGTGACGTTCATCGCGACGCTGATCCACATCTACAGCGTCGGCTACATGAGCCATGACGCGACGATCCCGCGCTTCTTCAGCTACCTCAGCCTGTTCACCTTTGCCATGCTGATGCTGGTCACGGCGGACAACCTGGTGCAGCTGTTCTTCGGCTGGGAGGGCGTGGGCCTCGCGAGCTACCTGCTGATCGGCTATTGGTACGACCGCCCCAGCGCCTGCCGCGCCGCGATGAAGGCGTTCATCGTCAACCGGGTCGGCGACCTGTTCTTCGCCGTCGGCATCGCGCTCGTGTTCCTGCTGTTCGGCTCCGTCGAGTTCCCGGAGATCTTCGCGCGCGTGCATGAGCATGCGGGCGACACCTACCACGTGCTCGGCGGCACCTGGCGCGCCTACGAGGTCATCGGCGTTCTGCTGTTCCTGGGTGCGGCCGGCAAGTCGGCGCAGCTGGGCCTGCACACCTGGCTGCCGGACGCGATGGAGGGGCCGACGCCGGTTTCGGCGTTGATCCACGCCGCAACCATGGTGACGGCGGGCGTGTTCCTGATGGCGCGGATGTCGCCCATCCTGGAGTATGCCCCTCATGCGCTGGGCTTCATCGCCTTCATGGGGGCCAGCACCTGCCTGTTCGCCGCAACCATCGGCTGCGTGCAGAACGACATCAAGCGCATCATCGCCTACTCGACCTGCTCGCAACTCGGCTACATGTTCATCGCTGCCGGAGTGGGCGCCTATCAGGCGTCCATCTTCCATCTGTTCACCCATGCCTTCTTCAAGGCGTTGCTGTTCCTGGGCGCCGGGTCGGTGATCCATGCGATGTCGGACGAGCAGGACATCCGCAACATGGGCGGCATCTGGCGCAAGATCCCCGTGACCTATGCCGTCATGTGGATCGGCAGCCTGGCGCTCGCCGGCATCCCGATCTTTGCCGGCTACTACTCCAAGGACGCGATCCTTGAGGCTGCATTTGCCCGGGGCAGCGCATCCGGGATGTACGGCTTCTTCTGCGGCACGGTCGCGGCGTTCCTGACGGCATTCTACTCCTGGCGCCTGCTGATCCTGACCTTCCATGGCACGTCGCGGGCCAGCGCGGACAAGCTGGCCCACGTTCACGAAAGCCCGTCCGTCATGCTCGGCCCGCTGGTCGTCTTGGCCCTCGGCGCCGTGGCGGCGGGGTTCGCGTTCGAGGGGTCCTTCATCGGCGAGGGCTGGCTGGAGTTCTGGCGCGGCAGCATCGTGAATGCTCCGGGCAACTCGGTGCTGGACGACATGCACCGTGTGCCCGGCATCATCAGCCTGCTGCCCACCCTCGTCGGCGTGCTCGGCATCGCCCTGGCCTACGTGATGTACGTGGCGCGCCCGGAGCTTCCCGGGCGCCTGGCCGCGGCAGTGCCGGGGGTTTACCGCTTCGTGCTGAACAAGTGGTATTTCGACGAGTTGTATAACGTCATGTTCGTCCGCCCGGCGGTCTGGCTCGCCCGGACCTTGTGGCAGGTCGGCGACGCCCAGGTGATCGACGGTATCCCGAACGGCATCGCGGCGCTCACCTCCGACAGCTCGGCCCAGGTGGTGCGTATTCAGACCGGCTCGATTGCCGTCTATGCCTTCACCATGCTGATCGGCCTCGTGCTGCTGGTCAGCATCTTCCTGCTGTTCCGGTGATCCCCCCATGAATGGCGTGAACGCGGCCGGTTTCCCGATCCTGTCCTTGCTGACCTGGCTGCCGCTGGCCGGCGGCCTGTTCATCATGACGGTGCGCGGGGAGGAGTCCGTGGTGGCCAGCAACGCACGCTGGGCGGCGTTGTGGACCAGCCTGATCGTGTTCGCTGTCTCGCTGGTGCTGTGGGTCAAGTTCGACATCAGCGACCCCGGCTTCCAGTTCAAGGAAAGCCTGTCCTGGCTGCCGGAGTTCGGCGTCGGCTACCGCATGGGCGTAGACGGCATCTCCGTCTTGTTCGTGCTGCTGTCCACGGCCCTCACGCCGATCTGCATCCTGGCGAGCTGGGACAGCATCACCGTGCGGGTCCGCGAGTATATGCTCGCCTTCCTGGTGCTGGAAACCATGATGGTGGGTATGTTCTCGGCCCAGGATTTCATCGTGTTCTACATGTTCTTCGAGGGCGTGCTGATCCCGATGTTCCTGATCATCGGGGTGTGGGGCGGGCCGCGCCGGGTCTATGCGAGCTTCAAGTTCTTCCTCTACACGCTGGCCGGCTCCATCCTGATGCTGCTGGCGCTGCTGGCGATCTGGTATCATGCGGGGACCACCGACCTCGCGGTGCTGATGCAGACGCCGCTGCCGGCGGCCATGCAGTTCTGGCTGTTCCTTGCCTTCTTCGCCTCCTTTGCGGTCAAGGTGCCGATGTGGCCCGTCCACACCTGGCTGCCGGACGCGCATGTGGAGGCGCCGACCGCCGGCTCGGTGATCCTGGCGGGCGTGCTGCTGAAGATGGGAGCGTACGGCTTCCTGCGCTTCTCGCTGCCCATGCTGCCGCAGGCAAGCCAGCAGTTCGCGCCGCTGATGTTCACCCTGGGCGTGGTCGCCGTCATCTACACCTCGCTGGTGGCGCTGGCGCAGACCGACATGAAGAAGCTGATCGCCTATTCGTCGGTCGCCCATATGGGCGTCGTCGTGATCGGCATCTTCACCTTCAACGCGCAGGGCCTGCAGGGCGCGCTGTTCCAGATGCTGTCGCACGGCATCGTCTCGGCGGCGCTGTTCCTGTGCGTCGGCGTGATCTACGACCGTATCCACACCCGTGACATCGCCCGCTATGGCGGCCTGGCCCAGCGCATGCCGGCCTACGCCGTCGTGTTCATGGTGTTCACCATGGCGAGCGTCGGGCTGCCCGGCACTGCCGGGTTCGTGGGCGAGTTCCTGGTGCTGGTCGGCGCGTTCAAGGTCAGCCTCTACCTCGCCTACCTCGGCAGCTTCGGCATGATCCTGGGCGCGGCCTACATGCTGTACCTGTATCGCCGGGTGATCTTCGGGGTGATCACGCGCGACGACCTGCGCGGCATCCTGGACCTGTCGCCGCGGGAGGTGGCGATCTTCGCGCCGCTCGTGCTGCTCACGCTGTGGATGGGCATCTACCCGTCGAGTTTCACGCAATTCTTTGGTGCCACCGTGCATGCCATGGTGGACTCCCACATTGCGGCGCTTGCCGCACCGAAGCTCGCGGGGATTGCGCCATGAACTGGACCATGGCGCTGCCGGAGATCGTCCTCGCCGTCTGCGCAATGGCGATCCTGGTGTTCGGCGTGTTGCGCAAGCCCGACCCGGCGTTCACCTGCACCATGCTGTCGCTTGCCGCGCTTGTGCTCGCAGGGGTGCTGGTGCTGGGCAGCCAGGTCGGCGGGGCCTATCGTGGGCTGTTCGTCGTGGACGGGTTCGGCAGCTACATGAAGCTGCTGATCCTGACCGGCGCCGGGCTGTCGGCCGTGCTGGCGCTCGACTACAACGTGCGGGAGGGCATCAGCCGGTTCGAGTTCCCGGTGCTAATCCTGCTGTCCACCGTCGGCATGATGGTGATGTGCAGCGCCTCAAGCCTGATGACGCTCTACATGGGGCTGGAGCTGCAATCGCTGGCGCTCTACGTCCTATGCGCCTTCGCCAGGGACGACCTGCGCTCGGCGGAGTCCGGCCTCAAGTTCTTCGTGCTGGGCGCGCTCGCCTCTGGGCTGCTGCTGTATGGCATCTCGCTCACCTACGGGTTCGCCGGCACCATGCAGTTCGGCGAGTTGTTCCGCACGCTGGCCACGCCGGACGGCGTATCCGCCGGGCTGGTCGTCGGCATGGTGTTCATCGTCGCCGGGCTAGCGTTCAAGCTCTCGGCCGTGCCGTTCCACATGTGGACGCCCGACGTGTACGAGGGCGCGCCGACCCCGGTAACGGCCTTCATGAGCACGGCACCCAAGGTCGCGGCCATCGCGCTGCTGCTCCGTGCATTGGAGGTGCCGTTCGGGCACATCACCCCGCAATGGACCCAGCTCATCGTGCTGGTCTCTATCGCCTCCATGCTGCTCGGCTCGCTCGCCGCCATCGGCCAGGCCAACATCAAGCGGCTGATGGCCTACTCCAGCATCGGCCACATGGGATATGCCCTCGTGGGCCTCGCGGTCGGCACGGCGGACGGCATCCGCGGCGTGCTGGTGTATATGGCGACCTACGTGTTCATGAGCGCCGGGGTGTTCGCCTGCATCATCGCCATGCGCCGCCGCGGCCGGCAATTGGAGCGGATCGGCGATCTCGCCGGCCTCGCCCGGTCCGACCCGGGCTTGGCACTCGCGATGGCGGTGTTCATGTTCAGCATGGCGGGCATCCCGCCGTTCTCCGGCTTCTTCGGCAAGCTGTATGTCTTCCTGCCGGCGGTGCAGTCGGGCTACTGGACGCTCGCGGTTATCGGCGTGCTGACCAGCGTGGTCGGTGCCTTCTACTACCTGCGGGTCATCAAGGTCATGTACTTCGACCCGGCCGAGCCGGCCTTCGACGCGCGGCCCGCCTCCGTCTCCTTCGTCGCCGGTGTCGGCGCCCTGGTAACGACGCTGTTCTTCGTGTTCCCGGCGCCGCTTGTCGCCGCGGCGCAGCAAGCGGCGCGGGTGCTGTTCGGGTGAGCCGGGCCGCCCCGCTCGTCCGACCGCACCATGCGGACGGAGGAGTCTAGCCCGTGCTGCTGGTCGTCGATGCCGGGAACACCAACGTAGTTTTCGCCGTGCATGACGGCACTGCCTGGCGCGGCGTCTGGCGCATCGCGACTGAGCCGCAGCGCACCTCAGACGAATATGCCGTCTGGCTGCTGACCCTGCTGTCGTTCGCCGGGCTGAAACCCGGCGAAATCAACCGCGCCGTGATCGGCACCGTGGTGCCCGCGGCGCTTTACCACCTGCGCCGCCTGTGCCGCGAATGGTTCGCGACGGAGCCGCTGGTGGCCCGGTCCAACCTCGATTGGGGCTTCGACATCCGCCTCGACAATCCGGCCGAGGTCGGCGCGGACCGCCTGCTCAACACGCTCGCCGCCCACCAGAGCTACGGCGGCCCGCTCATCGTCATCGACTTCGGCACGGCGACGACGTTCGACGTGGTGGCGCCGGACGGCGGCTATCTCGGCGGCGTCATCGCGCCGGGCATCAACCTGTCCCTCGAGGCGCTGCACAAGGCCGCCGCCCGTCTGCCACGCATCGGCATCGGCCGGCCGCAAGCGGTAATCGGCCGGTCCACCATCCCCGCCATGCAGTCCGGCATCTACTGGGGCTATGTCGGCCTGGTCGAGGGGCTGGTCGCCCGCATCCGCGCCGAGCATGACGAGCCGCTCAAGGTCGTCGCCACCGGCGGCCTCGCGCCGATGCTGGCCGAGGGCACCACCATTATCGAGCGTATCGACCCCGATCTGACGCTCAACGGACTTCGCTTGTTGGCGGACCGTAATCCCGCACCCACATTGAGTCGCGACAGAATAAGAACAATCGAAGGCGATTAGATGGACGCTTTTAGCGGTGATCTGGCCTTCCTGCCCTTGGGCGGGACGGGCGAGATTGGCATGAACCTGAATTTGTACCGCTGCGGCGGGAAGTGGCTCGCGATTGATTGCGGGATCGGCTTCGGCGGCAATGACAATCCCGAGATCGAGATTATGATGCCCGACCCCGGCTTCATCGCCGAGCGCCGGGATCAGTTGCTGGCCCTGGTCATCACTCACGCGCATGAGGACCATATCGGCGCCGTGGCGCATCTCTGGCGCCAGCTTCGCTGCCCCGTCTATGCGACGCCGTTCGCAACGGCGGTGCTGAAGCGCAAGCTGATCGAGGCCGGGCTGCTCGCCGAGGTCCGCATCCACACGATCCCCTCCGGCGGACGGATCGAGCTGCCGCCGTTCTCGTTGGAGCTGATGCCGGTCGCGCACTCCTTGCCGGAAGCGCAGGCGCTGGCCATCCGCACTCCCTATGGTACGATCCTGCACACCGGCGATTGGAAGCTCGACCCCAACCCGCTGATCGGCCCGGCAACCGACGAGGCCGCGTTCCGCCGCCTGGGCGAGGAGGGCGTGCTGGCCATGGTGTGCGACAGCACCAACGCCATGGTCGATGGCCATTCCGGCAGCGAGGCGGAGGTGCGGCGCAGCCTGTCCGAGCTGATCCGCCCGATGCGCGGCCGGGTGGCGGTGACGTGCTTCGCCAGCAACGTGGCGCGGGTCGAGAGCGTGGTGCTGGCGGCGCGCGACGCCGGCCGCCACGTGGCCCTGGTCGGCCGGTCGCTCCGCAACCTGGAGACGGCGGCGCGAGAATGCGGCTATCTCCGCGGCCTGCCGGAGTTCGTGTCGGAGGATGAGGCCGGGTCGGTCCCAGACAACAACCTGCTGATCCTCGTGACGGGCAGCCAGGGGGAGCCGCGCAGCGCCCTGTCGCGCATCGCCGCCGACACCCATCCCAACATTGCGCTGGGGGAGGGCGACACGGTGATCTTCAGCAGCCGCATGATCCCCGGCAACGAGCGGCCGATCACCCTGGTGCAGGACAGCCTGGTGCGCCGCGGCGTGCGGGTCATCACCGACGACGACGCGATGACCCACGTGTCCGGCCACCCAGCGCGCGACGAGCTGCGGCAGCTTTATGCCTTGGTGAAGCCGAAGTACTCGGTCCCCGTGCACGGCGAATGGCGGCACCTCTCGGCTCATGCGGCGTTGGCGCAAGAGTGCGGCGCGACGCCGATCCTGCTGGAGGACGGAGACGTGCTCAGCCTGTCTCCGGGCCGGCCGGAGGTCGTGGACAGCGCGCCGGTCGGGCGGCTGGCGCTCGACGGCAACCGGGTGGTGCCGCTGAACGGCGGCGTGCTCGCGGCCCGGCGGCGGATGCTGTTCAACGGCGTCGTGCTGGGCAGCTTTGCCGTGGACGGCGCCGGCAAGATGATCGGGCAGGCGCGGGTCAGCGCGCCCGGGCTGTTCGAGCCGGACGACCCGGAAGCCGCGCGGGTTGCCAGTGAGTTCACCCAGGCGGTCGCCGGGCTGCCGGCCTTGATGCGTCGGGACGACTCGGCGCTGGCCGACGCCGCGCGCGCCGCGCTGCGCCGCGCCCTGGGCAAGCGTCTGCAGAAGCGGCCGATGGTGGACGTGCACCTGCTCCGAGTGTGATGGGGAGCGGGACTTGAGCGGCTTTACGGCGTTCGTGCTCTACACGCTGATCTGGTGGACCGTGCTGTTCGCCGTGCTGCCGTTCGGCACGCGGCCGGTCTCCGAGGCCGACCCGGCGACCGGTTGGCGCGGCGCGCCGGAACGGCCGCTGATCGGACGCAAGCTGCTGGCGACGACCATCATCTCGGCCGTGCTGTGGGGCGTGGCCATGCTGGTCATCCGGAGCAGCTGGTGGTCATTCCGCGTCGCATGACCATTTTATGGGCGGCTCACCACCGTTTGCCCGCCGGGGCATCAGACTTTGTACAACAGGACAAAAAAACCGTATTCAGGCTGTAGATTTGCCTGGACGGGGCGGGGGCCGACAAGTGATCTTCACAGCAGACCAGGATATGACGCCCTGGTCTGCTGTGTGATCGGCGTTTCCTCCCTAAACTCGGCCCGCTGCGCCGCCAGCGCGCGGGCCACCCTTCCTTGATAGTTCCAGTATGGAATGGTGTCACGCGGATTCGCGTAACGCTCGGCATAATCGAACAAAAAAAGGTTGTGCGTCGCACAAAATAATATGTGCCTGACGCTATTTTCAGAACACAACATTCAAAGGCGGGCGGCTGGTGACCGAGCCGCCGGGCCTGTAGGGTCCGTGCGGCCCCACTGACACAGGTTCAAAATGCGTCTGACCCGCTCGCTGCTGCCCACCATCAAGCAAATCCCGGCGGAGGCGCAGATCGCCTCGCACCGGCTGATGCTGCGGGCTGGGCTGGTGCGGCAGGTGACGGCGGGCATCTACGCCTGGCTTCCAGCCGGTTGGCGCGTGCTGCGCAACATCGCGCAGGTGGTGCGGGAAGAGCAGGACCGCGTGGGCGCGCAGGAACTGCTGCTGCCAACCCTGCAATCCGCTGACCTGTGGCGGGAGTCCGGCCGCTACGACGCCTACGGCCCGGAGATGCTGCGCCTCAAGGACCGGCATGACCGCGACCTGATCTACAGCCCCACCAACGAGCTGCTGATCGCCGACCTCTTGCGCCAATCGGTCCGCAGCTACCGCGAGCTGCCGCAGATGCTCTATCACATCCAGTGGAAGTTCCGCGACGAGACCCGGCCCCGCTTCGGCGTGATGCGCGGACGCGAGTTCCTGATGAAGGACGGCTACTCCTTCGACCTGGACCATGCGGCGGCGGTGCGCAGCTACCGCATCATGATGCTGGCCTACCTGCGCACCTTCCGGCGGCTGGGCGTGCAGGCCGTGCCGATGGCGGCCGACACCGGGCCGATCGGCGGCGACCTGAGCCACGAGTTCCACATCCTGGCGCCCACGGGCGAAAGCCAGGTGTTTTACGACGCCGGCGTCGAGACGATCCAGATCGGCACCGACGACGTGGATCACACCGACCCCGAGCAGCTCGACCGCTTCTTCGCCGCGGTCACGGCGCCCTACGCCGCGACCGACGAGAAGCACGACCTCGCCGCCTGGGAGCGGGTGCCGGCGGAGCGGCGGCGCGAGGGGCGGGGAATCGAGGTGGGCCAGATCTTCAACTTCGGCACCCTGTATAGCGGGCTGGTGGGCCTGCAGGTCGCCGGACCCGACGGCACGCCGATCTTGCCCAACATGGGCAGCTACGGCATCGGCGTGTCCCGCCTCGTGGGCGCGCTGATCGAGGCGCACCACGACGACGCCGGCATCATCTGGCCCGACAGCGTCGCCCCGTTCCGGGCGGCAATCCTCAACCTGAAGCAGGGCGACGCCGCCACCGGCGCGCTCTGCGAGCAGGCCTACGCCGCCCTGCCCGGCCGCGCGCTGTATGATGACCGGGAGGAGCGAGCCGGGGTGAAGTTCGCCGACGCCGACCTGATGGGCCATCCGTGGCAGGTCATCGTCGGCCCGCGCGCCGCCGCCGCCGGCACGGTGGAACTGAAGCGCCGCGCGACCGGGGAGCGGCAGGAGCTTACGCTGGACGCGGCGCTCGCCCATATGGCGTAACATGTTCGGACCTTTTGAGCGCGCCGTGGCCGGCCGCTACCTGCGCGCCCGCCGCGGCGAACGCTTCGTGTCGGTGATCGCAGGCTTCAGCCTGGTCGGCATCGCGCTGGGCGTGGCGACGCTGATCATCGTGATGTCGGTGATGGGCGGGTTCCAGGTGGACCTGCTGAACCGCATCTTGGGCTTCAACGGCCACCTAGGCGTCTATCCCGCCGGCGGCGCGCTCACGGGGTATCAGGCCATGGCAGCGCAGGTCGCGGCTGTGCCCGGCGTCGTCTCCGCCGTGCCGGTCGTGGACGGGCAGGTGCTGCTGACGGGGCCGCGCGGGCAGTCGGCCGGCGGTCTCGTGCGCGGCATTCGGCCGGAGGACTTCCGCCGCATGCACGCGGTCAGCGACAACATCCGGGCCGGCACGCTCGACGATTTCCAGGGGGAGGACGCGGTTGCGGTCGGCGTGGGCCTCGCGCAGAAGTTCGGCCTGACGGTCGGCAGCCCGCTCACCCTCGTGTCGCCCCAAGGGGCCGCGACCGCGTTCGGCACAATCCCCCGGGTGCGCGCCTACCGTGTCGTGGCGGTGTTCCAGGTCGGCATGAACGAGTATGACACCTCCTTCGTGTTCCTGCCGCTGGAGGCCGCGCAGATCTTCTTCCAGCAGCCCGGCGCCGCCTCCCACATCGAGGTCATGGTGTCCGACCCGCAGGACGTGCGCCCGATCAGCCAGGCGATCACGGCGGCGCTGTCCGGCACGCCGGTGCGCGTCGTCGATTGGCAGCAGAGCAACAACAGCTTCTTCGCCGCGGTGCAGGTGGAGCGGAACGTGATGTTCCTGATCCTCACGCTGATCATCCTGGTGGCGGCGTTCAACGTCGTGTCCTCGCTGATCATGATGGTCAAGGACAAGACGCGGGACATCGCGGTGCTGCGCACCATCGGCGCCGGGCGGGGGGCGGTGATGCGCATCTTCCTGATGTGCGGCGCGAGCGTCGGCGTGACCGGCACCGTCGCCGGCGTGCTGCTGGGCGTGCTGTTCTGCCTCAACATCGAGACGCTGCAGCACTGGGTGGAGGCCGCGACCGGCGCCAGCGTGTTCAATCCCGAGGTGTACTACCTCACGCACCTGCCGGCCAAGCTGAACTGGCACGAGGTGGCGCAGGTGATCGCGATGGCGCTCGGCCTGTCGCTGCTCGCGACGCTCTACCCAAGCTGGCGCGCGGCGCGGACCGATCCGGTGGAGGCGCTGCGGCATGAGTGAGCCGCTGTCGCTGCAAGGCGTGAGCCGTGCCTACCGCAGCGGCGACAGCGAGCTGCACGTGCTGCAAGGCGCCGACCTCACGCTGCATGCGGGGGAGATCGTGGCGCTGGTGGCGCCGTCCGGCACTGGCAAGAGCACGCTGCTGCATTTGGCCGGCCTGCTGGAACGTCCGGACGGGGGCGTCGTGATGGTCGATGGGCGGGACGCTGGGCGGTTGCCGGACGCCGAGCGCACGGCGATCCGCCGCGACCGCATCGGCTTCGTGTATCAGGCCCACCATCTGCTGGCCGAGTTCACCGCGGCCGAGAACATCGTGCTGCCGCAGATGGTCGCCGGCCGTCCGCGGCGGGCGGCGCGGGAGCGGGCGATGACGCTGCTGTCCGCCTTCGGCCTGCCGGCGCGCGCCGGGCACCTGCCGGGCAAGCTGTCGGGTGGCGAGAAGCAGCGGGTCGCCATCGCCCGCGCGCTCGCCAACGCGCCCGGCGTGCTGCTGGCGGACGAGCCGACCGGCAACCTCGACGTGGGCACCAGCAACGTGGTGTTCGAGGAACTGCTGCGCATGGTGCGGATGGAGGGCGTGGCGGCGCTGATCGCCACGCACAACCCGGACCTCGCCAGCCGCATGGACCGCCGGGTAACCTTGCGGGATGGGCGAATCGAGGAGCTTTGATGCCGCACGCCGAGTTTGTGCATCTGCGGGTCCACTCCGCCTACTCGCTGAGCGAGGGCGCGATCAAGGCCGACAAGATCGCCGCCGTGGCGCAGGACGCCCGGATGCCGGCGGTGGCGATCACCGACACCGGCAACCTGTTCGGCGCGCTGGAGTTCAGCCAG
>CAXSHI010000083.1:0-19097 GCA_964236755.1 uncultured Acetobacteraceae bacterium
GGCCGCGCCAATGCCGGACAGCCCAGCCCCCACAATCAAAACATCAAGGTGCTCCGCCGCAAAGCCCGATGCGGCGGCCAAGCCGCTTGCGTCCGCAGCCTCGGAAACGTGAGGCTCGGAAACGTGAGGCTCGGGGACAGGCCCGACAGGTGTTCCCGCTTCAGCCATGCGTGCAATCCTCCATGTGGTGTGTGGGCGCCGCCATGCGTCATGGACAGGCCGTTGGGCCGAAATGCCTGCGGAGGCATCACCGGTCACCGCGCCGTGCCTTGATCCCGACGAGAGCGCCGGCCGGTAACCAACCGGGAACATGCGCTGGATCGACGCGATCTGCCGGGCGTCGCGGCCGACCAGGATTGGCCTTCCCGCCGCAGGATGCCTCCGACGATGCGCTCGGCGGCGGCCTCCGGGGCGGGTTGCTGATCTTGGCCGACAGGCTCATCCGCGCCTCGGCCTTGGTCAACCCGGTGCGCCGGGCGCTCGTATCAACGGCGGTGCGGACGCCGCCTGGATAGACCAGTCTGCCCTGCCGCCCAGCCCTTGCTGAAAACCAGGCAGGGCAGCGCCAGCCCTTGGACGGGGCAGGCTGGCCGCGGTCGTCCGGCTGCGACGCGGCTGCCGGTCGGCTCCGCAATATTTGGCGACGGCGCCTGCCCGGCACGTGGTCTCCTCCGCGTGTGTTATTTGATATATTTGATGATGGGGATCAGCCGCTTGTCAACTGCCCGCCCCCGCCAGAAGCGTCAGGCCGGGCTTGTCCTCAGCTCAGGCCGATCTCGCCCAGGGCTTGCTCGATCCCGCGGATGGCCTCCGCGGGCAGCGGCAGCACCGGCCGGGGCGGGACGGCGTTCGGGACGCCAAGGATCGTCGCGGCCGCATGGACCACGCGAAAGCTGCTATGGCGCTTGAAAAGTCCCCAGAACGGTTCCAGCGCCGCATTCAGCCGGCGGACCCCGTCCTGGTCGCCCGCCTGGGCAGCGCGTACGAGCGCGAGGCAGGGTGCCGGCAGGGTTCCGGCGAGCACGCTGTACCAGGCATCCGCACCGGCGAGCAGCGCCTCGGCCGCGTGCCAATCGACGCTATACCCCAACGAGAAGGCCGCGGGCACCCGGGAACGGAGATCCCGCAGGTGGACGCCCACCGCGGTGGCGTCCGGCGCCGGGTTCTTCACGGCGACGACGTTGGGGACGCGAGCCAATCGCTCGATGAGTGCCGCCGAGACCGTGAAGTGCGTCGTTCCCGGGTTGTTGTAGATGCAGACCGGCAGGTCGGAGACCCGGGCCACCGCCTCGAAATGGATGAAAACCTCATCCTCGGTGAGGGGCGCGTAGGAGACGGGGGCGAGCAGGCCGGCATCCGCGCCGGCGTCGCAGGCGTCGCGCGCCAGGGCTTCGGCCTCATCGGTCCGCAACGCGCCGATGCCGACCAGGATCGGCACCGTGCCGCCGAAGCATTCGACGGCGGCCTCCACCGCGCGGCGCCGCTCGCCCCGGGTGAAGTAGGGATACGCCCCGGTGCTGCCCAGCAGGCCCACCGAGTCCACCCCGGCCCGCTTCAGCCGGTCGAGCAGCACCTGCAGCGCCGCCACGTCCACGCGCCCATCGCCGTCGGCCGGGGTGACGGGAAAGGCCGAAAGGCCCTGGAACATCGACATGGGTGCGATCCCTGGACGAGTGGAGGACGGGCGCAGCGGCGAACGCTGTCCGCGGGTCAGACGTCCCTGAACGGATCGTCGGCCGGCAGCACGTCGCGGATGTAGTCGCGCTGCTTCCATTCGGGCGTGGGCGGCTCCGTGCCCGGCCGCGGCGGGTGCGGCGACGGCGCGCCGTGCACCAGGTCCGGCATGTAGCGGGGGCAGTTGGCGTAGAGCTCGCACTCGATCCGCACCACGAGCTTCGCCCCGTGATGCGTCGCGACGACGGCCGGATCGTCGATGATGCTTGCCCGGCCGTTGATGCGGATGCGGCGCGCATGGCCGTCGAACTTCGCGAACAGCAGGCCGACGTTCGGGTTCCGGGCGATGTTGCCGAGGCTGCGGAACATGTAGTTGCCGTCGTATTCCGGGTATTCGAGCGTGGCGGGGCCGACGATGCGGACAAAGCCGGGATCGCCGCACTTCACGCTGCAATCGACGTAGTCGTCAAAGGTGGTGGCGATGAAGAAGAATTGGGCCTGGCTGATCCAGTCCCGCTCCTCCTCCCAGAACTCATCATGCCTGCGGTGCTCGTCGAGGCGGTCCGCCACGCGCCTGCCGTCGAAGCGGTCTTGCAGGTCGCGCATCCCCTCGTGGTAGAATGGGCGCTTGTCCATGATGCTATGCTCCCAAGGTGGTTTGCCGCCCCGCCGCTGCCTGCTCGACCAAGAGGACGGACATGCAGATCAACCGCGGAGAACACGGGCGCCCTCCACCCCGGGGTCGAAAAGGTTGAACTGCGCGAACACGGTGCCGCAGGTGGCGGCGAGGCATCAAGCGGTCATCCGCCCGCTGCGCCCTTCGCATGCGGCGCCGGGCGCATCGCACGGGCCGCCCTCGCGAAGGCGTCGCGCATCAGCTCGAACGCCTCGTCGTCATGGGCGAACGAGACGTAGAGCCGCCCGTAGGGCGAAGGCATGACGAGCATGCCGTGCTCCCGGAGATGGAGGTGCAGCGCCATCGACGTGTCTGCGTCGATCAGGCCCTGCGCCGCCTCGTAGTCGTTCGGCACGTCCGGCCCGAACCATAGGCTGAACACCGTCCCGAACCCGCTCGTCCGCACGGGCATGCCTTCCCGGTCGAAGCTGCGCTCGATGAAGGCGCGGAATGCGTCGCCCTTCCCGATCAGGGCCGGATAGTCCACGGCGTCCAGTTGCGACATCGTGGCCTCGACCGCCGCGCAGGCGACCGGGTTGCCGCTGTAGGTGCCGCCGCGCAGGCCCTTCAAAGCCTGGAACCGGTCAAGGATCGCGGTTCGGCCCAGCACGGCGGAGGTTGCGATCCCGCTCGCCACCGCCTTGCCCACCGTCGCGAGATCCGGGTCCAAACCGAACAGGTGGCTGGTCAGGCCGTTGTGCAGGCGGAAGCCCATCAGCACCTCGTCGGCGATCAGCAGGGCGCCGTGGCGCCGGGCCACGTCCTGCACGTGCTGAAGGTAGCCCTCCGCCGGCATCAAGCAGGCCGCGTTGGCCATCATCGGCTCGTAGATCACGGCCGCGATGTCGTCGTTGCCGTCGAACAGCCGCCCGACATCCTCGAAGTCGTTGAACCGGAGCAGCGTGGTCCTTTCGGAGGTCGGGCGGAGCTGGTCGTGGAAGCGGGCTTCCGGGGTGGCGACGTTGCCGAACGCGACGTCATCGAGCCAACCGTCGAAGCCGGCGGCCATCTTGGCGACGCGCTTGCGGCCCGTCACGGCCCGGGCGATCCGGCAGGCCAGGTGGACAGACTCGCTGCCGGAATTGGTGAAGACGACCTGGTCCAGGGGCATGAGGCGCTGCACGAGGGCGTCCGCAGCGCGCTCCTCGGCGGGGTGGCTGAACGCCGGCAACGGGCCGTTCGCGAGCGCGTCGGCGCAGGCCCGGACGACAGCCGGGTTCGCGTGGCCCAGGATCGACCCGCCGAACCCCATCGCCGTGTCCACGTAGCGCCGGCCATCGTCGCCGAACAGGTAGGGGCCGGAGCTTCGGACGATTTGCAACCGGCGGCCCGCCACGGGCGGCAGGGTGCGCGCGGCGCTGGACACGTGATCGACGAGACGGGGCATCCGGCACCTTTGCAGACTGTGGACAGGCTGATCCTGAGGCCGTTGCCGATCAAGACGGACGCATCCATGCTCCCGGCCTGCCCGAGCAGGCCCGGCATATCTGCCCCGACGCCGCAGCGGACATGCCCGAGAAAGGGCCGATGCAGGTTGACCATCGCATTGTTTAACTGCTCACTGTCCACAGTGTATAGAAGGTATCCTTACGCTGAGCCTTGTTGGCTGCATTGCCAGAAGCGTCCGGTCGGCGCTTCCTTGTCGGTGGCCGCGTGCGCCGCCATCGGGGCTGCGCCTTTGCACCATGCCGGAAGGGTAAGCTGATGGCGGCCGGGCTGCCCGGCGGACCGCCCGAGCGCGGCAACGCAGCGGATGCGCCGCTGCTCGCGATCTCCGCATCGAGAAGCCTGTATGGCCTGGTGGCGAACGACCTCATCCAGCAGCTCGTGTCCGGCGGCCTGGCGCAAGGGCAGCGGATCAACGAGGCGGAGCTGGCGCGGGCGCTCGGCATCAGCCGCAACCCGATCCGGGAGGCCATCTCCGGGCTGCATGAGCGCGGCACGCTGATCGCCGCCCCAAGGCGAGGCTGCTTCGTCCGCCGGTTCACCATCGACGACGTGAACGAGATCTTCTCGTTCAGGACGGCGCTGGAGCGTTTCACCGTCCAGGCTGCCGTCAAGGCCATGGGCAAGCCGGACATGGCCCGTCTGGCCGGGCTGTTCGGGGACATGACGAGATCGGCCGAGCGGGGCGACGTCCATTCGGTGCGGCGGAGCGACATGCTGTTACATGCCGAGATCGCGCATCTCAGGCAACCGGCACGCCGCCAACGCCTTCGAGAACCTTTCGACCGAGATCCTGATGCTGATGACCATCCCGCGCCGGCAGGTGGAAAGCCTCCAGGCCTCCGCGGCGGACCATGCTCCCATCCTCGAAGCGTTCAGGGCGCGGTCGCCGTCCACTGCCCGGCACGAGATCGACTGCCACCTCCGCAACGCCTGGAGCCTGATGCTGCTGCTGTATGCCAGCCGTCCGGCCGACGACCGCGCCGGCGCCGTGGCCTGAGGCGCAGATGACGGTGGCGCGCCGGCGCAAACCAAACTGTAGAGAAGGAATAAAGCCGATGTCCGATGCGGTCCGAGCGATGCCACCGGCGGGTCGGGACCCGCTGTTCGAGGGCGGCACGGAGGAGGTGCTGCAGGTCGAGCGGCGCGACTACGTGGACCTGGCGCCCGCCAGCCGTCCCCGCAAGCAGAGCCTGCGCGGTTTCGACCCGATCTACACCGACATCGTGGACTACATCGTCCGCTGCACGCATCGCATCTGGGACGAGCGCGACATCGGGCTGATCTACACGCACTACACGCACAACGCGGCCGTCTATTACAACCTGGGCGCCGTCCACAGCCGGGAGGACATCGTCCTCGACACGATCCAGCGGCTGGTCTCGTATCCGGAGCGCCGGGGCATGGCGACGCAGGTGATCTGGCGCGGCAACGACGTGGACGGGTTCTACACCAGCCACCTCGTCACCGGCTCGGGGCGGCACACGCAGGTGGGGCCGCTCGGCAAGCCGACGGGCCGCCGCTTCACGGCGCGCGGCGCCGCCGACTGCATGATCCTGGAGAACCGCATCTACCGGGAATGGATCGTGGCCGACCAGATGGCCGTCGTGCGCCAGCTCGGGCTTGACGCGGACGCCTTGGCGGCGGCCCGGGCGCGGGAGATGCTGGCGTCCGGGCGGGCGCCCATCGACATCGGGGAGAACCGCCGTCTGCTCGGCCAGACGCCCCCGGACTCGGAGCCGGACCTGTCGCTCGCCCATACCGAAACGGAGGCGTGGTGCCTCCGCTGGCTGCACGAGGTCTGGAACAAGCGGATGCTCGGCACGATCCGCGGCGTGTATGCCGGCAACGTGCAGTGGCATGGGCCGCTCATGAAGGAGCTGTACGGCCCGGCGGCCGTGCTGCACCAGACGCTGGCGCTGCTCGGCTCGATCCCCGACTGCGCCTACATGCCCCAGCACGTCTGCTCCAACCCCTGCGAGGAAGGCGGGGAGAAGGTCGCGGTACGCTGGGTGCTGGAGGGCCACCACATCGGGCACGGGCCCCTGCTGGGGGCGCCGACCGGGGCACGGCTGTTCCTCCTGGGCGTCACGCACCTCCACGTCGTCAACCGCAAGGTCGTGGACGAGTGGGCGGTCTATGACGAGATGGCGCTTTTGACCCAGGTGAAGCTGCACGAACTCGCCACGGCGTAGCCTTGCGCATCGGTCCCCGTCATGCGGCCTCGTCCACATCCGGGTCCGTCGCCGGGTCGTGGTCGGCTTCCAGGCTGGCCTCTTCCTCCTCCAGGACCTTCGCCTCGGCCGGGAACACGCCGAACCGCGCCGCCACGTCGGGCGCGTAGCGCAGCAGGTCCGGGCGCAGCTTGGCCAGCGACACGTCCTTCGCCTTGCCTTCCAGCATCACGTCGAACTCCAGCCCGGCGGCGTCGCGCATGAAGCGCGCGAACTCGAACGGGTTGGTGAAGTCGGCGTGCCCGGTCCACACCGGCGGCAGCAGCGCCTTGGTCTTCTTGCGGGTCTTGCGGTCCACCCGCGCCACCTCCCGCAGCTCCGTCCGCGGCGAGGAGAAGTGGATCTTCGGCCGCACGCCCTCCGGCCAGGTGCGCAGCATGGCGCGCAGCGCGTCCACCGCATCCAGCCCGGCCGGGTTCAGGCACCAATGGTGCTGGTAGTCGAAGATGAGCCGCACGCCGGTGTGCTCATGGATCCATAGCACGTCGGCGGCGGAGAAGCGGATGTCGTCGTGCTCCAGCACCAGCCGCCGCCGGACGTGCTCGGGCAGCGTGGGCCAGGTCTGCACCCAGCGTGCCCGGCTCGCCTCCGTGTCGCCGTAGGCGCCGCCCACATGCGTTACCAGAACCGCCTCCGGACCCAGCTCCATGCGGTCCAGCATCTCGGCCTGGCTCGCCAGGTCCCAGATGCTCTTTTGCGTCAGCGCCGGGTCCGGGCTGTTCAGCAGCACGTATTGCGATGGGTGGAACGACAGGCGCAGGCCGAGCGCCCGGGCCCGCGCCCCCGTCGCGCGCAGCTCCGCGTCGCTCTCGGCCACCATCGCGTGGAACTGCGGCAGGTCCGGGTGGGTCGCATAAGGTGCCAAGTCGGACGACATGCGGTACATGTCGATCCGCCGCCGCTGCAGATAGGTGAAAATTGCGTCGAGGTACTCGAGCGAGGTCTTGAGGTGCGGGTCCTTCTGCCAGCGCCGGGCGTCGTTGCTTTTCAGCCCCGCGACACCCATCACCTTCACCGGAAAGCCAAGCCGCAGCTTCGTCATGCAGGCACCTCGTCGTCCGGCCCGAACCCCAGGCCGCGGATGAACACGTTCCAATCGGCCGGACGCAGCGCGCCGCCCGTCGCCCGGCGGTGCCCCGACCCGTATGCCTCGTCCGCGCCCGGCGGGCGATGCTCGGCGAGGAACGCGACCAGGTCCCGGTCGCGGGCGCTGCGCACGGCGAAGTGAACCCAGCCCGGCCGGTAGCCGGCGTTCGCAGCCAGCACGATCTCGCCGCGCAGCCGGCCGCGCCATTGCTGGGCGATCAAGGGATGGATCTGAGCGGGCGAGCTGAACCGGATCAGCGCCACCTCGCCCCGCAGCTTCGGGGCGACGCGCCGCGCGGCGTCAAGCTCCGCCTTGACCTCCGCCTTCGCCGCACGGAGCGCCGCCGCCTCGGGCCGCCCGCCCTTCGTGATCTCGCGCGGGTCCTCCGCCGTCATCAGCAGCGCGAGGGCGGCGGAGGCGTCGCCGGAGGCGGTGCGCCGGGGCGCGTTGACCAGCGACGCCGCGTCCCGCAGCGCGGTGACGCCGTAGCGCCGCGCTTTCGCCATCTCGGCAAACCCGGCGTCCTCCGCCATGTCGCCGATCAGGCCGACCGCTGCGATCCACAGCCAGGGCGCGGCATCCGCCAGCGCGCCGGCGCACCAGTAGGCGAGCAGGCTTGAGGTCGGGATCGGGTCCATGCCGTGCCCGGTGATCACGACGGCGCCAGGGGGCGGGACGCCGGGGATATGGTGATCGACGACGACCGTGGGCGTGCCGGGCTTCGGCAGGCCGGGCCGCACGCCGAGGTCGGCCACCACCACGCCGCCGGCCGGCACGTCGGCCAGTTCGGAGCGCATCTCCGGCGACCACGGGCTTTCGCCCCGGCCGACGACGCGCGTACGGACCTGCCGGCCATCGGCGGCGAACGCCCGGGCGAACAGGGCGGCGGCGGACAGGCCGTCGGCATCGTTGTGGCTCAGCACGAGCACCGGATGCGCGCGGTCAAACGTCGCGACGGCTGCCCGGAACGCTCCGGCGACATGCTGCGCGGGGTGGAGGACAGGGGCGTCGTTCATGCCCACTCTAATGCGCAGCCCGTCCATTCGTTTCCATGCGGATGCGCGCCCGGCCGTTGGCAAGCGGCGCGTGTCTGACGGGATGGCTGCGGCGCGAGCAGCCGACCTGACCCGCAAGGAGCGTCCGCCATCATGCCCGGGCACCGGCAGCGTTAACGGCTGACATCGGGATCGGCGGCGCCTAGCATCCGAACCAGTCAACGAACCGGCCGCGGCGACGCCCCGGGAAACGGAGCAGGATATGGCGATGTCCATCGAACGGCTGGGCCCGTCGCTGGGGGGACGGGTCACCGGACTGGATCTGGCCGGGCCGCTCGACCCCACGCAGGTCGCCGAGATCGAAGCCGGGATGGACGAGCACGCGGTCCTGGTGTTCCCGGCGCAGCGGATCACCGATGCGCAGCAGGTGGCCTTCACGCTGAACTTCGGCGCGCTGGAGGACACCGCCGGCGGCAACGTCACCGCGAGCGACCAGCGCCGCCTCGACCCGCAGCTGGCCGACGTGTCCAACCTCGACCAGCACGGCAAGCCGCTGGCCCGCGACGACCGGCGCCGGATGTTCAACCTCGGCAACCAGCTTTGGCACTCCGACAGCTCGTTCCGCGCGACGCCGGCGAAGTACTCGATCCTGTCAGGGCGCGTGGTCGCCGCGTCGGGCGGCAACACCGAGTTCGCCGACATGCGGGCGGCCTACGACGCGCTGGACCGGCGCACCCGGGACGAGGTCGAGGACCTGGTCTGCGAGCACTCGCTGATGGTTTCGCGCGGCGCCCTGGGGTTCGATGCGCTCACCGCGGCGGAGCGTGCGATGTTCGCGCCGGTGCGGCAGCGCCTGGTGCGCACGCATCCGAAGACCGGGCGCCGGTCGCTGTATCTGTCGTCGCACGCCGGGGGGATCGTGGGATGGCCGGTGCCGGAGGCGCGGGCCTTTTTGCGCGACCTCAATGAGCACGCGACGGCGCCGCAGTTCGTCCACGTGCACCGCTGGCAGCCGTTCGACTTGGTGATGTGGGACAACCGGCAGACCATGCACCGCGTCCGCCGCTTCGACGCCGATCAGGTGCGCGACATGCGCCGCACCACGGTCGCGGGGGACGGGCCGACCGTCCAGCAGGCCGCGACGGCGTAGCCGCCGGTCGGGCGATGCGCACGAGGGAGGCGCTCACCCGCCGTCCGTCCAGCAACAGGTCGAGCAGGGTCAAGGCCGATCCGCCGCCAGCGACACGCCCCAGATCGCGAGGCCGCCCAGCGCCAGGCCGCATCCGACCCAGCCCGTCGAGGTCCAGCCGTAGCCGGCCGCGATGGCGCTGCCGCCGAGCCAGGGTCCGAGGGCGTTGGCCACGTTGAACGCCGAATGGTTGAGGGCCGCGGCGAGGGCCTGGGCGTCGCCCGCCACATCCATCAGGCGGGTCTGGAGGACGGACCCCAACGCGGCGCCGACGCCAACCGCGAACATGTCGAGCGTCAGGCTCCAGACATTCGACGCGGACGCCGGGTAGAGCGCCAGCACCACCGCGGACCACAGCAGCACCGCGCCGATAGCCGGCATCAGCGCCCGGTCGGCGAAGCGCGGCACCACCAGGTTGCCGGCCGTCATGCCGACCCCGAACGCCGCGAGCACCATCGGAAGCAGGCCGGGACCCGCCCGCGTCACCTCCTGCATCGTCGAGGCCAGATAGGTATAGACGGCGAACATGCCCCCGAACCCCACCGCCCCCGTGGCGAGCGTCAGCCAGACCTGCGCGTTCCGCAGCGCCCCGAGTTCGCGCAACGGGCTGGCGCCGGCGTCCGGCCTTTCATGCGGCGCCGTGACCGCCACCAGCGCCGCCGTCGCCACGGCCAGCACGGCGGTGATGACGAAGCACGAGCGCCAGCCCAGGGCCTGCCCCACCCAGTTGGCGAGCGGCACGCCGACGATGGTCGCGACGGTCAAGCCGAGCAGCACCCGGCCGACCGCCTGGGTGCGCCGCTCCGACGGCACCAGCGACGCCGCGACCAGGCAGGCGATGCCGAAGTAGGCCCCATGCGGCAGGCCGCTGAGGAAACGGCAGGCCAGCAGCGAGCGGTAGTCGGGGGCAAGCGCGGAAAGCCCGTTGCCGAGCGCGAACAGGCCCATCAGCCCAACCAGCAGCGGCCGGCGCGCGACCCGTGCCGACAACACGGCGATCAGGGGCGCGCCGACCACCACGCCGAGCGCATAGGCGCTGATGACCCGGCCCGCTGTCGGCTCGTCAACCCGCAGATCGCGCGCCAGGGCGGGAAGCAGGCTCATCGTCGCGAACTCGGCCGTGCCGATGGCGAAGCCGCCGACGGCGAGGGCCAGGTGGACGACGGCGGCGGGCCAGGGGCGGCGGGCCGCGGCCGCGCTGCTGCCGGGCAGCGCCGGCAGCGGCCGGCTCATGCCCTGCCCCCGCCCGCCCGTTCGCTGGCATGGGCCGGGTGTCGGACGGTGCTGGCATGGCTCATGGCAAAGCTCCTGTGCGCCCCGCGGGCGGGATGATCCCGCCCGTCTGGACAGCGTGGCGGCTCGGGGATTGTGGCTGCATCCGGCGATATGGAGGCTGACCGTCGCTCCGGCGAGGTGGGCGACGCCTATCCCTGGCCTGCCCGACCTGCTTCACTCTGTCCGCCTGCCCACCCCGCCGTCGATCGGAGTTGCCCAGATGCCCAGACTGGCCCCCACGCTGCTCGCCGCCTGCATGCTCGCGGGCGCCGCGCACGCCGCCGAGCCGGTACGCATCACCGTGATCGCGGACCTGGACGACGACATCTACGACGCGCGCTCCGGCCGCGGCGGCATCGATGCGACGCGGATGGCGGTGGCCGATTTCGGCGGCAGCGTGCTGGGCCGCCCAGTCGTCGTCGATGCGCTGAACGACCACAACAAGCCGGCCGAGGTGCCGGGCCTCGCGACCCAGGCCTATGACGCAGGGGCCGACCTGCTGATGGACGTGCAGAACTCGCCGATTGCGCTCGCGGTGGCGAAGGTCGCGACCGAGCGGCGGCGGCTCGCCATCACCACCGGCGCTGCCGTCCCGGCGCTGACCCGGGGGGCGTGCAGCAAGTATGTCTATCATTATTCCTTCGACTCCGTCGCCATCGAGACGGCGACGGCGGACTACCTGGCCGCCCTGCCGGACGGCAAGCGATGGGTGGTGATCGCGGCGGACGCCGGGTTCGGGCGCGGCGCGCTGGCGACCGTGGCCCCGGTGATCGCCCGGCACGGCGGGCAAGTCGTCAAGTCGTTCATCGTGCCGCCGGCGACCGCCGACCTGTCGGCTATCCTGGAAGAGACGAAGGGCCTCGACCCCGACGTGGTCGCGGTGTTCAACGCCGGCGCCCCCAACGACGTCGAGGTCACGGCCGCGACGAGGGCGGCCCTGCGGGCGCACACGACGACGGCGCTGCTCTATCTGTCGGACGTGGACCGGGTGGGCGACGGCTACGCCGGGGTGCAGGCGGCGGTGCCGTGGTACTGGAACCTGGACCCGGCCGCCCGCGCCTGGGCCGACCGTTTCGCCGCCGCGCATGACGGGCGCCGCCCGACCGCCGCCCAGGCGGCCGACTACTCCGCCACGTCGCAGTGGCTGCAGGCGGTCCGTGCTGCCGGCACGACAGACGCGGACGCCGTGGTCCGGGTGCTGGACGGGCACAAGTTCGACGACATGTTCGCCCATGCCGGCGAGTTCCGCGCCAGCGACCATGCCGTGGTGCACGACCTTTACGTCGTCCGGGTGCGCTCCCCGGCGCAGCTTCCCGAGCCGCACGCCTGGTATGACGTGCTGGCGACGGTTCCGGCCGCGACGGCGTTTCCGGCCGGGAGCGAGTGCAGGATGGCGCCATAGGCACGGCGGCTCGCTTCTATATAAACAGTTCGCGTTTTCAGTGCTTTAACACAGCCTGAGAGTTGAGCTTCGCCTTTGGAATCACCATCTCTGTGCTCTGAAACCATGGAGAGATTCGATGCAGTTGAACCCCCTTGTGGCGCGGGGCCGGGTGATCGCCGCCGCCCGCATGCTGGCGGGCCTCGACCAGGAGCAACTCGCGACCGAGGCCGGGCTGTCCGCCTCCACGGTGTCCAGGATCGAGCAGGGCCGCAGGAACGTGCGCGAGGACACCCTGCGGGCGGTGAGGCAGGCGTTTGAGCGGCTGGGCGTGGACCTGACCCAGAACAGCAGGACCGGGCATCACGCCGCCGGCACGAGCTACGGCTGACGCCGCCGACGCCTGCACCGGCGCCGCGAGTCCGTCGCTGCCGGACGGGCGCTAGGCGGGGCCGGCGTCCGGCTGCAGGTAGCGCAGCACCGCCTCCACCAGCATCGCCCGCTGCAGCGGGGCGTCGTCCGCCGCATCCAGGTCGCGCCCGAAGATCACCCGCCAGGTGTGCCGGTTGGACACCCGGTAGAAGCACGTGGCCGCGATCATCAGATGCAGGTGCAAGGGGTCCACCCCCACGCGGAACACGCCGTCCCGCGCCCCGCACGCCAGAAGGTCGCGAAGGATGTCCAGCACGGCGGAATTCCGCGACGCCAGGGTAGGCGAATCGCGGATATGCCGGGCCTCGTGCATGTTAGCGACCGAGATCAGCCGCACCCAATCCGGATACCGGGCGTGGTAGTCGAACGTGACGTGCACCAGCTGCCGCATCGCCTCATGGGGCGGCAGGTCCGCAAGACGCAACGCCCCCTCGATGCGGCGCATGCCGGCATAGACCTCTTCCAGGACGGCGGCGAACAGGCCCTCCTTGCTACCGAAGTGGTAGTAGATCATGGGCTTGGTCGTGCCGGCCTGGGCGACGATGTCGTTGACGTGCGCGCCGCCGTACCCGCGTTCGGCGAACAGGGCGTGGGCGGCCTCCAGGATGCCCTGCCGGGTGCGCGCGCCGTCATGGGTCCGGGGGCGGAGCGGCGAGGAATCGTCCAGCATGACTAGCTCCGTTGATGCGATCTGAAACGACCGATAAGGTCGGCTTTTTCTGCTATGAAACCTACCGGTAGGTAGACATAAGCCAAGACAGCCAGGAGGCGCCAGCAGCGATTGGCCCCCGGAGGAACGTGCCATGGTCGATGCCCCCCATCGTTCAAGCAGGACCACAGCCCCGCAAGCGCGGGATGCGCCGCCATGGCCGGCCCGCATCCACCCAGGCTAGGCAGCCAAAAAGCAATCACGAAACGGAGGACACGAAGATGGACACTGCCGGAACCCACGAGCCGCAAGGCAGGCGTCAATCGAAGAAGGCCGCGGCCAGCGGCTGGATCGGCTCGGCGCTGGAGTACTACGACTTCTTCATCTACGCCACGGCGGCGTCTCTGGTCTTTCCGCAAATCTTCTTTCCTTCGGCCGATCCCACGGTCGCCATCGTCGCCTCGCTCGCGACCTACGGCGTCGGCTACGTCGCCCGTCCCATCGGCGCCTTCGTGCTCGGCCACTACGGCGACACCCACGGGCGCAAGGGCGTGCTGCTGGTGTGCATGTTCCTGATGGGCGTCTCGACCATGGCGGTCGGGATCCTGCCAACCTACGGGCAGGTCGGCGTGCTGGCCCCGGTGCTGCTCGTCGTGCTGCGGCTGATCCAGGGCTTCGCGGTGGCAGGCGAGATCAGCGGCGCCAGCTCCATGATCCTGGAGCACGCCCCGTTCGGCCGGCGCGGCTTCTTCGCGAGCTTCACCCTGCAGGGCGTGCAGGCCGGGCAGATCCTGGCGGCGGCGGTGTTCCTGCCGCTCGCGCACTTCATGCCGGCGGAGGCATTCAACAGCTGGGGCTGGCGGGTGCCGTTCCTGCTGAGCGCGGTGGTGATCGTCGCCGGCTACATCATCCGCCGCAAGGTCGAGGAAACCCCGGCCTTCGCCCAGGAGGGCGCCACCGTGCCCAGGGCGCCCATCGTAGAGGCGTTCCAGCTGAGCGGAGGCGACATGCTGCGGGTCGTCTGCATGGCGCTGATGAACGTGATCCCGGTGGTCGCCACCGTGTTCGGCGCGGCCTACGCAGTGCAGCCGGCCTACGGCATCGGCTTCGCCAAGGACGTTTACCTGTGGATCCCGGTGCTGGGCAACATCGTCGCGGTGTGCGTCATCCCGCTCGTCGGCAACCTGTCGGACCGGATCGGGCGCCGGCCGCCGATCATCGTCGGCGCGCTCGGCTCGGGCCTGCTCGCCTTCGCCTACCTTTACGCCATCAGCATCCACAGCGTGCCGCTGGCCATCGTGCTGTCGCTGCTGATGTGGGGCGTGGTTTACCAGGGCTACAACGCGATCTATCCGAGCTTCTACCCGGAGCTGTTCCAGACGCGCACCCGGGTTTCGGCCATGGCGATCTCGCAGAACGTGGGGACGACCATCACGGCGCTGTTGCCGGTGCTGTTCGCGACCGCGGCGCCGCCGGGTTCGGCCAACATCCCGCTCACGGTGGGCGCGATCACCTTGGGCGTGACGGCCATCGCGGCGATTGCGGCGTTCAGCGCCCGGGAAACCTTTCGGCTGCACCTGAACGACCTCGGCCACCGCGGCACGGTCCCGGTGCCGAAGCCGGAGTACGACCGGATGCGGGAGCAGACCATAGTGGATGCCGGGCTGGCCCGGACCTGACCCCGTGCGGGCTGCCGACGCCGCGGCGGCCCGTTCTGGAACGATCCATGCGCCTCGCGTCCGCAAACCGCCTCGCTTGTGCGGGCCGGATGCAGAATATATGGCTGGAGGGGCGAGCAAAATGGAGCAGCGTCGTGAGAACCCGGCTTAAGGTCTGCTGTATCGCGTCGGTTGAGGAAGCACGGATTGCCGTGATGGCGGGCGCCTCTGCCCTCGGCCTAGTTGCCGAGATGCCGAGCGGGCCGGGCACCATCGCCGACGCGCTTATCGCCGGGATCGCAGCCTCGGTTCCCCCACCCGTGTCGCGCTTCCTGCTGACCAGCCGCACCGAACCAAGCCCCGTGGTGGCCCACGTCGCAGCCTGTCGGGTGGACACGGTGCAACTCGTGGACAAGGTGCCGATGGAAACCTATGCCGCGCTCAGGGCTGAACTGCCGCACGTGCGCGTTGTCCAGGTCCTGCACGTGGAGGGAATGGACGCGGTAGCCGAGGCGCAGCGGGTCGCGCCACACGTCCATGCTGTCCTCCTCGACTCCGGGCGCCCTTCGGCGACGTTGCGGGAGCTGGGCGGCACCGGCCGGGTGCACGACTGGAACGTCAGCCGCGAGTTGGTGCAGGCCGTGCCGGACACGCCGGTCTTCCTCGCTGGCGGTATTGGTCTCAGCAACGTCCGCGAGGCCATCCGACGAGTGCGGCCCTACGGCATTGACCTGTGCAGCGCGGTCCGCACGGACGGGCGGCTCGACCTTGCCAAGCTCGATGCCCTGGTGAGCATGATGGAAGCAGAAGACGCGGCGTTGTTCCAAGCGGCGCAGAGCGCCTGCTGAGCCTGGAAGTGCTTCTCGCAGTCAGTACTGCAACCGTGCCGCCCGCCGCAGCTCTTCCGGCGTGCTGGTGCCAAACCCGAAGAACTCCAGGTAGGCCGGGATCATCTCGAACAGCATGTCCGCGCCCACCTGGACGGTGCAGCCGCGGGCCATGGCCGCGCGCAGCAGGGGCGTGTGCTCCTCCTTCATCACGACCTCGCCGACAAAGGCGCCCTCGTCGATCCGCGCGGGATCGACCGGCAAGGGGTCCCCCGCCTTCATGCCCAGCGGCGTCGCGTTGACCACGATGTCGAAGCCCGCGGGGTCGCTGGACCCGGTGGCGACGTGCAGCGCCGGGTAGTGCCGGTGCAGCCGGTCCGCCAGGCCCGCCGCCGATGCGGCCGCCGGGTCGAACAGGCCGATCCCCGCCAGCCCCGCCGCCGCGAGCGACGCCGCGATGGCGCTGCCGACCCCCCCGCAGCCCACCACCAGGGCGCGCGCCCCTCCGATGGCCCGCCCCTTGCGCTCTACCCCGCGGACGAACCCGGCGCCGTCGAACATGTCGCCCAGCAACGAGCCGTCCAGCCGGCGCAGCACCGCGTTGCAGGCGCCGGCGATCTGCGCCGTCGTCGTCACCTCGTCCACCAGCCCGGCCGTCGTCACCTTGTGCGGCATGGTGACGAGGGCGCCGTGCAGGTTGCGGATTTGGAACAGCGGCCGGAACAGGCCGGGGTAGTCCGCGGCCTCGACGCCCAGCGGCACGACGACGGCGTCGATGCCCTGGTCCTCGAACCAGGGATTGTAGATCATCGGCGCCTTGAACGACTCCGTCGGCCAGCCAACGTGCGCAATGACCGTGGTGCGCCCGGTGATCATGCCTCGGCCAGCCGGCGCAGGGGCAGGCGGTTGCTTTCAGTCAGCATCATGGCTGGAGATCCTTAAGCGTAAGCTACATCAGCAGGGTGCCCGCCGGGTGCTGCCGGGCCTGGGCCGCCGCGCGGACGGGGGTGTTGGCCGCGCCGAACCCGGCGTAGCCGTCGGTGCGCTGCACGACCTCGAAGAAGAAGCGTTCCCAGAACTCGTCGGTGTACAGGTGCCAGAACCGGCCGGCGCCGTCATCGTCATACAGCATGGCATGGCGCTGCAAGTCGGCCAGCGCCGCGTCGCCAAGGCCCCAGCGGGCGGCGAGGTCGTCGTAGTAGTTGTCCGGCATCGGCAGCACCGGGACGCCCGACGCCTCCAGCGCCGCCGCCGCGCGCCCGATGTCCGGCGTGGACAGCGCGATGTGGTGCACGCCCGCGCCGGCGAAGGTCGAGACGAACCGGCCCGTCGCCGTGCCCCGGCTGTCCGAGGCGTTCAGCGCCAGCCGCACGCGGCCGCCGGGGCTGACCAAGGCGCGGCTGAGCACCAGGCCGTACGGGTCCGGCGTTTCCAGCTGCGGCTGCGGCAGGAGGCCGAACAGCGCGCGCCAGAACAGCACGAAGCCGTCCATGCGCTCGGACGGCAGCGCCTGCACCACATGGTTGATGCCGGTCAAACCGGCGGGATGGTCGATGCCGACCAGCCCGGCGGGGCCGGGCAGCAGGTCGAAGTCGTCCTCCCAGGACGGACCGCCCGCCTCCGCCCCCACCAAGTACACCAGCGTTCCGTCCGGCGCGCGCACGGCAGGAATGTCGCGCTCCCCGGCGCCGACCCGCTCCTGCCACCGCGGGCACAGCAGCGCCTCCGCCCGGGTCAGCGCGCCGGGCACGTCGCCCACCCGCAGCGCCATCGCGCAGACGGAGGGGCCGTGCTGCTGGAAGTGCTCGGCGGCGGCGCTGTCCTGCTCGCCGTTCAGCACCATGCTGATCCCGTCCTGCCGGTAGAGATCGACCGCTTTGGACCGGTGCCGCCCGGCGTGGCGGAAGCCCAGGCTGCCCAGGAAGGCCGCCAGGTCCCTGCCCGCCGTGCCGTCCACCGCAAACTCCAGGAACTCGACGCCGTCCAGCGCCGGGGCCGGGGGCAGGCCGGCGCCGCCGCCCGCCTCGGCTTCCGCCAGGATCAGCGAGCGCAGGCCGTCGCGGGCGTTCAGCCGGGCGGGCGCCGAGCGGAAGTCGTCGTTGAACACCTCCAGCGACAACGGCCCGGCATAGCCGGACGCCAGCACGGCGCGCAGGAAGCCGGTGACATCCAGGCTGCCCTGGCCGGGGAAGTTGCGGAAATGCCGGCTCCAGCTCAGCACGTCCATCTGCAGGCGCGGGGCGTCCGCCAGCTGCACGAAGAAGATGCGGTCACCGGGCACTGCCGCCAGCCCGGCGGGGGCGTCGCCCAGCGCCAGGGTGTGGAAGCTGTCCACGATCAGCTCCAGCGCCGGGTGGGCGGCAGCCTGCACGACGCGCCAGGCATGGCCCCACAGGCGGATGTGGCGGCCCCAGGACAAGGCCTCGAAGCCGATCCGCAAGCCGCGGCGCGCGGCGCGCTCCGCCATCTCGTGCAGGTCGGCGGCAGCCCGGGCGTCGTCGTCCAAGGCGGCGGGCTGGGCGTTGCTGCACACCAGCATGGTCTCGGCGCCCAGCGCCCCCATCAGGTCGAACTTGCGCTCGGCGCGGTCCAGGTTGCGGGCGCGGGCCGGGTCCGGCATCGCCTCGAAATCGCGGAACGGCTGATACAGGTCGATGGCGAGGCCCAGGCTGTCCGTGATGCGCCGCACGTCGGCGGGCGAGCCATCGAAGGAAAGCAGGTCCGCCTCCATGACCTCCACGCCGTCGAAGCCGACCGCGGCGGCGGCCTCCAGCTTCTCCGGCAGGCTGCCGCTCAACGCGACGGTGGCGATGCACTTCCGCAACGGCGTCATCCCCTTGGATCCCCTCCCCGATCAGCCGCGCCGGGCGCCAAAGCCTCGGCAAGCACGCCATAGGCCCAATCAACGTGAAGGATTGATGCCAGAACGTCGTCCGCTTGTGAACGCTGCTGCTGTGGATTTCAACCATCGGCCCCTTGCTGGCGCCGGTCACGCCAGCGGCATGGTCAGTCGCCGGATCACCGGTGCCATGTCCGGCCGTGCGCCGCGCCACCAGGCGAACGTCGTCTGCCAGCCAGGCCCGCGCCGGCCCCCCGCGCCACGGGCAGGAGGGACGTCAGGCCCTCGCCTACTACCGCGTCAGCACCGACAAGCAGGGCCAATCCGGACTGGGCCTCGACGCGCAACGTGCGGCGGTCGAGCTGCATGCCCGGTCCGTGGGCGCGGAAGTCACCGCCGAGTCCCAGGACATCGAGAGCGGGCGCAAGGCGAATCGCACCGGCTTGGCGACCGCGCTCGTTCAAAACGTGCGACGTTGCTGATCGCCAAGCTCGACCGGCTCGCCCGCTCGGTGGCCTTCACCGCCAACCTGATGGAGGGCAGGGTGGACTTCGTCGTCGCCGACATGCCCGGCGTCAACCGCCTCACCGTCCACGTGCTCGCCGCGGTGGCCCGAGCACGAGCGCGAGATGATCTCACAGCGCACGAAGGCAGCGCTCGCCGTGGCCAAGGGGCGCGGGGGCACCGTCAACTTGTTTGGCTGAGAGTGCGGTAGGGCGCGATCGGGACGGCGTG
>CAXSHI010000084.1:0-18805 GCA_964236755.1 uncultured Acetobacteraceae bacterium
CCATGTGCAAAGGGACCTCGCCGAACCAGACGACGTGGGGACGCAGAGCCTGGGCGCCGCAGGCGGGACAGGACGCGACAGCCAGCCCGGCGCCCTCGAATGAGGTGACCGCGCCGCAGCGCAGGCACCGCGCCTTGGAGAGTTCGCCGTGCTCCCTGCAATGCTCCGCATTGCAGGTGGCAACAGATTGGGCTGACCGGCGCGGTCATGCAGGTCGTCAACGTTCTGGGTGACGACGAGCACGGGGCCGGGGTGTTCGCGCCCTAGCCGTGCGAGCGCGTGGTGGGCGGCGTTCGGCTGGATGGCAGGGTCACGCAGCTGGACCCGCTTTGCGTCGTAGAAGGCCTGCACGCGCGCTGAGTCACGGGCGAAGGCTTCCGGCGTGGCCACGTCCTCGATCCCAGCAGCAATGCCCGCGGCATTGCTGCGCTTGGCCCATATACCGTCCGCATCGCGGAAGGTGGCGAGGCCGCTCTCGCGGCTGATGCCCGCGCCTGTGAGGATGACGATCCCGCGCTCATTCATCGGGGCGGCTTCGTTGAGAGGCGCCAGGGAGCGGCCTGCGACGCAACTTCATCCCGCGCCATGGCCGAGATCAGATCGCCCTTCATCGTCCCAACCACCTGAATGGTATCCCGTTCTCAGCAAATGAGTTCATTGGGCCAGATGACTGCAACGAGTGCCCGACCGTCTACGCCGACAGCGAAGGAATGTGCCCCAAGTCCATGGGATTAGCGACCCGCAGTAGCAGAGGCGTTTGACCCTTGCAGGGGCGGCAAAGCTCTACTGGGATGGCTTCATGGGACCGTTGCAGTGGTAGGCCCGGAACATGGAGAGAGGCACATGAACACTCCAGGCATCTACGACCGCCACGTCCTGCCGAGGCTGCTGGCATTCGCCATGCGGACCAAGGAACTCGTGCCATACCGCGAACGGGTCGGTCAGGCGGCGTCCGGCCGCGTGCTGGAGATCGGGATCGACAGCGCCCTGAACCTTCCCTTCTTCGGCCCCCAGGTCACCGAGGTCGTCGGGGTGGATCCGTCGCCCGCGTTGGTCGCGATGGCCCGGCAGCGACGATCAGGACTGCGGTTCCCGTTCAAGGTTGTCGAGGGGGCGGGTGAACGGCTTCCGCTTGAGGATGGCGGCTTCGACACCGTGCTGAGCTCCAGCCGAAACGGCCGACGCCAGCAAGCAGCGAAGCATGCACCGTCTCGGCCCACTCGTCGTGACCCTTGAGCGCATATACCTGCCCGTCCGCCATCCTGTCCCTCGCTTTGCGGAAAACATTTCCAGTTCGATTGTTCGCCGAAGCCGCTCCAGATCGATTTTTTGGGAATTCACCGGGGCCCGAGGTTCACGGGATGCCACAGATCGCGCGGAACTCGGGCAGGAACTCGATCTCGGGGTCTTCCTCGTTCCATGCGCCCTTCAATTGGAAGAAGCCGACCTCGATCCCTCCGGCTCGCACGTCTTCAACGAGATCGGCTCTCGACGGGTGCGGCAGCAGGAGTACCCGGCGAAGCGGTTCCTTCAGTCCAAGGCGCCGTGGGTAGAGCGTGAGTTGCCCGACGCCCGTGTAGATGTCGTTCGCCAGTGTCCCGGTTTTGATCTCGATGAGGATCTTCTTCGGCTCCACTTGGAGCAGGAGGTCGCAGGCGTAGCCCTTCCAGCACACCTTGACCGATGGAACCCCTGCGGCATGTAAGCGCGCCACCAGCCGTTTCAGTATCTTGGCCTGGCGCTGCTCGACCAGCTTCTCGGCCTGGGCCGGAATCTTGTAGGGGTTCCCGGGTTCGACCGGCGGCATGGCGACTGGGCTTTGCCCGCGCACTCCTGCGTGGGCCTCCTCGCTGACTTGGATCTCGTGTGCCCCGCGGATGACGTCGCACATCTGGAGGAAGCGTTTTGTCTCTGCGCGGATTTCTTCCGAGGGTCCGTCCAGCATGGCAACCTTGTACCAGGCCCCCGGATACAGACCGGTCCCATCGTATCCCCGTACGTCGTCCGGCAACCGCCTGTCCTGGAATTCGTCCTCAGAGATCGCTCCCGTGTTCCCGTTCGGCCGCAAACGCCCCCGACGCATGAGCCAGATGCGCTCCTGACCACCGTCCTCCCGGGCAAGGCGAGTGTCGCCATGCTCCGTGGTGGGGTGGGGGAGGTTGATCTGCACGAGCCACGGTTCGCCGGGCTCCGATCCGAGCCGGAAGGTGGCGATCTCGAATTCGCCTTCAGGAAGCACCGGAGGAACTCGCTTCCCGAGGCGGAGACACGCCTCCAGTTCCTGCACGTACCAGATCTGACCTTTGGCCGTCGGGCTGTCCTCTTGGCCCCCGTCACCGCTCAGCGGCGTGGCCCCGTCTCTCAGGACGTTGTGCCACGCGTGCAGACGCCGACGGTAGAGATTTTGGTTGGCACCGTGGGCCAACATGATCAGGGGAACGATTTCGGTCATATGGGCGAAACTCCCCCGGACGCTCGCGACCGTCAAACGTGTGATTCGCACGGTGGAACAGCACCGTGGCTGCTGCAACTCCAACGAAGCCGGACCGACAACCCGCATCATAACGCCGTGTTTGCCGAACCGCCCCCGTCTTCCTCACGGTTTTTATCCCTGGAACAGATGGCGGGGCGAATTGCCATAGGGCGCTACACGACAGGCAGGATGGGACGGGATGTGCTCGTGGGCACGCTGGCTGGCGTGGCCACAGTCTGGGTCGCGGACAAGCTGGACTGGTTGCTTTACTGCTCCGGCGGGCAGGAGTGCATCCGGCAGACTGAGGCAGCCCGGCCCGGCGGTATGGACCCGGCGCACGTGCTGACGGCCAGAGCGGCAGACACGGTGGGCGCGGACAGCGGCAATTCGAAGGACAACCCGGCCGGGCACGCCGTCCAATTACGGCTTGGCAGCCGGAATGGGCGTGCTCTACGGCGTCTCACCCCGTTTCACCGTCGAGCGCGGCGCCCTCTTCGGCTTGGCCATGTTCGTCGTCAAGGACGAGGTCGCCAACACGGCTTTGGGCATGTCGTCGAGCAGGGACGCAGCTACATGGAGGAGCAAGCGCCGCGCTGCCTTGAACAGGAGCGGCAATACGTGCGGCAGGGACGCCGCTACGTGGAGGAACAAGCGTGGGCCCATATCAAATGAGGGCGGGGCTAGGCCGAGCAAGGGGCGAAGTACGCCGCGAGGCTGGCCGAGTGGGCGGCCGAGCAGGCGCGCTCCAGCGTGTACGAGGCGGACGTGGCCGACCTCGCCCGGGCTGGGAAACGGCTTTACCGGAGGTACACCACCTAGGATCGTGGTTACCTCAACCGTCATGCCGTCCGCAGCACGAACAGGATGCCCAGGCAGGTCCCCGCGGGCTCGGCCCCTTCTGGGTGAGGCTGGCGAGATTGGTCTCGAACAACATCGCGCTCATATCTCCCTACGCCAAGGCGAGCTTGACGAGCACCTTGTTGTAGGACACCTCCGCCGAGCAGGTCAGGTCCGTCTCGGCGCATACGACCCGCCCGGATCTCCTCGACGGCGGCCGTGCCGGGCCGACGCGGTCAACAGGCGGCACAGCCGCGTCCAGATGGACCTCGTCGAGCGACAAGGGTTGTACCAGGGGCGTGTAGCGGGCAAGGATGGCGTGTGCCTGGGCCGCGACGGCCCGGTAGGCGTCGAAGCTCGGACGGATGAACACGAGTTCGGGGCAGCGGCGCCGGGCAACGGCGGAGAGCATGGCCGAATGCACGCTGAGCCTGCGGGTTTCGTAGCTGGCGGCCTTCACCAGGCATAAAATGCAGCGCGTGTGCGATCGCCGGGGAGCCAATCTGGCCGCTCTCGCTGATTTTCGCCTCGATCCGGACGCGGGCACGACCTCACAGCTTGTTGATGGGCGCGATTGCCGTGGTGGTCGCCCTCTGGCGCAGTGCGGAAAAGAAGATAACGGATTGAGCAAGGATTCCGGAAAGGACAGAAGGTCAGAAATCCTTTTCAAGAAGGCGCTTGCTCGGCCTTTCCTTGTTTTATGTCGATCTGTGTGCACTCTTGTTCGTTGTAACTGGACGCCTACTGTCAGATCTCGGGAGGTGATTTGATGATTCAGTTAGTTGTTCTCAGAATCGGTGGCTTCGGTGCCAAAGCGGGTCGGGTCGTTTGTGATGCCCGGAAACCGACGCGGTATTCAGCATGCCGTGCATGTCCGAGTGCCATGCCCGGCCGAGGAGGGCAGCACCACTGCCTTCCCGATGCCGGACGGCTAAGGCCCGATCGCGAACGGGAGCCGTTCCGGAATGCAATGAGTTCTAGGCCCCATACTGCCGTAAATCGCCTGGCCGGGGCGCCAGTGTCGGCGTGCAGTATGCACTCGCTCCCGACAAATAGGATTGACAAATCGAGCCAATCCTGTCATGAGCGCGCCCATCATGCAACAGGCCCAGCTCAACACAAGCATACGACGCTAGCACCCGCGTGGGCTTTTGCCCCGGCTTTGTCGCGTCTGCTTGTTGACCAGACTGAGGCACATGATGCTCCCAAACAGCCCATACTTGACTGCTTTCTGGAACGGCGTCCGTTCGTGGATTGCTGTGCCTGGCGACCGCCGGATACCCGGGCTCTCAGCCTAGGTCTCCGGATCCCTCCCCGGGGGGTTCCGGCTGGTTCCATCGCTCCACCGGAGCACTGAACATGCAGCTGTTGTTTTCAGGAGCGGTCCTCAGCGGCCGGGGGGAGCGTGCTCTGTGCTGTTCTCCCCTGTGCACACCGCAGGATACCTGCAACCCGGGCGAAGCAAGCGCGATCCGGGTCACCCCAATGTTGACCGGGGAGGCACACTCATGCGCCCGATGACCCGGGAGCAGGTCGCCGCTCGCTACGCGGGAGGCTTCGGGCAAGGGGCAGGGCGAGGGTATCGCTCCTGGCTTCAGGCGCACGACGTGCCATCCAAGGGCGTGACCTACCGAATGCCGGGCCGGAAGACGGGCCGCGCGCAGGTGCTGTTCAGCACGATCGAGCGTGACGCCTTTCTGGCCGCTCAGTGGCTCGATGACGTCGTGGACATCCGGGAGCAGTTCCCGCTCTGGCCGCTTGATGAAACGGAGGCGATCGCCGAGGAGCTCGCCGTCAACCACCCCATCCATCCCAAGGGTGGGGTCGTGCTCATGACCACGGACCTCCTGCTAACCACCCGGGATGGGCGACAGGAAGCTGTGGCCGTCAAACCAGCGGACAAGCTCAGCGAACGCCGCGTTCTGGAAAAGCTCGAGATTGAGCGCCTCTATTGGGAACGCCGTGGCGTCCCGTGGTCGATCGTGACCGAGCGCGAACTGCCCACGGCGTTCGCCGCCAATCTCGTCTGGGTCGATGAATATTACGAGATCACCCCCGAGACGATCGAGCCGCAGCAGATTCCACGGATCGAGATCTACCTGTTCGACAAGTTGGCTGTGGCCACTGATGTCCCGCTGAGTCGAGTCTGCGCCGAAGCGGATGATCGGCTTGGCCAGCCTTCTGGCAGTTGCTTGGATGTAGTCCGCCACGCGCTGGCCCGTAAGCGTTGGCACATCCCGCTGGACCGGGAGATCGTCCCCAACGTCCCACTCATCACTCCCCCGGTCCTCGTCTGGGCACCGGGCGACCGATCAACTCTGGCTGCGTGAGCGCGTCGATGGGCACCAACCTTTTTGAGAACCAGGTTCTCGTGGATGTCGCAGACGTCGGAAACGAGCGCCTGCGGCGTGTTCTCTGGGTGCCTCCAGGGCGCCAGACGGTGTGTCTTATCGCGTTCGGCGAGAAGGATGCGCTTCCTGTTTGGCAACCCTACGCCAAGCTCCTCGACAGCATCGGGGCGAACGAATTCGCGGTCTATGAGGGCGACCCCGCTTCGTCCCGGCTGAAACCGGACAGTTGCATGAGCGCGGCACAACAGGAGATCCGGGATCGACGTTTCGGGATCATCAATCCACTGGTGAACGACCCAGAACGCCTCATTCTGGATCACGGGTTCCGCGGCAAGCTGATCAGGGATCGCGGGCGTGAAACGAATGTCGGCGCCTACCACATCTACACCTATCTGCGCTTGTGGTGGCAACTGGGACAGTTACCCAACGCGCTCGCCCCCGCGTACGACCGATGTGGCGCACCGGGCAAGGAGCGGGCCGCCGGAGCCACGAAGCGCGGCCGCCCCCGTTTCGGGGGCGGCGTGGAGGTGCCGATCGGAATCAACGCCGCCCGGGATGTTGCGGAGAAGCTCAGGGACGGTGTGCGTTTCCTCAACAAGGGCATGTCCTGGCGGCAGGCATACGAGAAGACGCTGACGCTGCATTTCAGCCAGCAGGTCATCGAGGATGGACTGCGTCGCGACAAACATCTGCCTCTGGAGGAACTCCCCAGCTTCGACCAGTTCAGGTATTGGACCGGAAAGGCTCTGGGTCGCGGTGACGTCCAGCGTGCCATCCTGGGGGAAGCCGGTTTCGCGCGCAAGAACAGGCCCCGCACGGGCACTGCCAAGGACTTAGCCTCGGGACCCGGCGCGATCTACCAGATCGACGCTACGGTCGCGAACATCTATCTCCGCAGCCGCTTGGATCCATCGCGCCTGATCGGCAGGCCCGTTCTTTACCTCGTCGTCGATCACTACAGCCGCCTCATCGTCGGTTTCGCGGTCGGCCTGTCGGGTCCCTCGTGGGAAATCGGAAAGCTCGCGCTCGAGAACGCGTTCACCGACAAGGTCCTGTTCTGCGGTCGGCACAACATCGAGATCGAGGAGCAGAAGTGGCCGAGCAAACATCTGTGCCGTAGGCTGACTGGGGACCGCGGGTGGGACCAACTGGGCAAGAATGCCGGTGAGGCGGCCAGCACCTTTGGGTATGTTGTGGCCAATCTGCCGCCCTACCGGCCGGATCTCAAAGGCTTGGTCGAGAGTCGGTTCGAGTTCCTCGACCACGCCGACATCAAGTGGGCTCCAGGAGCCAGCCAAAGCCGCGAGCGGGGCGATCCGAAACACAAGCTGGACGGCCGCTACACGCTCGACACCTTCACTGAGTTCATGACGCGTTGCATCCTGCGCTACAACGCGACCTTTGCCGTGAAGAACACGCCGGACAGCTACCCCATGGGGGACGGCCGTGCCCCGACCCCGATTGAACTCTGGAAATTCGGATGCGAGGCATGCGGCGCCCCACAGATCGCGGATCCCGACCGGGTCAGAAAGGGCTTGCTGCACGTGGGTGCAGCGCGGGAATCCGACCGTGGCCTGCGGTTTCGCGGGCTGCATTACCTGCCCGAAGACCCAAGGAAGTTCGACTGGTTCGTGCGCGTGAAAGGGCGCAAGTGGCGCGAGCACGACATCCGTTTCGATCCCCGCGACGCGGCGTCGATCTTTCTGGTGCTGGGCAGCGGAACTACGTTCGAGCGGTGCAGACTGAGCACCGCCGACCGCGGCTACGCGGGTTGGACCTTTGACGAGGTGGCTGACCACTTCGCTCGCAAACGCATCGCGGAAAGGCTCGCTGAGGACGACCGGCGGCTTGTGGACTCCAGGCATCAGGCGGCCGTGGCCGAACTCGAGGAGCGAGCCCGATCGGAATTCGCAGGCATCCCTCTCGTCAAGCCGCGTGCCGCCGGAGACCGGGACCTCCGTGCGAAGGAGTTGCGCGAGACTCGACGCGAAGGAGCTTGGACGTCCGAGCCTGCCATTCCCGAAGCACCGGAAGTGGCTGCATCCGAGGTGGTCGGGCAGCATCCAACCCATCCAGCATCCGCCGAGATCATCCCATTGAAGCCGAGTCATCTGGATCTGTTGCGGGCACGCCGCGCTGCGGCGCGCGGCACCGAAGCAAAGGATTGATCATGCACCAGCATTCATTGTTTCCCGAGGCGACCTACCGCGAGCAGGAGGTGCCCAACTACCGCGGCAACCGCTGGATCGAAGCTTTGCCACCTATCCTGGAGAAGGAGCAGGCGGTCGACCGGATGCAGAAACTGGTGCGGGTTGAGGATGGTGAGCGTGCAGCACCGGCGCAGGTGCGGCTGCACATGGTCGAAGGCATCACTAACTCGTTCCTTCAACCGCTGGACGCCCATGTGGGCCTGTTCTCGAACATCTCCGTTCTGCTCCGCGGAGGGTATGTCCCCCGGAATACCGCGCGGCCCGACTTCCTCCGCATGCTGCTCGAAGGGGCACGCCAGTTCGATCTTCCGACCGGCTCGGTCCTGCCGCAGCAGAACCTGGGTCCCGGTTCGGGCCACGCGCTGATCGGCATGAGCGGGGTCGGCAAATCGACGGCGATCGAGGCTGTGCTCGGCTGCTACCCTCAGGTGATCTGGCACCCGCGCCTGCACGGCTCCTTGCGCTCGGTGCTCCAGCTTGTGTGGTTGAAGCTTTCCTGCCCGCACGACGGCTCGATTAAGGATCTATGCCACCAGTTCTTCGAGGCGGTCGATCGGCTGCTCGGCACGGATTACACCGGCATCTACGCCCAGAGGGGGACCACCACCAACCGCTTGCGGGCCGGAATGGCTCGCGTCGCGTTCATCCATGGTCTCGGCCTGCTCGTCGTCGACGAAATCCAGAACCTGAACGAGGCCAAGTCGGGCGGTGACCGCCTGATGATGAACTTCTTCAAAATTCTCAGGGATGTCATGAAGGTGCCGGTGTTGGCGATCGGCACAAAGGCGGCGACGAACGTCCTGGGCGGCGAATTCCAGGTCGCGCGACGCCATGCCGGGATCCCGGTGTTCGACCCCATGAAGCTGGATGACGGATTCGAGTTCTTCTGCGAAAGCCTGTTCGAGGCGCAGTATCTGCGCTCGCCGGTCGCGGTCACGCCCGACACGCTCGCGTTGCTCCACGATCTGAGCCAAGGCATCACCGACATTGTCGTGCAGCTGTTCGTCCGGGCCCAGTCGCGCGCGCTCATGTGCGGCATCGAAAGGCTATCGGATGACCTTTTCAGGGAAGTCTACGAGGACTGTTTCAGCCTCCTCCATCCATTCCTGAAAGCAATGCGGCGCGGCGACGAGGTGAACGAAGGCCACTGGGACGTGGCTATGCTGGAGGCGCGCAACGCCGCTTGGAACCCGGCCGCGCATTCGCAAGCCGTCTCGCGAGCCGTGCTGGCAGCTTCGACGCCTTCTCCTCGCCTGTCGGTTCCGGCCCCGGATCCCAAGCACACGCCTGGCAAGGTCTCGGGCGTGCCCAAGCGCTTGGTCCCGCGCCAGAAGGGAGAAGAGTCCCGCTGCAAGCTTGTCCGGGTTGCTGACGAGGCCAAGCGTTCCGACGTGGCCCCACATGAGGCACTGCTCGCGGCGGGATTCATCCGGAAGCTCGGCGCTGAAGCGTTGCGCGCCTGACTATGCCGGGCTTCCTGCCGCAGTTAGGCGAAGGCGAACTCGTCTACAGCGTCATCGCCCGCTACGGAGCGATGGTTGGTCGGTCCGAGGGCAGGGCGCTCATGCGCGCGTTCTTCGGGTCGTCCGCGGACGTCGTTGCGACCGACTTGCCCGCGGGCCTGAACCGGTTCGCCGCACGGCTGTCGGAGGTGGTGGATCCGGTGTCCCTGATCCAGGACCACACGCTGTTCCCTTACCTGTTCCGCTTCGCTCCCCAGGGCCAAACCCACCGCGCGCGCGAGTGGCTCCTGGATGGGGAAGGCAGGCGGCCGCCGCGGACAGGGGTTACGGCCGCCATCTTCCCGATGCCCGACCGCTTGATGCTTTGTCCGGTTTGCATGCGCGCCGACGCGGATGCGGGACTGTCGACTTGGCGCCGGGAACACCAGGTGCCCGGTGTCCTAGTCTGCCCCTCGCACGATACGGCCCTGCTTGCGAGCCGGGTGACACGGAAGAACAGGCGTGGCACGGCGGCGTTCGTGGCGCTTACCCCCGATGTCGCCAGTGACGCCACAAAACGCGCGATCGGCAGGGGCGAGCGCCGCCACCTTCTCGGCTTCGCCCAGGAGAGCACGCGACTGCTAGAGTTGCCCGCGGCCGGGTGCGACCTGTCCGGCATCCAGCATCGCCTCCGCGACCTGCTGCGGGATTACCGCTGGAGCCGGGCGCCCAGCCTGATCGCATCGGCGGAGTTGGCCGCCGCATTCTTCCGACATGCCGCCGTCAAGGCACTCATGGCGGCGATGGAGGTGCGCTGGACGGAAGGGCAGATCGCCACCGCGCTGAACCGGCTCCTCTACCGGGACCAAGTCGCCAAACACCCCCTGCTCGTCTTGATCGTGCTCAGGATCGCAGGCGCCACCATCGAAGATTTGTTGGCGCCCGCGTCCCAAACTCTCGAACCCGAGCGCCGGGTGCAAGCGGTGCGGAGGGAGACGGTCATCCGGGAGAGGCTGCCGTGCGGCAATCCGGCGTGCGTACGGCACCGTGGATCGGTTGCACCCCTTTTGGCGATGAGGGGAATTTCGAACCCGGTGCGGGCACGCTGCACAATCTGCGGCTTCGCCTACTACTGGAATCCCCGCCGCCCTGGAACGGCGGCGGCTATCGAAACGTCGCCTTCTTGGGACAACCTGCTGGTCGAGATCTTGTCGGATCCCGACATCAGCGTTCGCGCCGCGTCCCGGCGCCTCGAGGTAGCGCCTTCGACCGTGATGCGGGCCGCAAGGCGCTTGGGCCTGTGGCGTCCGGAATGGACGGATCGGCCCAAGCTCCGCCTGCGGCAGGCGATGAAGCCTACTCGGCTCCTAACCCAACACCGTGCGGCGTGGCTGGCTCACCAGGCTTTGGATGTGGTCGTGCCAACGAAAAGGCTGCCCCAGCCCGTCTTCGCGGCCTACCGATATTTGATGAAGCATGACCGGGAGTGGATAAAGGAGAACAGCCTGCCTCGATGACTAGCCCCGGATGTCTCATGCAGATGCCGCGTCGTTGAGTTCGCGAACCTCTACCAGCTTCAATGAAGCTGACCTGATGGGGATTGTTTTCCAGGAGCAACTCCTATTGCACACCGTTCGTTGAGTGAGAATTTATCAACTTTCTGAAAGTTTTTATGACAAACCTTTCTCCTCACATCCTTCAATCCTTGGCAGCCACACAGACCTGGATTGAGGTGGGCGAGACATGGCAGCAGGTCGGCGTGATCCCGAATTCCGTGAACACGATAGCCAGTCACATCGTCTGCGCGCTCGGTGTCAACAGCCTGCACATACCGCTGTTTGGCTTGCCCCACACCATTTGCCTATACACCGACCCGACTGCGCCCTGTCCCCTGGTCCATGGTGGGGACGGAGAGTCCACGATGACCGCAAAGGTCAGGGTCACGGTTACAGGTTCGGACTGGTGCCGACTGACCTATGAATTTGGCCATGAATTTGGACATGTCGTCTCAAACAGCTGGGGACCAGGGTGGCAACCAGATGCGGCTCATGCCTGGCTTGAAGAAGCGTGCTGCGGCGCCCTCTCGTTGTTGGCACTTGACCGAATGGCACTACGCTGGACAGCTGAGAACATCTTCGGTGTGCCCGACTACGGACATTCGTTTCAAGTCTACCTGATGGATGAGTTGACGAACTATCAAAAGCCCACGGCATTGGATTTTGGATCGCTAAACGGCTGGTGGTCCAAGAACATTGACCTTCTGTCGGCATTCCAACGGCTGGAGCAGCCGATCAAGCCGTTGGCCAAGTTGATGTTCGAGACGTTTCTGGTTGACCCGGCGCGGTGGCACGACATGCGGGCGTTGAACCGATGGTCACGACCACCTGGGTTAAGCCTCGACAAACACCTTTGCGAATGGGAGCACTCGTGTGCTGCACTGGGAACGTCTGGCCGACTTCCCGGTTGGTGCAGGCAGGGCTTGCTCGGGACAGCGTGACGTCGAGCATGGCCGATTAGTATGAAATAGAGAGCAGTCGCGTTATCGTGTTGAAGACACAACGGTGATTGCTGAATGTCATGGGCGCTGCGACATGCAATCGCGGGATGGAGCGTTGCTCCGTTCCATCATGCGGCATTTGGGTGGCATGGATATCGATGGCTTTAGACTAGTCTTTTACGTGATCCGAACGGCGAACAATTCTTGATTGTCAGGATCGGCTCTTCACGAACCGCCTAGTGGCGGGCGTTTTCTCGACTATGTAGTCGTTATACGGCGATGATCCCAACGACTGATGGCACTGAATGAGACCACGGCTACTTAGATAGGCGATGGCTGGGTTCAGCCGTCGCGCGGGCCACCCAAATCTTTCGGCGATGTCCGAAGGCTCATTCGGGAAGTCGGGATCGTTGACCATGTCAGTCGCGAGGTGAAATGCGTCAGCGGCGGGGTCCCAGTCGCGGAAAAAGGAGTCGAAGGCAACGAACAGTTCGGCTTTTGGAAAGATCGTCCCGTGATGGTTTTCAGTAACCCCGGACAGCTCATGGATGGCATCTTCCGCGTCCTCAACGGTCAGACCGGCTTGGTCGGCTATCTCGTCCAGGCCCAACTGAGGATCGGCCCACATGCCATGCGCGCTGGTTTCGACGAAGACCCGCGCCACTGCCATCGCGGCAGCGGAATGCACGGAGTTCGTCGGCCTCGTCGTCACCGCCGCCGGGGGGCGTCCCAAGGTCGGTTTTCGCGAAACACCATGGATATCATTGATCAGCTGCCTGATGTCTGCATCGTGATCCGTCAATTCAGGCGAGAGGTACATCGCCATAAGCGGCGGTAGGTCTACGGCGCTCACGTCATGGCGCAACGGTATGAACATGCATCTGTCCGCGATCCGGCGGATCAAGGCAGCGTCCATCTCCTGCTTGACCCAAGGCTTCTGCATCGACACCGGAGTCAGCAGAACGACGAAATGCGTGCATTCGGACAACCCCTCATTGATCTTCTGGACTAGGCTGTCACCTGGACCCATCGACCACCCCGCCCAGAATGTGTCGATTCCGTTGGCTTGGAGGGCATGGGCAATCTGTCCAGCAAGTTCTCGATTTTCCCAAGCGTAGCTGAGGAAGACCCGCGGAGAGCTTGCGCTGCCCACCGAGTCGCCCGGAGCAGCCCCGGCGGTCTCCCCGCCCGACCCCAGGCGGCTCGAAACAATGGCCAGCAAGTCCGGCGACCCCTCGACAGTCGCCCGGACATCGGTAAGGCTTGTCGCCGATACAAGAACGGTGGGGAACTCCCCTGTTTCCGGATGCCGTATCGAGGAAATGCGTTCACGCAGGTGGATAGCCGCACGATCCATGACAGCCTTCAGGATGGTCTCCTCGAAAGTCTTGGGGTCGAACGGCCTGCCGTTGAGTTCGAAGCGCACCATTGCCCGCCGTTTCCCATCCGACTTCAAACCTAATGATCCGGTTTTGCACAGGAACTTGCAACTCCCGCGCAGGGGGCGTCATCTCCTGAACCAGAGAAGACAGGAGCGTCCAGTCTCCGACTTCATTCCCAGACCACTTGGCCCAAACGTGGTGTTCAGGAAATCCAGTCTCCGACTTCATTCCCGAATTCGGCTTGTGGTTACACGAGATAGCCACGGAAACGCTCGCGGTTCGGTCTCCAACTTAATTACTTTGTGCCACCAAGCGGCCTCCCCGCCCTGCGACGCCGGGCAGATCAGCCCGAGGTCGCGGGCCGACGCCGACATCGCGGCCGGCAGCACCCCGGCCACCGCATGGATGGCGCCGTCGAGCGAGAGTTCGCCGAGCGCCGCGTAGCCCGCGACCTCGTCGCGCGGCAGCACCTCCATGGCGGCCAGCACGCCGAGCGCGATGGGCAAGTCGAAATGGCTGCCCTCCTTCAGCAGGTCCGCCGGCGCCAGGTTGATGAGCACGCGCTTGGGCGGCAGCGACAGGCCCATGGCGGTCAGCGCCGCGCGCACCCGCTCCCGCGCCTCGCCCACGGCCTTGTCGGGCAGCCCCACCACCAGGAAGGCGGGCAGGCCGGAGGAGATCTGCACCTGGACCTCGACGGGGACCGCCTCGATGCCGCTGAAGGCGAAGCTGCGGATGCGGGCGAGGCTCACGCGCCGTAGGCCAAGAGGAATGTCTGCAACAAAGTGCCGAGCAGGGCGGTGTTGTAGCCGCCTTCCTGGATGATCGCCGCCGGGAGGCGCAGCGCCGCGATGCGCCGGGCAGCCTGGGCGAAGCCGTCCTCGGTGATTTGCAGGAAGCCCAATGGCTCGTCCTTGGAGGGATCGAACCCCAGGCTGAGCACGAGCGCGTCGGCGCGGAACTGCCGGATCGCTGCAAGCCCGGCGTCCAGCGCGTCGAGCCAGCCCGCATCCGCAGTGCCGGCCGGCAGCGGCAAATTGAGGTTGCACCCCATACCAAGCCCGCCGCCACGCTCTCCGGCGTGGCCGACGTACCAGGGATAATAGCCGCGGGGGTCGCCATGCGTGGAGACGAACAGCACGTCACCGCGGTCCCAGAATATGCCCTGCGTGCCGTTGCCGTGGTGGCTGTCGATGTCCAGCACCGCGACGCGCGCCGCGCCGCGGTCCCGCAGGCGCTGCGCTGCGATGGCGGCGTTGTTGAGGTAGCAGTGCCCGCCGGCCCGGGTCGGATAGGCGTGGTGCCCCGGCGGGCGCGTCAGGGCATAGGCCGTGCCGCCTCCCGCCGCGGCGTCCGCAGCCGCCATGGCGCACGCGGCCGCAGCGGCGGCGGCGGGCCAGGTTTCAGCAGTGATGGGGCAAGACGTGTCGGCGGTGAACCAGCCGAGCTGACCGACCACCATCGGACCCGGCTGCGCACCATTGGCCAGCATCTCCGGAGAAGGATGGATGTTTGGCACCAGCTCCGGCCCATGATCGGGGAGCCGGCCCCAGGCGGCCGGGGCGTCACGCAGGAAATCCAGGTAGGCGGGCGCGTGCACCGCCTCAAGCGCCGCACGGTCCGGCGGCGCGGGCAACATGGGATCAAGGCCGAGCGCCCGGCAACCGTCGAGCAGCGCCTCGGCCCGGGCCGGCACCTCGAAGTTGGCGCGGACGAGGCCGCGTTGCAGGAAGAAGCGCGGGACGTGCTGAAGCTGCGCCGGGTCCCAGAATACCTTCAAACGCACCTCGTGGACGACAATACGGTTCCACAACGTATCACATGGCGGCAGCGGCGTGGTGCCCTATCCGCAAGCAGGCGCCCAGCCGTCGCGGAGGGCGGTGGCTACAGCACCACCCGGCCACCGAACGCGCGGATCAAGCTGACGGAGACCAGGCAGACGACGACGACGATCGACAGCCCCCAGCGCAGCCACATGTAGCGTTGCGGCATCAGGCCGCGCCGTGCGGCCTGTCCCTCCACCACGGTGGTCGCGACGAACCCGGCCGTCAGCACCAGCAGCCCCGTGGTGGGCAGGCCGATGAACGTCACCAACATCGCCGCCCAGCCGATCAGCGACGGCACGACGCCCAGGCCGAACCGGGCGCGCTGCACCCGTTCGGACGCGGCGCCGTCGTCGAGCGCGAAGCCCCAATGCACCCCGCCCAGGAATGCCAGGATGGTCGCGCCATACGCCACCAAGGCGAGCAGCGAGCGGGTCGATCCGTCACTGGAAAGGCTGAGCGCGCCCAGGCTGCAGAGCACGAAGGGCAGCAGGCCGGCTAATCCCAGCAAGATGGTGATGGTCGGCAACGGCCGGGTCATAGGAGGCTCCAGGGACGGTGGGGCAGCCTCCTGCGGCTTAGTCGCCGCCTCCGGTTCGCGCAACTCCGCCCAGGCCCAGACGTCGCGCCTCGCGCCGCCGTGCAGCCAGCGCGGGCAGCAGGGCGAGGGAGACGGCGGCAAGATACGGCACGGATTGCACGAGCAGCACGACGCACCAGGCAATGGCTTGCCAGGTCGCACCGTGCACGGCCGCAACCCCGGCCAGGGCGGCTGAGGCCGCCAGCAACAGGGCAGGCTCCTCCGGCAGCAGGCCGCCTGTCGTGCCGGATGCTAGCTCCTGGTAGGCTAGACTCTGGCAGGGTATGCCTTTGCCCAGCAAGGCGTTCCAGAACGCCCGGGCGGCCGTATGGCTCAACGCCAACTCCGTGAGGATCGCGCCCATCCGGGCACCGCGCATGCGGGCCGCCTTGCGGGCAAGCAAGGCGACCGCCAGCAACCCGCACAATCCCTGCAAAATCCCAAACCGCGCGGACGCCGTGACCAGACCGAACGACAGCGCCAGGTTGATCAGCAGGAGCAGCAAGCCAAGCGCGTCGCCCGCCCATGGAAGCCAGCCCGCAACGACGCGACGACGCTGCGGCCAAGTCAATTTGTGGTCGAGCAGCGAAAGCAGCAGCCAGTGCCTGCGGCCGATCTGCGCCGCGCCATAGGCCTGGCGGGCGGTACGTTGGCGAGCGGCTGCGAAGTCGACCGGGCCGGGATCAGCGGGCGGCACCGGCTCAGCCGACAGCCATCGCGCCTCAGACAAGGCAAGATCGAGCGCCGTGTCCTCGGCGACGGTCCATTCCGCCCAGCCGCCGACGCCGTCCAGAGCCGCTTTCCGCAAAAGACAAGGGGACCGCACGACGCCCACCCGCGGGTCGGCAAACCCCGACATCGCGTCCTGCAGCCAGTTGCGCGCCACCAAGGCATCGGGTTCAAGCACGGCCACGACCTCGGCCCGGTCGGTGGCCTGCACGCGGGCGAAGTTCAGCGCGCCGGCCCGGCCGCCGGGCCAGCGCCCCAGGTGGAAGAAGCGGAACCGGGCGCCGCGGCGGGCGCACTCCCTCGCCACCGGCTCCCACAATCCGGGATCGGGGGTGTTGTGGTCCACGACCAGCACCTCGAACGCCGGGTAGTCGAGGTCGGCGAGCGACGCCAGGGCGCTGCGCACCCGGTCCGGCGGCTCGTTGCAGATCGGCACGTGGATCGAGACCATGGGCAGCAAAGGGGAGCGATCAGGCATGACGCAGCATCCGGACAGCGGGAGAATCTGTTGCTATAACGCCAGTACGGCCACCATCAGGCCATATCGTGTCCGAAACAAGGCAGGCCCTGACCTTTTTTGGGCGACCGCCTATGCTGAACGGCATGGGCATCAGTCTTGAACTCCTCATCGTGCTTCTGCTGGTCGTGCTCAACGGCCTGTTTGCCATGAGCGAGCTGGCCCTGGTCTCGGTCCGCCGCGCCCGGCTGATGGTGCTGGAACGGCAAGGCGTGGCCGGCGCCGCCACCGCGCGGCTGCTGGCGGAAGACCCGCAGCGGTTCCTGCCCACCGTGCAGGTCGGCATCACGCTGGTCAGCGTGCTGGCCGGCGTGTTTGGCGGCGCGCGGATCACCGCCCGTTTGGAGGCTTGGTTCCTGGGCATCCCTCAGCTCGCGCCGTTTGCCGGCAGCCTCTCGCTCGCCATCGTCGTGGTGCTGACGACCTACCTGACTCTCGTGCTGGGCGAGTTGGTGCCCAAGCAGCTGGCGCTGCGGCGGCCGGAGCAGGTGGCGGCGGCCGTGGCCGGTCCGCTGGCGCGGCTGTCGCGCATTGTCGGGCCGGTCGTGTGGGTGCTCGGCAAGTCCTCAGGCCTGGTGCTGCGGCTGTTTGGCGCCCATGCCGATGAGCGCCAGTCGGTGACGGAAGAGGAGCTAAAGGCGCTGCTGGCCGAAGGCGCCGAGGAGGGCGTCTTGGAGACGGAGGAGCACGAGATGATAGAGCGCCTGCTCCGCCTGGCGGACAAGCCGGTGCGCGCGATCATGACGCCGCGGACCGAGCTTGCGTGGATCGACCGCACCGATCCGCCACGGGACATCGCGGCGACCCTGAAGGCGACGCCGCATAGCCGCTTCGTGGTGTGCGAAGGGTCTATCGACAACGTTGTGGGCGTCGTGCAGGCCAAGGACATCCTCGACCGCCTGCTAGACGGCGGCGAGGTGTCGGTCGCGGCGGCGCTGCGCAAGCCGATGGTCATCCCCGACACCGTAACCGCGCTCGACGCCTTGGAGCGGTTGAAGGGCGACCCGCTCGGCCTTGCGCTGGTGATGGACGAGTATGGCAGCTTCGAGGGGCTGGTGACAGCGTCCGACGTGCTGCAGGCCATCGTAGGGGAGCCGGCCGACCCGACTGCGGTGCTCGCGGAGGGCGAGGCTGCAGTGGCCGGCGCCATGCTGCTGGACGGCGCGATGCCGGTCGATGAGATCAAGTCAAGGCTGGATTTGCCAGATTTGCCGGCGGAGGGCAGCTATCACACCTTGGCCGGCCTGGTGCTGGCGTTGCTGCGCCGGCTGCCGCGCATTGGCGACCGAATCGTGTTCGGCGGCTGGCGGTTCGAGGTGGTGGAGATGGACGGCCGCCGGGTATCCCGCATCAGCGCGCAGCCGGAACCGGCGGCCGGCTCCTAACTAGTAGTAGCGGCCCTGCCCAAAGAGAAAGAACAGGACCAGAAGCAGCAGGAGCAGCCCCAAGCCGCCACCATACCCACGCCCGCCGTAATACCCACGGTTGTAGCCGTAGAACCCGCCGCCGCCGAACAACACGACGAGGACAACGACAATCACGATGAGGCTCATGGCATGGTCTTTCCCGGATGCAGCATGACTCGTTGCACCAAGCAACGGCCGGAACCGCCCTGAGTTCCGGCCATCGTGATCGGGCTGGCTTCAGGCCGCCTTGGCCTCCCGCCGCCGGGCATGCAGGATGAACTCGGTGTAGCCGTTCGGCTGCACCCGACCCTTGAACACCAGGTCGCATGCGGCCTGGAAGGCCGGGCCGTTCAGGTTGGCGGCCATCGGGCGATAGGCTGCGTCGCCCGCGTTCTGCCGGTCCACGACCCCGGCCATGCGTCGCAGGGTTTCCGTTACCTGCGCCTCCGTCACGATGCCGTGGTGCAGCCAGTTGGCAATGTGCTGGCTGGAGATACGCAGCGTCGCGCGGTCCTCCATCAGGCCCACGTCGTGGATGTCCGGCACCTTGGAGCAGCC
>CAXSHI010000085.1:0-18690 GCA_964236755.1 uncultured Acetobacteraceae bacterium
GGCAGCGCCCTGCTCAACTCCCTGAAGCTCGCGGCCGTCGCCTTCGTCATCGTCGTGCCGCTGTCCATCGGCGCCGGCGTCTATGCCGCGATGCAGGCCGGGCGCTGGCCGGACCGGGTGATCAGCGTCGCCAGCCTGTCGCTCACCGTGGTGCCGGAGTTCGTCTCCTCCATCGCGCTGATCCTGGTGCTCGGCATCTGGCTGCGCTGGCTGCCGATCTCGGCCGCGACGCGCCCGGGCACGCCCATGCTGGAGCAGTTGCGCCACCTGATCCTGCCGGCGCTGCCGCTGGTCATCGTGCTGTTCGGCTACATCGCCCGCATGGCGCGGGCCGGCACGCTGGAGGCCCTCGACTCCGACTACGCCCGCACGGCGGTGCTCAAGGGATTGCCGCAGCGCACGGTCATCGTCCGCCACGTGCTGGGCAACGCGCTGCTGCCGACCATCACCGTCGTCGCCTCTCAGGTCGGCTACATGATCGGCGGCCTGGTTGTCGTGGAGTCGCTGTTCCGCTACCAGGGCATCGGCAGCCTCATCCTCAACGCGGCGCGGGGCAAGGACTTCCCCATGCTGGAAGCGGGCATCCTGACGGTGGGCGCCATCTTCGTCGCCACCACCTTGGTCGCCGACACGCTGTACACGGTGCTCAACCCGCGGCTGCGGGAGGGCGGGCGATGACGGCTGCCACCCTGGCGGCGGATGCCGGCCTGCATGCCGCGCATGCGGGCCATGCCGACCCGGCGGCGGAACCCCTTGCCGCCGCGCCCAGCCGGGTCGGCCGGCTGCTGCGGTCCGGATCGTTCATGGCCGGCGCGGTCATCGTGCTGTTCTGGGTGTTCTGCGCGCTGTTCGGCCCGTTCGTGGTGCCGTATGACCCCTACAGCGACGACCTGCTGAACACCCTCGCTGCGCCCTCCGCCGCGCACTGGTTCGGCACCGACCAGATCGGGCGCGACATCTTCTCCCGCGTGATCGTCGGCGCGCGCCCCATCCTGTCGGTCGCCCCCTTGGCGACGCTGCTGGCGACGGTCGCCGGCACGACGCTCGGCCTGCTCACCGGCTACGTCGGCGGCTGGCTCGACAGCCTGATCGGCCGGCTGATCGAGGTGCTGCTGGCCCTGCCGCTGATCGTGGTGGCGCTGCTGGTGCTGGTGGCGCTCGGGCCGTCGTCGGGGACGGTGATCGGGGTGATCGGCATCATCTTCACCCCGCTGATCGCCCGCACGGTCCGCTCGGCGGTGCTGTCCGAACGCTCGCTCGACTATGTGTCCGCCGCCGAGCTGCGCGGCGAGGGCGCGCTGCACATCATGTTCGTCGAGATCCTGCCCAACGTGCTGCCGCCGATCCTCGTGGAAACCACGGTGCGGCTCGGCTACGCGATCTTCACCGTGGCGTCGCTCAGCTTCCTGGGCTTCGGCATCCAGCCGCCCTCGGCGGATTGGGGCCTCGCCATCTCCGAGAACTACGGCATGATGACCGGCGGCTACTGGTGGACGGTGAGCTTCGCCGCCGCCGCCACGGCGTCCCTGGTGGTCGGCGTCAACCTGGTGGCGGACGGCGTGCAGGCGGCGCTCGAATGAGCGCGCCAAAGAACACACCGGCGCTCGAACTCCGCGACCTCAGCGTCGCCTACCGGACGGGGGGCGTCGAGCAGCTTGTCCTGCGCGGCGTGTCGTTCGCCATAGCACCCGGCGAGACCTATGGGCTAGTCGGCGAGAGCGGCTGCGGCAAATCGACCGCCGCCTTCGCCGCCCTCCGGGCGCTGGCGCGCAACGGCTTCATCCGCGGCGGCCGGGTGCTGGTAGATGGGCAGGATGTCACCGACCTCGACCCGGCCGGGCTGCGGCGGCTGCGGCTCACCAAGGTGTCGATGGTCTATCAGGACCCCGGCCGCGCGCTCAACCCGTCCATCACCGTCGGGCGGCAGATCGCCGAGGTTTATGAGGCCGTCGGCGTCCGCCGCGCCCAGGCGCTCCAGCAGGCGGAGGCGATGCTTGCGAAGGTGCGCATCCCCGGCACCGGCCGGGTCATGACGGCCTTTCCGCACCAGCTGTCCGGCGGCATGCAGCAGCGCGTCGTCATCGCCATGGCACTGGCCAAGAACCCGACGCTCCTGGTGCTCGACGAACCCACGACCGGCCTCGACGCCACCGTGGAGGCGGAGGTGCTGGACCTGATCGAGGCCTTGAAGCAGGAGTTCGCCACCTCCGTCCTGTTCATCAGCCACAACCTCGCGATCATCGAGCGCATGTGCGACCGCATCGGCGTGCTGTATGCCGGCAGCCTAGTCGAGGAGGGACCCGGCGCCGCCTTGCTGGCGCGTCCGCTGCACCCCTACACCATGCGGCTGCTGCGCTGCCTGCCGGCGGCGGGGCGGCGCAAGTCGGACGGGCGGCTCGACACCATCCCGGGCTTCCTGCCCCCGCTCGGCAGCATCCAGACCGGCTGCGTGTTCGCGCCGCGCTGCGACTTCGCCGATGCCGTGTGCCGCACCACGGCGCCCCCGCCGGTCCGGATCGGCGGCCAGATGGCGCTCTGTCACCACACCGACCGTGCCACCGCGCCGGGACAAGCCGCGCCGGAGAGTGATGGCGTCGTCTCGCCCATGGCGCACAACGGCGGGCGGCCGGCGTTGCAGGTGAGCGGCGTGTCGAAAACGTTCCGTGTCGGCCCGCACGCGCTGCGCGCCGTCACCGACGTGTCGCTGACGCTGCAGGCTGGGGAGACGCTGGGGCTGGTGGGCGAATCCGGCAGCGGCAAGACGACGCTGGCCCGGCTGCTGCTGGGCCTGACGGCGCCCGACGCCGGCGGCACGATTGAACTCGACGGGCAGAAGGTGGCAGGCCAGGCCAAGCGCCGCTCCCGCGCCGACCAGAAGGCGCTGCAGATCGTTTTCCAGAACCCGGATTCCGCGCTGAACCGCTCCCACACCGTCCGCCACCTGATCGAGCGGTCCCTGTCCCGGCTCGGCGGCCTGTTCGGGCGGCAGCGGGCGGAGCGGCTGTCGGCGCTGGTGTCCGCCGTGCGGCTGACCGACCGGCATTTGTCGATGCGCCCGCGCCAGCTGTCCGGCGGGTTGAAGCAGCGCGTTGCCATCGCCCGCGCCTTTGCCGGCGACCCCCGGGTGGTGATCTGCGACGAGCCGACCTCGGCGCTCGACGTGTCGGTGCAGGCGGCAATCCTGAACCTTTTGGCCGACCTGCAAAGCACCGCGCAGGTCAGCTACGTGTTCATCAGCCACGACCTCGGCGTAGTACGTTACTTGTCCGACCGCATCGCCGTGCTGTATCTCGGCCGCATCATGGAGATCGGTCCGGCGGAGGACGTGTTCAACGGCCCGCACCACCCCTACACGGAGGCGCTGCTGTCCGCCGTGCCCGACCTTGCGGGCCAGCACGGCGGAAGTTCGGCCCGCATCCGGCTCAGCGGCGAGATGCCCAGCCCGCTGGCGCCGCCGCCGGGCTGCGTGTTCAACAGCCGCTGCCCGCGCAAGATCGGCGCGATCTGCGAGACCACCGAACCCACGATGCACACCGATTCCGGTCACGCGATCCGCTGCCATCTGCCGCAGGAAGAACTGGGCCGGCGCGGCGGTCCGCCGCCGATGGCGCAGGCCGCGGACCGCAGCCAGGTAGTTGTGCCCGCCTAGGCGGCCGAACCCTATGGAGTACGACCCCATGACGCCGCGCGTGATCGATCCGCGATCCACCGCCAATGCCAAGCTCACCGTGACGGAGCATGCCGATCTGCTGGTCGTCGGCGCCGGCCCGGCCGGGCTGGCCGCCGCCATCGCCGCCGCGGGGCACGGCCTGTCCGTCGTGCTGGTCGATGAAAACCCAGTGTCCCCGGAGACGATGGGCGACGACGTGCCGCTGCATTTCGGCCAGCGCATAAGCGGCGCCGTGCGCAACCGCACCGCCATGACCGAGGCCATGCTGGAAGCCGAGCCGGCGCTGGCCGATGCCATGGAGGCCGGCGTGGACGTGCGCCTGGGCACGGTCGCCTGGGGGCTGTACGCGAACGGCCCCAGCGTCGGCTGGCTGCCCGGCAAGGTCGCCGGGCTGTCGGACGGCGAGGCGTCGTGGATGCTCGGCTTCAAGTCGGCCATCGTTGCGGCCGGGCGGCGCGACATGGGGCTGGCCTTCCCCGGTTGGCATCTGCCGGGCGTCATGGGGGCGACGGCGGCCGAGCGGCTGGCGCGCTTCGGTGCGCTCGACGCGCGGCGGGCCGTGGTGCTCGGCAGCTCCGCGGAGGCGTTGCTGGCCGCCATCGCCATGCGCCGCGCCGGGGTGGAGGTGGCGGCGGTCGTGGAGCAGGCGGCGGCGCCGGTCGGCCCGGCTGCGCTGCTGGACGAGCTTGCCGGCGTCCCGATCCTGACCCGGCACGTGATCGCCGCGGCGCTTGGACAGGCGGACGGCGTGGCCGGCGCCGCGCTGGCGCGGCTGGACGGCGACGGGCGACGCATCGCCGGCGACGCCATGACCATCGACTGCGACACGGTCGTGCTCGGCATCGGCGCGGTCCCGGTGATCGAGCTGCTGGACGCCATCGGCTGCCGCTCGGCGTTCTCACCGGCGCGCGGCGGCCATGTGCCGGTGACGGACGCGGCGCAAATGACTTCGCTGCCGGGCGTCTATGCCGTGGGCGACTGCGCGGGCGTCTGGGCGACGAAGTCGATGGACCGCACGGTGGCGGAGGCGGAAGGCCGCCGCGCCGCGGCCCATGCGGCGCAAGCCGCCGATGCCGTTGACGAGGCGGCCGCCCCGACGGAGCCGGCCGTGGATCTCTCCGCCTATCGCCTCGCCTGGGTGCGCAGCGCCGTCGTCGAGGCGGTGTCGGCGCCCGGGACGGAGGCGCATGTCTGCCAATGCGAGGAGGTCACGGCCCGCGAGATCCTGGAGGTCCGGCCGCCCCGCTACCTGGGCTGGCAGCCCACACGGAACAGCACCGACCTGTCCGCCCTGCTCGGCAACGGCGCGCCGAACGCCGACCAGGTGAAGCGCCTGACCCGCGCGGGCATGGGGTTGTGCCAGGGCCGCCGCTGCCGCGAGCAGGTCGCGGCGCTGCTGGCGCTCGGCACCGGCGCCCGGCTGGGCGAGGTGCCGCTGGCCACGTTCCGCGCCCCGGTGCGCCCGATGCCGCTCGGCCTGGCCGGAACGCTGCCGGAGCCGCCGGAAATGGCCGAGCATTGGGACGTCTGGTTCGGCATCCCCGGCCAGGTCGCGACGCCCTGGGAGCTTGAGGCCGCCCGCGACCCGGCGGCGAAGCCGTGAGCGGCGCCGACCCGGCCGACACCACCGGCGCCAGCGTCGTCATCGTCGGCGGGGGCGCCACCGGGCTGAGCGCCGGCTGGTGGCTGGCCCGCGCCGGGGTGGACGTACTGGTGATCGACAAGGGCATCGTCGCCTGGGAAGCGTCGGGCCGCAACGGCGGCGGCTGCACACACGGATTCAGCCCCCTGTTCGCCGAGGAGCAGCGGCTGTGGCCGCAGATGGACGAGTTGCTCGGCTACCCCACCGAGTTCTCGCCCGGGCGCATCCGCATCGCCATGGACGCGGCGCAATGGTCCGACGCGCACCGCATGGTGCAGAACGGCGAGCGTTACGGCTTCCAGACCGAGACGCTCGACGCGGCGCAGCTGCGCGAGCTGGTGCCGCTGACCGGCGACGTGCACGGCGCGTACTGGCACCGCTTCGGCGGCCACGCCAACCCGCACCGCACGGTGCAAGGCTATGCCTGGGCAATGCAGGACCATGGCGGGCGCGTGCTGCAGCACACGACGGTGCTCGGGTTCGAGGTCGCGGGCGGGCGCGTCACGGGCATCGACACCGACCGCGGCCGGCTCGGCTGCGACTACCTCGTGCTGGCGGCGGGGCCGCAGACCGGCAAGCTCGCGGCGATGCTCGGCGTGCGCGTGCCCGTGGTCGCCGCCCGCGCCGAGATGATCGTGACCGAGCCGCTGCCGCTGATGCCGGTGGGCGGAGCCGACGGCAACGGGCTGTACGGGCGGCAGACGCTGCGCGGCAACCTCGCCTACGGCGGCGGCCCCCATGAGTGGCTGGAAGACTGCGACGGCATGGCCGTGCCGCCGCGCAGCAGCACGCCGCTGATGGGCAACATCGCCGCGCACCTGGTTGAAATGTTCCCGCGCGCTCGGCACGCCCGCATCCTGCGCAGCTGGGCCGGGGTGATTGAGAACACGCCGGATGGGCGCCCGGTGATCGACCGGCTCGCCGACCCCGCGAACGTCGTCGTCGCCACCCTGTCCAGCATCGGCTTCGGCCTGTCGCCCGCCACGGGACACGCGGTCCAGGAACTGGTGACGGATGGCGCCTGCCAGTTTGCCGACCTCAGCACCCTGCGCCTGTCCCGGTTCGACGAGCTGGACGGCAATTGGATCGCGCAGCGGGGCTGGCAGCCCGCGCCGGCCTCAAGCTTGGCAGGTTAGGCCAACGCTCGCCGGATCACGGCCCGGGCCAGCAAGCCAGGCCCCACGAACAACGGCGAGGTCGCCAGCATTCCAAGCCCGATGGCCCCCACCAGCACCAGCCCGGCGGCAACCGCGTCGCCCTGGCGGCTGGTGTAGATATCGCGCCGGGTCTTCGCCCCGGCGTCGAATCGCCCGTGCGCCCCCTGGTCGCCGCCCGGCGCCGGCTGGAAGAGGTTGCCCTCGGTCTTGGACGCAGCGCCCGTGCCAAGCTGGGCGGAATAGGCCTGCCGCGCCAGCACGCGATCCATCACGCTCGGCGCGAAGCGCGACGCCACGATGGTGGGCGGGGTGGACGATCCCACGAACACGTCGCGGCGCTTGTGGGTGGCGGCGAACACGATGGCGTCGGCGGCGACCTCCGGCTGGTAGGGGCTGGGCGCCTTGGTTTCCTGCCCGGTCTTGTTGCGCGCCCAGTCGAACTGCGGCGTGTTGACCGCCGGCAGGTGCACCATCGTCAGGTGCAGCGGGCTGCGGTCATGAAGCAACTCGGACCGCAACGCCTCAGTGAAGCCGCGGAGCGCGAACTTGGCGCCGCAATACGCCCCCTGGATCGGCATCGCCCGCCAGGCCAGCACGGAACTCACCTGCACGATGGTGCCGCTCCGCATCCGCTTCATCGCCGCCAGCGTGCCGTTGACCGCGCCGAGGTACGTCACCTCCGTCACCCGGCGCACCTCGTCCGGCTCCAGGTCGCGGATCGGGCTATAGACGGTCGCCATGGCGTTGTTGACCCAGACGGTGATCGGGCCGAGTGCCGCCTCCATGGCGTCGGCGGCCTGTGCCACCGCGTCGGCGTCCGCCACGTCGGCGACCGCGGTGTGGACGCGGACGCCCGACGCTTCCAGCTCTGCACGCGCCTGCTCCAGCCGCTCGGCGCCCCGGGCGATCAAGCCGACCGAGTAGCCCTTGGCCGCGAAGGCCTGGGCCGCCGCACGGCCGATCCCGGCGCTGCCTCCCGTGATGACCGCAACCTGCGCCATTGGTCTGCTCCTATACAATCACCAGGCGACGTGGCGGCGCGCCGGCGGACGGCAACCCTGTCATGGAAGCGGATGCGTACGCGGTTGCGTGAGCGCATACCCGAACGGCGGGCGGCGGTTCAGGTATGGCCCGGCGCCCGGTCGCTCTCCAGCCCGCCGCAGGGATGCGGCTCGAACTCCACCCGGCGGTCCAGCAGGTCGGTCCAGTTGTCCTTGCCGGTGCCCACGATCGGCTCGCGCGCGCCGCGCCCTTGCGCCTCCGTACGGTCCCGGAGCACCGGCGCCCGCTGCACGAGCTGGCCGCGCACGTACTGGGCGCGGCGCTCGGACAGCGCGTCGTTCGCCGCCGGCGTTCCGGATGGGCTGGTATGCCCGATCAGCAGCAGGCAGGTGTTCCGGACACTGCTGCGCTGGGCGATCTGGCGCAGCCACACCGGGTATTGCCCGCTCACGATCTTGTCCGACCAGAACTCCACGGAGAACGGGCGAAACACGAACTTGACCGACAGGAACCCGTTCGTCAGCCCGAGGTCCACCATGCGTCCAAACGCCTCCTCGGCCTCCTGCGGCCGGTTTAGCGCGAAGTTGGACAGGTAGATGCCGTTCCACACCCGCGCCTGGTCGCCGCCCGGCAACTGGCTGGCTTGGGTGTAAAGCGCCAGCGCCTCCGGGTAGCGGCCATTCTCGTAGGCCGTGATCGCGTCGTTCACGGCGGCGCCGGCCCTGATGCTGTTCAGGTACGCCGGGGACACGGTGTCGCCGAGGTCGCCGGCGCAGGCCTGAAGATGCGCGCCCATGCCGCCGCTCAAGGTCCAGACTGGGCTATCCCGGAAGAACGGCGTGGGCGACATGTCCACGTCCTCTGGGCGCACCCAGGCCACCTCTTCCCGCGAGATGAACTTTCCGGTGCGCAGGTCCGCAAGCGAGGCCCAGATCCGGTATGCGTAAGCCTGCCCGCCGGTGGGCGGCATCGCCGTCCCGGGTCCGGCCACCGAGGTGGTGCAGCCCACCAGCACGATGGGCTGCCGGTCCAAGGAGGCCAAGGTGAAGGGTATCGCCTCGATGCGAGGGTAATGCTGGCCCACCGTCCGCACGACGCGCGGCTCCATGGCGCGCGTGACCGCGGTCTGGTTGCCTGAGCTTCGATCAATCATGGGATCGATCACGAGGACGCGCTTCTCGGCCGGGTCGATCTGCGCGCGGGCGAGCAGGTTGGTGGTGAGGCTCGCCACGGCGTCGTCGAGCGATTGCGCCTCGCTCGCCGGGCGTTCCGCCGATTGCGGCGGCATGGCGCAGGCGCCGAGCAGGGCGGTTGCCGCCGCGGTCAGCAGCCAGCGCGGCCTAGCCGCTGCGGCAGCCGTTGCGGAGGAACTGCTTGTCGGCATCGGAAGGGTCCTTTCCCAGTTGGGCTCTAAGCACGATGTCCCGGCAACGGCGCTCATCCGTCAGGCTGGGCCGATCCTCCGTGGCGCGGGCGGGCAGGGCGGTCGCGGGCGGCACGGCCACAGGCGGGACGACCACGGGCGCCGCGGCGCGCTTCGCCCCATGGGCGGGCGGCGTGGTCGTGACCGTCACCATGCCACGCGGCGGCGACGGGACCGGCGGCTTGGCGCCGACTACCGGATTGGGCGTGGGCGGGCCGGCCTCCGGTGCCGGCGCGGCGGGCGCCGCTGGGTCGGCCGGGGCCGCTTCCTGGGAGGGCGCCTCGCTGCCCGGCGCTGCGGCGGCCGGCTCGGCGGCAACCGCAGGCGGCTCTGCAAGGGCGGCGGGCGGCTCCGCGGCGGCAGGCGGCTCCGCGACGTTGGCTGCGCTGCTCTCCGCTGGCGCCTCCGGCTTTGCCGACATGTCGGAGACGGACGGCTCAGGGGTCGCGGCGGGCGGCGGCGGGTCTGCGGCGGGACCGCTGGCCCCGGCCTGCGACGCCGCCGCGGCATCAGGCTCAGGTGGCGCAGGCTCGATTGGTGCAGGCTCGGGTGACACAGGCTCTCCGGCATGTTCCGCTGCGCCGGCACTGGGCGGCACACTGGGCGTCGTGGTGGCAGGCGCCTCAGCGACGGACGGAACGTTTGGCGCGCCGATGACGGGGGGGAGGTCTGGCGCACCGATGACAGGCGAAACGCTTGACGCGTCCGGGGACGGCACGGCCACCGCGGGCGGCGGCAGGTGGCGCCACCATATCAGGCCCACAATCGGAACGATCAAGGCGGCCACGCCCAGCCTGACCAGCGGCGAGGAGCCGCCTCGCCGGGACGCGGCCGGCATGGCCGGCATGGCCAGGGTCCCGTCGAACAGGCCCTGCCCCGCCGGCTCCGGAAGCTCCATGACATGCATGACGCCGCGGAGATAGGCCAAGTCGCCGCCCGCCAGCACCGCCGCCAGGCCGGGCTGCCCGGCCAGCACGACGCAGAGCTTGGTCGGGCTGGACTGGCAGGCAAGCTGGATATACCGCACGGCCGAGGGCAGCAAGCTGTGCGCCTCGGCCACGAGCAGGGCCACGCGGCGATGGTCCTTGCCCGGTTCGGTCAACGCCATGAACCCGACCTTCAGGTCGCCGTCGGTGAGGGTGCCGGGGTTGGGTCGGCCGATGATCTGCGCGATGAGGCCATGCAGCGCCAGGCCGCCCGATGCGGGACCTTGGACCCGCACGCACCGGATGCGGCGGCTGGACAGCTCATGCGCCGTCTGGTCCAGCAACGCCGCCGTGCCGACGGTCGCCCGGCTGATGACGCTCACGCGCCCATACCGGTCCGCCACCTCCGCCAGCCCGGCGGCAGCACGCACCTGACCAGGATAAGTGAGCGGATAATTCATGTTGAGGGCAGAACACCGTCAGCGCATATAGGGGTTGGCAAGTAGTCAAGCAGACATCCTCAGGCAGAACAAGGGCAACATTGCAGCTCCCAAGTGGCGTGCCGTTCCAGGACGATGACAATGATGTGCAAATTGTATTGTTCTTTACATTGCACTGCTGCTCTTCATAAGTTTTCTCTACAAGAAGCAGCACCCATGCGCGGTCGCGGCTGGCCTCAGCCCTGCTCCCGCGCCCGACGCGCTTCATAGGCCTTGAGGTGCACGAACGCGATACGCAGCAGCCGCGCGTCCGCAGCCGCGCCGCGGGCGATCAGGTCGCCCACGATGTGCTCCGCCTCGATGCGGTTGCCGCGCTCGATGTCGCGCAGCATGGAGGCGGTCAAGGCGAGGCCCGCCTGCCCCAGCATGCCGCGCATGCGCTCCGCAAAGGCCGGGCGCGGCGCATGGCCCTGCCCGGCGGCGATGCCAGCGGCCTCATCGAACAGGCCTTGCGCGATCTCCGTCCCGCCCGCCGCCACGACATCCCCCACCGCGGCGCGCATCAGCGAGCAGAGGCAGGCGAGCGAGGCCAGGAACACCCATTTCTCCCACATGTCCTGCATGACGGTCTCGCTGGCCCGCCCGCCGCATCCGGCGAGGGCCGCGCCCAGGGCTTCCACCCGCGGCGTCATGCGCCCGTCGCGCTCCCCGAGCGAAAGGGCCTGCAACTCGCCGAGGTGGCGGATGGTGCCGTCCGGCTCCAGGGTCGCGGCGATCTGGCATTGGCCGCCCAGCACCGCGCCGGCGCCGAACCGGGCGGCCAGCGCGTCCAGGTGCCGCATGCCGTTCAGCAACGGCAGCACGGCGGTGCCCGGCCCCACCGCCGGCGCGAAGGCGTCAATCGCGTTATGGAGGTCGTAGGCCTTGCAGGTCAGCACCACGGCGTCGTATGGGCCGCTCACCGCGCCGGCCTGCACGGTCTGCACTGGGCGGGTGATGTCGCCCCGTGGGCTGCGGACCACCAAGCCGTCCGCCGCGACCTGGGCCGCCCGGCGAGGCCGGACCAGGAATGTCACGTCCTCGCCCGCCTCCGCTATCCGGCCGCCGAAGTAGCCGCCGATGGCGCCGGCCCCGACCACAAGTATCCGCATCATGCCTCCTGCCTGAACCCGGCGCCGCCACGGGTGGCGATGGCCGGCCTGCCGCCATGGTGCGGCAATCCCGTCGCCGCCGCCAGGAACGGCCAATCGCATTACAGCAGGCCGGGAACGAAATGCGCCTGTTCGGCATTGAACGGGGCACGCAGCAGGCCGACAGCCCGGAGCCGCCCGATGTCCGATGCCACCCGAACCGCAACCGCCGTCATCTGGCGCGCCCTCGGCGGCGGGCCGGAGTGGCCCGGCCGCCTGGCGGTCCAGGGCGACGGCGGCCTGCCATCGGTTTTCGCCGTCAGCGACCTGGCCGCAGCCTCGGTCGGCGCCGCCGTCTTGGCGGTGGCGGAGCTGGTCCACGCGCGCCGGGGCGGGCGGCCGCAGGCGGCCGTGGACCGGCGGCTGGCCTCGGTCTGGTTCGGCAGCTCCATCCGCCCGCAAGGCTGGGCACTGCCGCCGGCCTGGGATGCGGTGGCCGGCGACTACCGGGCCGCAGATGGCTGGATCAAGCTGCACACCAACGCCCCGCGCCATCGGGCCGCGGCCCTCGACGTGCTGGACGTGCCGGCGGAGCGGGACCAGGTGGCGCAGGCGGTGAGCCGATGGCCGGCCGAGGCGCTGGAGCGCGCCGTCGTGGACGCGGGCGGCTGCGCGGCGGCGATGCGCGACCGGTCGGCCTGGGCCGCGCACCCCCAGGGCCGGGCCGTCGCCGCCGGCCCGCTGCTGCACCATGACCCCGGCGACCGCGGCCCGGCGCCGCGCTGGACCGTTCCCGCCGCCCGCCCCTTGCAGGGCGTGCGCGTGCTGGACATGACCCGCGTCTTGGCCGGCCCGGTCGCGACGCGCTTCCTGGCCGGGTTCGGCGCCGAGGTGCTGCGCGTCGACCCGCCCGGCTGGGACGAGCCGGGCCTCGCGCCGGACGTGACGCTCGGTAAGCGATGCGCGCGCCTCGATCTCCGCCAGGCGCGTGATCGCACGATTTGGGAGAGCCTGCTGGCCCAGGCGGACGTGCTGGTGCACGGCTACCGTCCCGGGGCGCTTGCCGGGCTGGGGCTGGACGCGGCGCGGCGGCGTGGCCTGTGCCCCGGGCTGATCGACGTGTCGCTCGACGCCTATGGCTGGTCTGGCCCGTGGCAGGGGCGCCGCGGCTTCGACAGCCTGGTGCAGATGAGCTGCGGCATCGCCGAGGCCGGCATGGCCCGCACGGGCCGCGACCGCCCGAGGCCTCTGCAGGTGCAGGCGCTGGACCACGCGACCGGCTACATGATGGCCGCCGCGGCGGTGCGCGGGTTGACGGGCCGGCTGTCCACGGGGGCGGGCTGCACGGCGCGGGCCTCGTTGGCCGGCACGGCCGCGCTGCTGACCGGCTTGCCGCCGGGCGAGGCCGGCCCTCTCGCGCCGGAAGCGCCCGGCGACCTCGCGGACGCGATGGAGGCGACGGCATGGGGCGCGGCGCGGCGCGTCCGGCCACCGTGCGGCGTCGAGGGCGCGCCGATGGGCTGGCTTGGCCCCGCCGTGCCGCTGGGGTCGGCGGCGGCGTCCTGGGCGGCATGACGGCGCGCCTGCGGACCCGTCGCGCGAGCGTTCCTTCCCGCTGATGTGAGGCACGGGAGACACCTCAAGCCGGAACTGCCCGTCTCGGAACCCGTTGGCGGCCGGCGCAGGACAAGCGCCGATGAGGGGGGACGACATGGCCGATCAAGAACTCAAGATGCTGGTCGCGCAGGGCTTGCAGGCTCTCAAGGCCGGCGGCGAGGTGGCGAAGAAAGCCACTGGCGAGATACAGAACGACGCAAGCCACCCCGAGCTGCGAGCCGCCCTGCAGGCCGGCAACAAGACATCCGAGCAATGGGCGCAACGCATCGCCCAGGCGTTGGGCGAGACCGGCGGCGCCGAGGATACCGGCAATCCGATCCTCGACGCGCACTACGAGGTCAGCAAGAAGATCCGGCAAAAGGCGCCGGACGCCACCACCCGCGATCTCGGCATCATCGCGGCCGGCCAGCTCGCCCTGCATTACTGGATCGCCGCGTTCGGCACGCTCGGCAACTACGCCGCGAAGCTCGGCCTGAGCCGAACCGAGCAGAGCATGCGGACGTCGCTTGAGGAGGCCAAGCAGGCGGACCAGCAGCACACCGCGTTGGCGGAGAAGATGCTCGGCGCGGCGTAGCCGACGCGCCGCTTCGCCCACCACGGCCCTGAGCGCAAGGACGCGCCCAGGGTACTGGGCCCGAGGGATTGAGGCTGACGTGGGCGGTCCTTACTCCTGGCGTGCCCGGCCTCCGATGCGGCTTTCCATTTTCGTCGTCTGTTTACCCTTCTTCCGTAGCATCCGTAGCGGACAGGAGCGGGGGCGATGGTGTGGGTCAAGGAAAAGCAGGCTCACCAGGCCAAGCCTAATTGCGGCCTGCCCGCGCGCATCCGTGCCGGGAATACATCGCGTCACGTGGAGGCCGTCCTGATGCTAAGCGAAGCCCTGCTGGAGGTCGGCTGGGCAGATTGAGCATGTCATTGGCGAACTCTTGCCTTGCAACAGGTTCGTCGGGACCTCGTGCGCCTGGCCCCTGCCGTGCCCTGAACACCCGGGAACACCGACCGCGCCCCGACCGGTCCGACCGCACCCGTCGGCCGCAGGCATCCGCTCACGCCGCGACAGGCCCGCTGATGACGGGGATCAGTCCCAGATGCGGCGACAGGTCCAGGTTGAAGCCGCCCGCGTCCCGCGCCGCCGTGCGCTGCGCCAGGGCGTTGACGTGCTCCTGGCTTTCGGCGAACGCCACCAGCAGATCCGACCGGCTGAACCCGCCGGAGGACAGCGCGCCCAGGTACAGCGCCTCCCCGGCGGCGTCGGGCACGCGGTGCAGGGTGTTCTCGTAATAGGCGTCCACCAGCGCCTTGTCGGTGGGCGCAGCGCCATAGTGGCCGATGAACTCGGGCGAGGCCATGAAGGACATCGCCACCGTCTGCAGGCTGGCGCCGCTGATGATCGCCGGGGTGTAGGCGTCGAAGCCGCCGGGGTCCGCGTCGCGGGCGAATGCGGCGTCGTACAGCCGGGCCACCTGCGCCTCCGCGGTGCCGGCATAGGCGATGTTGGGGTTGCCGTTCAGGCGGCCCCGCTCCTCCTCGCTGTCGGCGACGCCGGCCAGGACCGTGCCCCGGCTGACGCCCCGCCTGAGCGCGTCGTTGAGCAGCGCCACCCCGGCGGCGTCGCCCGCCCGGCCCAGCACGTTCTGATACAGGGCACCCACGAAATCCGCGTTGTTCAGCGCGCCGTAGCGGCCGGTGAACTCGGCAGACGCCACGAAGCGGTCGCCGAGCTGGGCGAGAGTGGCGCCGGCCCGCAGCGCCGCGTATTGCGCGACCAGCCCGGCGCCGTCGGCGGCGCGACCGAAGGCGGCGACGTAGAGCCGGGCGACCTGGTGCTCGCCCAGTTCCTGGTCCGTCAGCACGGGCACTCCGGAATCCCGCAGCAGCGCCACGTCGAGCGGCTGCAGGCTGCTGGCCGGCTGGGTGATGCTGTCCACGGCGGCCCGGCCGGCATAGGTGCTGTCGGTGTCGTAGAAGTTGACCGGGACCGGGCGGCCGAAGGCAGCCCAGGCGTTCGAGCCGTAGTCGAGCGACCCCGGCGGGTTGAAGCTGTTGGGCACGGTCTGCACCAGGCGGTCGAACACCGACACCGTCTTCTTGCCGATGGGCTGCGCGAATGCGCCGGAAACGGGGCCGGTGATAACGATGCCGCCGGTGGACTTGATGCCCAGGGCGTGGCCGAACTCCCGCTCCACCGCGCCGAGATCGTCGGTGATCGGGTGGGTGCCGTTGATGTAGCCGTTGTCGATGGTCAGCGTGAGCGCGACCGGGGCACTGCCGTAAGCGCGCCCGGCCACTGCGAGGCCCAGGGCCGGCGCGACCACGGCGGGGTTCGCCACCGTCCCCGGCTGTCCGCCGCCCACCGTCGCCAGCGGGGAGAAGGCCAGGCTGGCATCGCCGGCCACCGTGCTGCCGAACTGCACGGTGACGAAGTAGTTGCCGAAAGTGACGTCGAAGCGCGACATCCAGGCGGTAAAGGCCTGCTGCACCAGGTTGTATACCGGGATGGCGGCGCTGCCGGGAAACGGGTTGAAGTCGATGCTCAGCGATGCGGCCATGGCACGGTCCCCGGTTTGCTGCATTTGTGGCACAGAATGCGCGCCGGGTCATTTCAATGGCGTGCGTTGGACAAAAGGAGCGCCGTGAGGGCACCGCTTTCCACAAGGCTTGAAATCCGGCTGTGCATCCGCAAATGAACGTTCATTCGCATGCAGGCCCGTCTGTGTCCCAAGCCGTCCAGCACTCCCCCCGCCAGCGCATCATCGACGCCGCCGTGGCCTGCTTCGCGCGGGCGGGCTTCCACGGCGCGTCCATGCACCAGATCTGCGTCGAGGCCGGCATGAGTCCCGGGGCGCTCTACCGCTATTTCCCCAGCAAGGTCGCCATCATCGCTGCCATCGCGGAGGCCGAGCGCGCCCATCATGCCGCGTTCTTCGAGCGCATGGCGGAGGCCGACGACCCGGTCGAGGCGCTCGCCAGCATCGGCATCGACAAGCTTGAGGAGATCCTGACCAGCCCCAACGCCGCGCTTTCCGCCGAGACCATGGCCGAGGCCATCCGCAACCCCGATGTGCGAGACATGTTCGACCGCAACATCCGCGAGGCCCGGGCCGCCGTCGTCGCGGCGCTGCAGCGCGGTCAGGCCCGCGGCGTCGTCGATCCGGCGCTCGACGTTGAAACCGCCTCTCAGCTCATCATGGCCATGGGCGACGGGCTTACGGTGCACCAGGCGCTCGACCCCACGCTCACCGCCGCGCGCTTTCGCCCGGTGCTGCAACTGCTGCTCCGCCGCTTCCTGCGGCCCCAGGAAGCGCATGAGGGGGCGTCGGCATGATCCGCGTCGCACTTGCGCTGCTGCTGCTGGCGCTGCCGGCGCGCGCCGCGCCGGCGCCGGGCGCCGAGCCGAAGCCGCCCTCCGTCACCGTTGTCGCTGCCACCACGGGGCCGATTGCCGAGACCGCCGTGCTCACGGGAACGCTGGTTCCGCGGGAGGAGGTCATGGTCAGCCCGCAGATCGAGGGCCTGGCGCTGACAGAGATCCTGGCAGAGGAGGGCGACGCCGTCGCGGCCGGCCAGGTGCTGGCCCGGCTGTCCCGCGACGTGCTGGACGCGAGCGTCGCGCAGAACGCGGCGCAGATCAGCCGTGCCGACGCCGCCATCGCCCAGGGCCGCAGCAGCATCGCCGAGGCGCAGGCCAACGGCACCCAGGCGGACCTCGCGCTGGCGCGGACGCGCACCCTTCTGGCCGGCGGCAACGCCGCCCGCGAGATCTTCGAGCAGCGCCAGGCCGCCGCCCAGACCGCCGCCGCCCGGATCGACCTGGCCCGCAACGCGCTGCACGCGGCCGAGGCCGACCGGGCGCTCGCGGATGCGCAGCGGCGCGAGCTGCTGGTCCGCCTCGCCCGCACCGAGCTGCGCGCCCCGGTCGCGGGCGTCGTCAGCCGCCGCACGGCGCGGCTCGGCGCCGTGGTGACGGGCGCGGGCGACCCACTGTTCCGCATCATCCAGGACAACGCCATCGAGCTGGAGGCCGACGTGCCCGAAACCTCGCTCGCCAAGCTGCGGCCTGGCCAGCCCGCCCGCATCGACGCTGCCGGCGGCCCGCGCACCGGCCGCGTGCGCCTGGTCTCGCCCGAGGTCAGCCGCACGACCCGGCTCGGCCGCGTGCGGGTGGCGGTCGATGGCGACGGCCCGCTGGTGATCGGCAGCTTCGCCCGCGCCGAGATCGAGGTGGCGCGACGCGACGGCGTGCTGGCCCCGCTGTCCGCCGTGCTGTTCCAGCCGGACGGCGCGGTGGTGCAGGTAGTGCAAGATGGGCTGGTGGAGACCCGGCGTGTGCAGGTCGGCTTGCGCACCGGATCGTTGGCGGAAATCCGGGACGGGCTGCGCGCCGGCGAGGCGGTGGTGTCGGTGTCCGGCACCTTCATACGCGGCGGCGACCGCGTGACGCCTGTGCAGCCGGGTGCCGTGGCGGGGGGAAGCTGACCATGGCCTTCAACATCTCGGGCGCGGCCATCCGCAACCCGATCCCGCCGCTCGTGCTGTTCGCGGTGCTGACGCTGCTGGGCCTCGTTGGCTTCAACATGCTGCCGATCACCCGCACGCCCAACATCGACGTGCCCATCGTCTCCGTCACCGTCACCCAGCCCGGCGCGGCGCCCGGCGAGCTGGAATCGCAGGTCACCAAGAAGATCGAGGACGCGGTCGCCGCCGTGACTGGCGTGAAGCACCTGCTGTCCACCGTGACCGACGGCACGAGCCTGACCGCCATCGAGTTCCGGCTGGAGGTCAGCACCGACCGCGCGCTGAACGACGTGCGGGACGCCATCTCCAAGGTGCGCGCCGACCTGCCTCGCGGCATCGACGAGCCGATCGTCGAGCGCGTCGATATCGCGGGCCAGAGCATCCAGACCTACGCCGCCTCGGCGCCGGGCCTGACGCTTGAGGCGCTGTCCTGGTTCGTGGACGACACCGTGCTGCGCGACCTGCAAGGCGCGCAGGGCGTGGGCCGGGTGGAGCGGATCGGCGGCGTGACCCGGGAAATCCGGGTGAGCCTCGACGCCGACCGGTTGGCGGCGCTCGGCATCACCGCGGGCGACGTGAACCGCCAGCTCCGCGCCACCAGCGCCGACCTGTCGGGTGGTCGCGGCGAGGTGGGCGCGCAGGAGCAGGCGATCCGCACCCTGGCCGGCGCGCGCAGCCTGCAGCAGCTGCAGGACACCCGCCTGGTGCTGCCGGGCGGACGGGAGCTTCGCCTGTCCGACGTGGCGCGGGTCGAGGACGCCTTCGAGGAGCCGCGCGACTTCGCCCGGCTGAACGGCGAGACGCCGGTGGTGTCGTTCGGGATCTACCGGGCGAAGGGCGCCAGCGAGGTCGATGTCGGCAATGCCGTCGCCGCGCGGCTGGCCAAGCTTGCCGCCGCCCATCCGGACGTGACCTACACGCTGATCGACGATGGCGTGCGCACCGCCCGCGGCAGCTATCTTTCCGCCATGCACGGGCTGATCGAGGGTGCCGTGCTCGCGACCGTCGTGGTGCTGGTGTTCCTGCGCAACTGGCGCGCGACCCTGCTGGTCGCCGTCGCCCTGCCGCTGTCGGTCATCCCGGCGTTCGCCGCCATGCTGGCGATGGGCTTCACGCTCAACTTCGTCAGCCTGCTGGCGATCACCCTCGTCACCGGCATCCTGGTCGA
>CAXSHI010000086.1:0-17600 GCA_964236755.1 uncultured Acetobacteraceae bacterium
TTCGCCATCGTGCTGGCCGGCATCGGCTTCAGCTTGGTGGGCGACGGCGTGGCCGACCTGCTGGACGTGAAGCGGTGACGGCGCCGCCGCTACTGCGCGTGAAGGATCTCCGCGTCAGCTTCGCCACGCCCCGCGGCACGGCCCGTGCCGTCGATGGCGTCACCCTCGCCGTGGATGCCGGGGAGATCGTCGGCCTCGTGGGCGAGAGCGGGTCCGGCAAGAGCGTGACGCTCCGGGCGATCACCCGGCTGCTGCGCCGCGCCACGGTCTCCGGCCGGGCCGAGTGGCGGGGCCGTGACTTGCTGGCCTTGCCCGAACGGGCGCTGCGCGCGGTCCGTGGGCGGGAGGTCGCGATGATCTTCCAGGAGCCGATGGCAGCACTCAACCCGGTGCTCACCGTCGGGCAGCAGATCGACGAGAGCCTGGCGGCGCATGGCGGGCTGGACCGTCGGGCGCGGCGGGCGCGGGCGCTGGAGCTGCTCGGCCTCGTGGGTATCGCCTCCGGGGTGGAGCGGCTCCGGAGCTACCCGCACGAGTTCTCCGGCGGCATGCGGCAGCGCGCCATGATCGCCATCGCTCTTGCGGCGCAGCCGATGCTGCTGCTGGCGGACGAGCCGACCACGGCGCTGGATGTCACGATCCAGGACCAGATCCTCAAGCTGCTGACCCGGCTCGTCGCGGAGCTGGGGATGGCGATGGTGCTGGTCACGCATGACCTGGGCGTGGTGGCGGAGACGTGCGGCCGAGTGTGCGTGATGTACGCCGGGCGGGTAGTCGAAGCCGGGCCGGTCGCGGCGGTGTTCGCCCGCCCGCGCCATGCCTACACGGCGGCCCTGCTGCGCTCGGTGCCGCAGGTGGGCGCTGCACGACACCCGTTGGCGCCGATCCCCGGCCAGCCGCCACGGCTCGACCAGGTAATTCCGGGTTGTCCGTTCGCCCCGCGCTGCGGCTTCGTCGAGGCGCGGTGCCGGACGGACGCGCCGGCGTTGCTGGAGGTCGCGCCGGCGCAATGGGCGGCGTGCTGGGCGGCGGACCGGGTGGCGGCATGATGGCGCCGCTGCTGGAGGCCACCGGCTTGCGCAAGCAATTCCCGCTGCGGCGGTCGGCGCTCGATTGGGCGCGCGGGCGCCCGGCGCCGGCGCTGCGGGCGGTGGACGGCGTGAGCCTCGCGGTGCGCCGGGGCGAGACGCTGGGCGTGGTCGGCGAGTCCGGCTGCGGCAAATCGACGCTGGCCCGGTGCCTGGTGCGGCTGCACGAGCCGGATGCGGGCGCGATCCGGCTGGAGGGCCAGGACGCCCTGGCGCTGACCGGCGCGGCGCGGCGCACCTACAACCGTCGGGTGCAGATGGTGTTCCAGGACCCGTACGGTTCGCTGAACCCGCGCCTGCGGGTCGGCGACGCGCTGGCGGAGGCGCTGGGAGTGCACCGTGTGGTGGAGCGCGCCGCCGTGCCTGGCCGGGTGCGGGCGCTGCTCGACCTCGTGCACCTGCCGCAGGACGCGGCCGGGCGCTACCCGCACGAGTTCTCCGGCGGGCAGCGCCAGCGGGTCGGCATCGCCCGTGCGCTCGCGGTGGAGCCGGCCCTCATCATCGCCGACGAGCCGGTCTCGGCGCTCGACATGTCCGTGCAGGCGCAGATCGTCAACCTGCTGATGGAGCTGCAGGAGCGGCTCGGCCTGGCGCTGCTGTTCATCACCCACGACCTGCGCCTGGTGCGGCACATCGCGCATCGGACGGCGGTGATGTACCTCGGCCGGATCGTGGAGACCGGCCCGACCGAGGCGCTGTTCGCGACGCCGCGGCACCCCTACACGCGCGCGCTGATCGAGGCGGTCCCGCAGATCGCGCCCGGCGCCCGCCATCGCGGCGTGGCGGTCCAGGGCGAGCTGCCGAGCGCCACCAAGCCGCCGTCCGGCTGCCCGTTCCATCCGCGCTGCCCGGTTGCCGAGCCGCGCTGCGCCACGGCCGTGCCGAAACTGGTGCAGCGGGGTGCCGGGTCAGCCCCCACTTGGCCGGTGGCGTGCCACCTGGCCGGGCCGCCATCGGCGTGAAGGCCGGTCCCGGCCGGCTACTTGGCCGCCGCCCGTGCCGGCCGCGCGCCCGATGCGCCGCGCCGCGCTGCCCGCAACTCGGTGGCGTAGCAGGCCAGCGACGCCACCGGCAGGGCGAACCCGATCCAGGACGCGAGCCGCCAGCCGTCATGGGCATAGGCCCAGCCGCCCACGGCCGACCCCAGCGCGCCCCCCATGAAGAACGTCGCCATGAACAGGCCGTTGAGCCGGTTGCGATACTCCGCGCCGAGCAGGAACAAGGCGCGCTGGCCCAGCACCAGGTGAGTCGTCACGCCGAAGTCGAGCAGCACCCCGGCGGCAACCAGGAAGCCCAGGGCCGCTGTTGACCCGGGCCGGCCGAGATGGGTCATGAGGAACGACGCCGCGACCAGCAGCATCGCGATCCCCGTCGCGGCCCGGCTCCAGCCCCGGTCCGCGAGCCTGCCCGCGATGGGCGCCGCGACGGCGCCGGCGATGCCGGCAAAGGCGAACCACGCGATGCCGACCTGCGAGAAACGGTAGGCCGGCCCAGCGAGCAGAAGCGGAACCGTGGTCCAGAACAGGCTGAAGGCGCCGAACAGCGCCGTGTGGTACAGCGCCCGCCGCTGCAGGACCGGGGTTGTCCGGGCAAGGCGGGCCATGGACAGCAGCAGATGCCCATACCCGATGCCTGACACCGGCTTCCGCCTGGGCAGCGACCGGGCCAGGACGACGCTTACCAGCAGCAGGATCGACGCGGACAGCACGAACACGGCGCGCCAGGACGCCTGATGGGCGACGAGGCTCGCGACGGGGCGCGCCAGCATGATGCCGAGCATCAGGCCGCTCATGATGTTGCCGACCACCCGTCCGCGTATGGCCTCGGGCGCCAGGTGCGACGCATAGGGCACCAGGACCTGCACCGAGACGGAGCTGAGGCCGATGCACAGCGCCGCCGTCAGGAACAGCGCCGGCGACCCGGCCACCGCCGCCCCGAGCAGGGCGGCGATGCCGGCGGCGCTGAGCAGCAGGATGAGGCCGCGGTTCTCGACCAGGTCGCCGAGCGGCACGATCAGCAGCAATCCCAGGCCGTAGCCGAGCTGGGTCAGCGTCACGATGAGGCCGGCGGCGCCGGGCGACAAGCCGAGCGCCGGGCCGATCAAGCCGGCCAGCGGCTGGGCGTAGTAGAGGTTGGCGACGATCAGTCCGCAGGCCGTGGACAGGAGAATCGCAAGCCGCGTGGTCATCACGGGCGACGGCCGCGCTGCGTCGGGTGCGTCCGGCGAAACAGTCATCTCGGGCCTTTTTGCAAATCGGTCCAGGCTAGCCCAACCAGGCCCCGGCAGATAGGCGCCGCCCGGCCCGCCGGCTACGACCGCGGCAACCAGACCTCGATCGTTCCGCGCGACGGCCGCGGCGTGAAGGCGGAGAAGTCCTGCAGCATCCAAACCAGCCCGGAGCCGGCCATCCGCGCGGCGACCTGCTGCGCGACCGGCTCGTCGCCTGGGTGGAAGTAGCGGATGCTGGGCCGGTCGGGCGTGCCCGCCACGCGCCGGGCCTCGACGGTGCCCAGACGCGAGCCGAGGCCGGCCTGCAGGTAAGCCGCCATCGCCTCCGCCCCTTCGGACCCGGTCGGCACATGGATGACGATGCGCGGATTCGACGGCGCAGCGGCGGAAGGGGACGGAACAGCCTCAAGGGAAGACCGGCCGGCAGACTCCGCGGACTCCGGGCTGCGCTGGGGTGCGGGGGACAGGCTGCGGCTGCGGCCCGGGTCGGAGGGCGAAGTCTTGCCAGGCGACGCGGGGTCGGGACCTGGCAGGACTGCTGGCACCTCCTGGGCCGCAGGGCCAGGCATGGGTGAGTCGGTCGGTGCAGCAACAGGCGACGGTGGACCGACTGGCTTTGGCGTGCCCAGGACAGCCCGCGCCGGGACCTCCGGATCGAACGCCGCGTGCAGGCCCGTGTATGTCGCCGCAGCCATGGCTGCGAACACCGCCAGGCCCAAGGCCAGGTTGCGCCTGCGCCGCGGCGCTGGACTCAACGCAGCGACTTTGATGGTATTTGGCCGGAGCGAAAGCGTGGGTGCTAGGCCGGGGTGGTTCGCTTCCCCTTGCAGCATGCTGGGTCCAGGCAGCGGCTTCGTAGGCATGACCGGCTTGCTCACGCTTTGGGCAGTCGGGCGTGGGTTCGGATCGATCTCGAACGCGGCCACGCGGCTCGGTATCGCCGGCAGCATGGCATCCGCTTGCGGTCGAAGCCCCAAGGCCTCCCGCAACGGCGCGATGCCGCGTGCATCCAGCAATGCCCGGAACGCCTGGCGCCCCACGAACACCACCTGCAGCGTCGGCGCGCCGGCCTCGGCAAAGTACGGCCGCATGGCGTGGAGCAGGCGCAGCGTCTTGGAATGCAGCGTTTCCGCCTGGGTGATCAGCAGGACGACGCGGGTTTCCCGGCCTTGCCGCTCGGCGATGGTGCGGGCGATCCGGCGGGGGCCGTCGTCCTGGGTCATCCCGCCATCCGGCCCCGCCACTTGGATCAGGATGTGCTCCAGCATAAGGCGGGAACGCATCGAGTTGCCCATGCGGACCACGCGCACGTCGGGCCGGGCAAGATCGGACAGCAACCGGGACAGCGCAGCGTCCCGCTGCTGGTCGTCGTCCTGCAGCAGGGCGGTGAACGGGCGGTCGTCCAGGTGCCCGGGTAGCCGCCGGGCTTCCGCACCGGGGGAGGCGATGGTGTCCAGCATGGCTTAGGGCACCGAAGCCGGGGTAGTGGTAGCCTCGTCGCTCGCGCCATGGAATCGCTGGAAATCCTGGAACAGCCGGCGCTTCTCGCCGGCTGACAGGACAGGGGCGGGAGCCGTCCTCGGCGACGGCCGCACCCCGGCCGCACGCCCCGGCGCAACAGGCTCAGCCGTGTAGAACGTCTGTGGCTTACCCACGCAGCCGCCAAGCCAGAGCGTCAGCCCAAGCGCAGCAGCCGCCGACAATATGCCATGGGCAGATTTGACCGATCTCGCGTGCATCCTGGGCAACGACCTCCGTTGAGCAATTCAACGTATCGCAGCCAAGGCGGTTCGCCGCCGCAGAATACCCTTGACAAAGCGCCGGAGGCCGGAGCGTCTCAGATGGGCCGCCGCCGCGCCGCAGCTCCGACGATAGGCCGTCCGGGGCGCAGTTGGCGTCCCGCCACCATCATGCGCCCGAGGGTCTGCGCGGCTCAGGAGCCGCGCTTAACCCTTGAACAGGCTGATCAGGCTTTGCGGCGCCTGGTTGGCGAGCGACAGCGCCTGGGTGCCGAGTTGCTGCTTGATCTGCAGCGCCTGCAGCTTGGCCGACTCCTTCGACAGGTCGGTATCGACCAAGGCGCCCAGGCCGGCGTTCAGGCTGTCGATCTTCGAGCTGTTGAACGAGATCGTCGCGTCCAGCCGGTTCGAGTCGGCGCCGGTCTGGTTCAACTGGTCGGCCACGCCCTTCAGCGCCGCGCTGAACGCCGTGGCGCCGGTGGTCGCGGTCAGCGCCGTCGAGGCCGCGGTCTGGTCCGCGCCGGCCGTGGCAGCGGTGAACGTGTCCACTCCCGCCGCGCTCCGGCTGAACGTCGCGCCGATCAGCGACGCGAGCGTGCTGGCTAGCCCGCTGGTGTTGGCGGCCGAGATCGTCGTCGTGTCACCGTCCTCGCTGCTGATCACGGACTTCGCGGTGCCGGCTACGGCGCCGGAAGCCTTCCCGAGCAGGCTCTGCCCGTTGTAGGTCGAGTTATCGACATAGTTGGCGACCTGGACGACCAGGGACTTGTAGGATGCGACATACTGGTCGCGCTGGTCCTGGGCGATGCTGCTGTCGCCGATCTTCACCAGCAGCGTCTTGGCCGTGTTCACGCTGTCGGAAATCTTGCCCAGCGCGCTGAGCGCCGTGCCGACCAGGCCCTTGGCGTTGCCCAGCTGCTCGTTCGCGCTGGTCAGCGCGCCGACGTCCGACCGCACCCGCTGCGCCACCGCATAGGCCCCGCCGTCATCCGTCGCATCTGCCACGCGAAAGCCCGTGGAGATGCGCTTCTGCGACGCCTGGAGCTGCGTGTTGGTGGTGTTCAGCGAGGACAGCGCGACCTGCGCGCCGATGTTCGTGTTGACCGAGTTAAGCGACACGATGTTTTGCCTTTCATTGCTGCTGCCTCCATCCCGGCAGCCGCACCTGCTTTTGCACAGCCACCTCCTGTGGCCCGACGGCATCCTGGACCCTAAACGTTGCCAAAAAGTGAAGATCGCGTGTGAATCGCGGCGACCCGCAAAAAAGTTTGGCCCGCGTGGCGGCCTGCCGGAAACCACGTGGGTGGATGCCTTCCCCAGCGGCGCCGATTCTTTGAACCGCGGCCATTGCGACGGCCCCGATCCTGGGCCATGCAGGCGGCCACGCGGGTTCGGCTGCGCCATCTGGCGCCGCCGGGTCCGCGCGGATCGTGCCAGGGATGACCCGAATGGAAGCCGCGCCCATCCACCCCGACCCGCGGTCGCCGGCCCAGCCGCGCCTGTCCGTGGTCGTCGCGGTGTTCAACGAGGCGGAGAACGTCGCCTCCGTCGTCGATGAGCTGACGGCGGCGCTGGACCGGCTGCAGCCGGTCGAGGTGCTGTTCGTCGATGACGGCAGCACGGATGGCACCGCCGAACGGATCGCGGCGCTGTCAAGGACCCGGCCGGGCCTGCGGCTGCTGCGGCATGACCGGCGCTGCGGCAAGACGGCGGCGCTGCGGACCGGCATCGCCGCCGCGCGTGCCGACTGGATCGCGACCATGGACGGCGACGGCCAGAACGACCCGGCCGACATCCCGGAGATGCTGGCGCTCGGCCTCGCTGCCCCCACCACGGGAGCAACGGGCGGGGCGCCCCTGGTCGCCGGCATCCGGGTGCGCCGCCACGACGCGCTGTCCCGGCGCCTCGCCACCCGCTTCGCCAACGGCCTACGCCAGGCCGTGCTGGCCGACCGTTGCCCGGACACCGGCTGCGGCCTCAAGGCGTTCCGGCGCGACGACTTCCTGCGGCTTCCGGCGTTCGAGGGCATGCACCGCTTCCTGCCGGCCTTGTTCCAGGCCTACGGCCACCCGCTGCTGTGCAAGACGGTGTCGCACCGTGCGCGGCTGCGGGGACAGTCGAAGTACACCAACTTCGGGCGCGCCCTGGTGGGGGTCGGCGACCTGCTCGGCGTGATCTGGCTTCGCCGGCGCACCACGCTCCCGCACAAGGTCACGGAGTCCTGACGCCCGGCGAGCCGCTTCGGCCGCAGCATTACGCGCTGCTGGCGCTGGCCGCGCTGATCCTGTTCCTGCCGGGCCGCGCCCGCCTGCCGGCCATCGACCGCGACGAGTCCCGCTACATGCAGGCCACTTCGCAGATGCTGGAAACCCGCGACTTCATCGACGTGCGCTTCCAGGACCAGCCGCGCTACCTGCAGCCCGCCGGCATCTACTGGCTTGAGGCCCTGTCCGTCGCCGCGTTCAGCGACCCGGCTGCCCGCGAGCCTTGGGCCTACCGCATCCCCTCTTTGATCGGCGCCACCGCCGCCGTCCTGCTGACGGGGTGGATCGGCGCCACGCTGTTCGGGGCAAGCGTCGGCATGGCGGCGGGGCTTTTGCTGGCGACATCGCTGCTGCTGGGGGCGGAAGCCCGCATGGCGAAGATCGACGCCACCTTGCTCGCCGCCGTCCTCCTGGCGCAGGCCAGCCTGCTGCGCATCCACCTCGATGCCGCCGCGGGCGTCGCGAGCCGGCGGCGCTGGGCGGCGGCGCACTGGGCCGCGCTGGGCGCGGGCTTGATGCTGAAAGGGCCGCTGATCCTGCTGGTCAGCTGGGGCACGATCCTGGGCCTGCTGCTCACGGAGCGCCGGGCCGCCTGGCTGCGGGGCCTGCACGCGCGGTGGGGCGTGCCCTTGATGCTGGCGGTCGTGCTGCCATGGTGCGTGACGATCGGCCTTGCCAGCGGCGGCGACTTCTTCGCGCGCTCGGTCGGCGACAACTTCCTCGGCAAGGTCGCCCAGGGGCAGCAGGCGCACGGCTTCCCGCCGGGCTACTACCTCGCGGCGTTCGCGGCGAGCTTCTGGCCCGGCTCGCTGTTCGCCGTGCTGGCCATCCCCTTCGCCTGGGCGCGGCGGCGCACCCCGGAGGTGCGCTTCCTGCTGGCCTGGATCGTGCCGACCTGGCTGCTGTTCGAGGCTGTGGCGACGAAGCTGCCGCATTACGTGCTGCCGACCTATCCGGCCATCGCCTGCCTGACCGCCGCCGCGGCGCTGGCGCCGGGCGCTTGGCGGTTCGGCCGGGCCTGGCTTTGGGTCGGACGGGCGTATGGCGCGGCCTGGCTGCTGATCGGCGTGGCGCTGGCCGTGGCGGGGCCTGTCGTGCTTTGGGTGCTGCAGCGCCGGGTTGACGCGCTGCCGATCCTGGCGAGCCTGGCCGGAACTGCTTTGACCGCATGGGCAGCAAGGGCCGCCTGGCGGCTCCTGCCGCGTCAGGCGATGGTCCTATCGGGCGCCGCGGCGCTGGTGCTGTTCGCCAGCACCTATGCCCTCGTGCTGCCCAGCCTTTCCACGATCTGGCTCAGCCCCCGCATCGCCGCCGCGGTCGCCGCGGTGCGACCCTGCCCGGACAGCGTGCTGGCCTCCGCTTCCTACAGCGAGCCAAGCCTGGTGTTCGAGGTCGGCAGGGGCACCCGCCTGCTCGATGCCGCCGCCGCTGCCGACTACCTTGCAGATCATCGGGCCTGCGGCCTGGCCCTTGTCGGCACCCGGGAGCAGGCGGCGTTCATGACCCGGCTGCAAACCCTGGGCGTCGCGCCCCGGGGCTTAACGCAGGTGGCCGGGATCGACTACTCGACCGGGCGCCGGCTCGACCTCACGATCTATGCCGCGGAGCCGCCATAGCCCGCGCCCGGCGCGTCAAAGCGTCGCCAGGCTGCTGCGTGCTGCCTCGATCAGCTTCTCCATTTCCACTAGGGCGCCACCGTCGAGGTCGGTCCGCGCCTTTTCCAGGGTGGCCTGCGCGGCTCCGATGGCCTGGTCCGCATCCGGGCCAAGCCCGGCCGATCCGGCCTCCCGCAGCGCCGTGACCGCCAGGTCGAGGCCGCGCCGAATCTCGCCGGCACTGGCCGCAAGCGCCGCCCGGTGCACGCGGTCAAGCGCAAGCTGCGCCTCTTCCAGCAAGGCCCGGGCATGGTGCGCCTCCACCGACACGGGGCCGCTACTTCTTGGCGCCGAGCGGGTAAAGGTAGTCCAGCAGGAAATCCTTCATGGAGGCAGGCGGGGCCGAGGCCCGCTCCTCCTGCCCGGACGCGCCGGCATGCTCGGCATTGTCGTTGTGCGCGGCGTCGCCCGGGGGTGCGACTTCGGCCTCCGCATGCGGCAACGGGATGGCTTGGGCCTCGGCGTGCTGCTCCGGATGCGGCACCTCGACGGCGGGCGGCTCGCTGTGGGCCAGCAGCGCAACCGTCTTCGACCCAAGCTCGTCTTCTTGGACCATTGCCACCACCCGCCGCAGCGCGTCGCTCCGACCCAGCGCGTAGGCGCGGTGGAGGGCGTCCTGGATGGAGGCCGCGATGGTTTCCAGTTCGTTGCTCGGCATTCAAATGTCTCCCCAGGTGGCAAGGCTAGTGTCAGGCGTTGCCCGGCGCAATGCCGCCCGACGCTTCCCGGCCAACGCTTCCAGATCGCACCGCCCGGCGAAGCTTGGCGGCCGCGCGCCGCCAAGTTGGCCATGGCCACGCAGCCGCGCAAGGCCGGCGTTTATCCGATCTTCATCGCCGGCGCGTAGTTCTGGCCTGCGAGCGGGGCCGCCCTGCCATGCTGCGGAAAAGAAATAAATGCGATATGGCGCACGCGGCTGTGTTCCTGACGGTCAACCAGGCATCCTATATCACCGGAGTACGCCTGCCGGTTGACGGCGGGATCAGCTTGCGAGGCGGATGATGGCCTGCATGGACCGCGTTTCCGATGGCATTTAAGGGCAAGGCGCCCGGCAGCGGGTCCGGGGAGATGTCCCGGCGCACGCAGCTGCTGCGCCCCTCCATCGCGCTGTCGCCCAAGCAGGTCAGCGAGGCGCGCCGCATGCGCCGGGCCGGCGCCGAGCCGGATGCCATCGCCGAGGCGATGGCGCTGCCCCGGGACGAGGTGGAGAAGGCGCTGGTGCAGATGCGCTCTGCCCGGCCGGAGACGACGCGCGGCACGCTGAACGTGACGCTCGCCGCACACCGGCTGATCATGAAGGAGCGCATCGGCGAGGAACCGATCTGGCAGACGATGGACCGGATGCTGGATGAGCTTCTCCGCCTCCGTGCCGCCGCCGCGGCCCCGCGGCGGAAGCCCGCCGCGCCGCGCCAAGATGACTTGCTGCTTCCGCTTCCTATATCCAATCAGCGAGACAGCTAGCCCCGCCGCATGAAAAGTGAGACACGACACCGATGATCTATGCTTTGCACGACGCCGCCGCCGCATCCCTGCTGCCGGCCCGCGCCTGGGCACGCGCCGCCAGCACCGTGCTGCGCGCGGTTCCGGGACCGGATGCGCTGACTTGGGGCACGCGCGCCATGGTGGCCTGGGCCGACGTGGCGCACGACGTGCTGCGGCCCCGGGGCAAGCCGGAGTGGAACATCAAGGTGAGCCGCGGCGCCGAGGAGCCGCTGCCCGAGACGATCGAGCTGGATCAGCCCTTCGTGCGGCTGCTGCGCTTCCAGGCGCCCGGCGCGATCGGCCGGCGCGTCCTCCTGGTGGCGCCGATGAGCGGCCACCACGCGACCCTGCTGCGCGGCACGGTGCAGGACATGGTGGACGCCGGGTTCGAGGTGTTCGTGACCGACTGGCGCGATGCCAAGATCGTGCCGCTGCTGCACGGCGACTTCGACCTCAGCAGCTACATCGAAACCGTGATCGGCTTCCTGCAGCACCTCGGCCCCAACACCCATGTCGTCGCCGTCTGCCAGCCGGCGCCGGCGGTGGTCGCGGCCGTCTCGCTCATGGCCGCCCGCAACGACCCGGCGCAGCCCCGCACCATGACCCTGATGGGCGGCCCCGTCGATACCCGCGCGGCGCCGACCGTCGTGACCAAGCTGGCGCAGGAGCATTCGATCCAGTGGTTCGAGCGTCACGTGACCACGACCGTGCCGCCGTGGCACCCCGGTGGGTTCCGGCGGGTGTATCCGGGATTCCTGCAGCTCGCCGCCTTCATCTCGATGAACCCCGACCGCCACATCGCGGCGCATCGCAAGATGTTCGACCACCTGGTGCGCGGCGACGAGGAGAGTGCGGCGGCGCATCGGCATTTCTACGACGAGTACCTCGCCGTCATGGACGTGCCCGCCAGCTACTACCTGCAGACCGTCGAGACGTTCTTCCAGAAGCATGACCTCGCCGACGGCCGCATGACGGTCCGCGGCGAGCCGGTCACGCCCTCGGCCATCGAGCATACGGCCCTGATGACCGTGGAAGGCGAGCTGGACGACATCTCCGCCCCGGGCCAGACCATCGCGGCGCAAACCATCTGCAGCGGCATCCCGACGGAGCGCCGGGAGCAGTACATGCAGCCCGGCGTCGGCCATTACGGCATTTTCAACGGCCGCAAGTGGCGGAGCGAGATCCTGCCCCGCATCGGCAGCTTCATCGCGGCCCACTGAGCGGCGCCGGCCCGGCAACGGGCCGACCGTCCGCGGGCGTCACCGGCCGCCGGTGACCGACACCGGGTCCCAGGATGTCCCGGGTTCCGGATGGCCGCCGATGTGCTGGTAGTTCTGGTAGATGGTCATCCCCGTCGCCAAGTCTTTCCAACTCGTGATGATCGAATGGTAGGTGTTGCCGTCGAAGCCCTCGCGCTCATGCACGACCCGCATGGTGGCGAACACCTGGTCGAGAACCCGCAGCGACTCGGGGCCGCCGTTGCGCAGCGTGTCATGCCATTGCAGGCCCGGCCCGGCCGAGACGTCGAACGTGACCGACGTGCCGGGCGGGCCGGCATAGACCTGCCTGAGCGCCTGGCGGGCCGCCTCGGCGCCGGGCCATGCCTTGTTCCATGAGCCGAAGTAGAAGCCCTCCACGCCATTGCCGCGCCGCATGCGGCACAATTCGGGATCGGTGGGGTCCGGGCCTAGGTAGGCGACAGTCGGCCCGACGCTGCGGACGACGGCGCCGGGGGCAGGCGGACAGGGAGGCGGCGCCGCAGCGGACGCCGCGACGGGCATGAGTCCCAGCACGATGCTGCAAGCCAGCAGGCGTTTGATCAATCCAAGATGCAATGCGACCACGCGAAAAAAAAGGCGGTGCCCGAAAGCACCGCCAAGTTTAGGGAGGAAACGTCCTGCAGCACTATGGCAAGCCACCGTGCCGCACCCCCTACATCGGTGATGACGGGATGGATTGCAAGTGCAGCTTCGTTATAAATTGCTGCACCGCGTCACAACCCGGAGAGTTCACCCGCGACGCACGGCGGCGCGGCCGGTGGGCGGGACCCATTCGCCCCGTTGCCGCGCCGTCCAGGCATAGCGCGCGTCGCCGTCCAGCAGGTGCAGGCTGTCATGCAGGCGGTTGCGCTCCAGCCAGCCGACGGCGGCCTCCAGCTCCTGCAGCGTCATGGCGGCGCGACTCTTGCCCAGCGCGCGCTTCAGCACGGCGTTGTAGCGGTGATAGCCGCCCTGGCCGCGCCCCCCCTGCAAGGCGCCCTCGTCCTCCACCGCCTGCGCCGCCACCATCTCGCCGATTCGGCGACGCAGCCGGCGCTCGGCCACGCTCGGCGGTTCCAGCATATCGTCTTGCGCGTCAGGCGGATGGGCGGTGAAGTCGGGGCCGGGCTTGAGCACGGCGTAGCGCAGGGCCAGCGCGTTGCTGCTGAGGGGCACGATGCCGCCCGCCGGCTCCGCCGCGTCCAGCCGGTTCTGCAGCCAAAGCGGCAGGTGGCCCTGGCGCTTCGGCTTCGGCGTCCGGGCGAGCGTGCCCTGCTCGGTCTCGACCCGGTGGCGGAAGCGGGCGAACAGCGGGTCGTCCGGGTGGAACACCAGGGCGCGCTGCTCCGCGTACGGCCCAGCGTGCGGATCGACGCGCGTGGCGCGGGCGACCATCTGCTCCAGCCACGGCCGGCTGCGGATGTGGGTCAGCGCCGCGACCACGGCGACCTCCGGCGCGTCCAGGCCCTCGTAGGCCATCGCCACCGTCACCAATATCGTCGGCTCGACCCGGAGCCGGAAGCTCGCCAGCGTTTCCCGCGCGTCGCGCTCGTCGCTGGTGGCGAGCCGCACGGTGTCCTGCTGCGCGCGGGGCACCCAGCCGCGCACGACCTCCTGGTAGCGCCGGGCCGACGCCTGGTCCGGGGCGACCACCAGCAGCTTGCCGAGGCCCCTGCCCTCTCCGCGCTCCGCCCGGCGGCCGGAGCGCAGCCGGCGCGTCGCATCGAACGCCTGGCGCAGCAGCTCGTCGGCAAAGCCGGTGCGCAGCGCGGTGAACAGCGCCGGGCGCGTCGTCTCGGTCGGCCAATGGCCGAACAACCGGTGCGGCCCGACCTCCGCCGGCGAGCCGTCGGGCTGCTTGATGTCCGGGTCGAGCCAGCGGGCCTCGCCGTCCAGCGCGCCGAACGTCACCGGCAGCACGGCGCGCTCGGCCAGGGCCTGGGCGCGGCTGTAGCCGACCACGGCCCAGCCCGGCGCCGCCATATCGACCTCCCGCGTCGCCGCCCGCTGCCCGGCGCGATACGGCAGCCACAGGATGCCGCGCCCGTCTGCCCGCTCCAGCGTGCCGGACAGCAGGAGCCGCAACCGCGCCATTTCCAGCATCGGCTGCAGCGCGCGGCTCCAGCCGGACGCCTCGTCGGCGCCGGCGTCGGCACCAGGCACCGGCGGTTCCGGCGTCATGTCGGACAGCGCCGGCAGGTGGTGCACCTCGTCCACGATCAGCAAATAGCGATGCCGGCGGAACTCGGCCAAATGCAGGTCCGGGGCGGCGGCGACGCCCTGGTAGGTCGTGACGTAGCCGGCCAGGCCGCGGCACGGGTCCGGGTCGTTGCCGGCGGCGCGGACCGACAAGGCGTGGCTGAGTGCGGTGCGCCAGGCCGGGTCGGCGAACGCCTCCTCGGCTTGCAGGCGCAGGCTGTCCCGCGGTACCACCCAGCAGATGCGGTCCACGACGCCCGCGCCGATCAGAACAGCGCCGGCGATCACCGGCAGCAGGCTCTTGCCGCCGCCGGGAGTGACGGCCGCCAGGATGTCGGCGACGCCGGCGGCCTCGCCGGCGGCGATGGCCTGGACGATGGCGGCCACGTGGGCCTGATGGGTGCGAAGCGGTCGAGTCGTCACGCAGGCTCCGGCAAGGTGGTCGCCGACACCATCAATGCATTGTACTTGGCTGTTAATCCCCTTTGGCGGATTTTATTCCAGCGTTTGCAGCGAAGGCCGGCTGATGCTGCGCCCCCGCACCAGGGGCCGCTCCTCATGGTTCGCGGTCGCGGTGGCGATCACGCCGGTCCACAGGATCAGCGACAGGGCGCCGGCCAGCCGGGCGTGCCGGGTCAGCGCGCCGCCGCCGATGCTGCGCAGGCCGATGCGTTTGGGGACGCTGAACACCGCCGCGTTGGCCACGGCGGCCGCCACCAGCAGCAGCTTCGGCAGGAACCAGCTATGGCTGCCGGTCTGAATGGGATCGTACAGGAACAGCAGCCCTCCTGTGAGCATCGTGAGCGCAAAGCTCGCATGGGTGATCGGCAGCACGATCCGCGCCAGCGCGTCGAGCGCGATGTCCCGGCCCAACCAGCCCAGCAGCCGCAGGTCCAGCAGCACGATGGCGCCGAAGAACACCGCGGTGCCGCCGACGTGCAGCAGCCGGAGCGGCCCGTGCCAGCCCTGCAGCCGATACAGCGCGATCCGGACGGCGCTGGTCGCGAGCCAGACCAGCCAGTCGCCCGGCAGCACCAGGGCGGTGTCGGAATAAACGCCGTGCACCCGATCAGCTCCTCATGCCAGCCGCCGCCGGGTCAGGCGCGGGCGGCCGCCGCCTGCTTGAACTGCGCGACGATTCCCTTGTAGGGGGCGACCGACATGACCGGGCGCTCCGGCGGCAGCAGCGAGCCGGTGACGGCGCGCATCTCCGTGAGCTTCGTCCGCGCGAGGGTGAGGCCTGGGTCGCCGCGCAGGGCCGGCCGGCCTTCCAGCCGGCGCAGCTCCCGGTCGGCGTAGGCCAGGTAGCCGCGGCTGTCGTGGTACTCGACCGGCTTCTCGATCCGGTTGCCCTCGATGGATTCGCTGTAATCCTCGGCGGAGATGGTTGCGACCTCCCCCAGCACGCCCAGCATGAAGCGTCCGTTGTCGAGCAGCCCCGCCGGCACCGTGGCGCGCACCGCGGCGACGATGCCGATCACCTTGTCGTATTGCGCCGATGTCGCCGGATCGGTCGGCTTGCCCGCGGCCAGCGCCTCCAGCGCGATCAGCTCGCCGTCGAAGCCGGTGACGCCGCGTCGCGCCAGCTCGCCGGAGATGTCGTCGTACAGCTCCCGGATGGGGTGGCCGAAATGCGGCAGGGCCAGCTGGACCTGCTTCGCGTCGATCAGCTCGCGCCCGACCATCAGGTGGCCCTCAAGCAAGCCCAGCTTGAACAGCAGCTCGGCATGGTCCTCGCCGCTGATGGCGGCGTCGGCCACGGCGACGACGCTGCCCGGCGCCACGAACTCGATCCCGCTTGCATAGGCGTGGGCGAGCCGGGGCGGATGCGCGTTGCAGATCGCGGCGGTGAAATCGGGGCGCAGCGCCGGCGCAGCGCCGGTCGGCCGCGCCGCCAACGACGCCACGGCGACTGCCATCGCCAGTCCGCCCCACCCTATCGCACGCCGCTGCCGCATCGTAGGCCTCCAATTGCAAATCGCTTGCATCTGGCATGGGACTAATGCAAATGAGAGTCGTTTGCAATCACCTCGGGACGGTTTTCATGCGGCTTCATCTGTTGGGCGTCACGGCCCTGGCCTCGTTGATGGCAACGCCGGCCTTGGTCCGGGCGGACGAGCCGCCCACCTTCCGCATGACGATCAAGAACCACGTCTTCGACCCGGCCGAGCTCACCGTGCCCGCCGGCAAGCGGCTGCTGCTGATCGTGCGCAACGCCGACGACACGCCGGCCGAGTTCGAGAGCCGGGAGCTGGGGTCGGAGAAGGTCATCTCCGCCGGGCGCGAGGCGTCGATCCGGGTCGGCCCGCTGGCCGCCGGGCGCTACCCGTTCGCCGACGAGTTCCACCAGGACCAGGCGCACGGCGTCTTGACCGCAGCCGGGGAGTAGAAACCATGCTGGCAAGCGCGCTGATCGTGTTCCGCGAGGTGTTCGAGGCCGGGCTGATCCTGGGCATCGTGCTCAGCGCCACGCGCGGCCTGGCCGGGCGGGCGGGCTGGGTTGCGGGCGGAGTGGGGGGCGGGCTGCTTGGCGCCTGCCTGGTTGCGGCGTTCGCGGGCGCCATCGGCGACGCCCTGCAAGGCTCCGGGCAGGAAGTGTTCAACGCGGCCATCCTGCTGGTCGCCGCCATGATGCTGGGCTGGCACAACGTGTGGATGGCGCGGCATGGGCGGGAGATGGCCGGCGAGATGAAGGCGCTCGGCCGCGCGGTGTCGGACGGCAGCCGCTCCCTGCTGGCGCTGGCCGTGGTGGTCGGCGTCGCGATCCTGCGGGAAGGGTCGGAGGTCGTGCTGTTCCTGTATGGCCTGGCGGCCGGGGGCGAGGGCGGCTGGGCGCTGGCGGGCGGATGCGTGCTGGGCCTGCTCGGCGGCGGCGCGGTCGCGGTCCTGCTGTACCGCGGCCTGGTCAGCATCCCGACGCGGCAGCTTTTCCGCGTGACCAACGTCATGCTGTCGCTGCTGGCGGCGGGCATGGCGGCACAGGCGGCGGGGTTCCTGATCCAGGCCGACCTGCTGCCGGGCTGGGGCGCCACGTGGGACAGCTCGGCGGTGCTAAATGAGAAGAGCATCGTGGGCCGGGCGCTGCATGCGCTGATCGGCTACGCCGACCGCCCGGCGGGAATGCAGCTTGCGGTTTACGGCGCGACGCTTGCGGCGCTGCTGGTCGCCGGGCGGGCTGCGGCGCCGCGTCATGACAGCGCGTCGCCGCACGCCGGCGCGCCACACGGTGTTTGACGCCACCCGCCGCCCGGGCGCAAAGAAGGCACGGCGCCTGGAACAGCCGGGCGCCGGAGATCGGAGTGTTCGATTGAGCGATCTGGCACGGCAGGGTGGCTTGAGGCCGAAAGCCGCCGCGCGTCCGGCAAAGGTGATCACGCCGCAGTTCCAGACGACGGGACAGAGCATCGAGCGGCTGTGCGTGGAGCACGGGCTGAAGATGACCGGGCAGCGCCGGGTCATCGCCCGCGTGCTGTCGGAGGCCGAGGATCATCCGGATGTCGAGGAGCTGTATCGCCGCGCCGTGCAGCTCGACGCCCACATCTCCATCGCCACCGTTTATCGCACCGTGCGGCTGTTCGAGGAGAAGGGCATCCTGCACCGCCGCGACTTCGGCAACGGGCGGTCGCGCTACGAGCCGACCGATCACGGCCAGCACCACCATCTGATCGACGTGGAAACCGGCCA
>CAXSHI010000087.1:0-17287 GCA_964236755.1 uncultured Acetobacteraceae bacterium
CAGGTGTGGCGAAGCGGACTCAATACGGCCAACCCAGCAGCGTTGAACAGCCGTGGTCTGCCCCTGCACTTCGATGTACGGAGTGAGCGCATGATCCGGCGGCGCTCCGCGGCCGCAATGCACAAGTGGAAGCACAACGCGCCCAAGCCTCCGTTCAAGCCGGGTCGATTGGACTTGAACTACAAAGAGGATGTCCTCGGTGCGCCCAGGGTTTTTATAGACGGCGAATTGCGGCATGGTTGCTTACAAGTTCGGAAACTCATCTGACAAGAACCCATGCTGCTCATTGAATGCGTTCAAGGCTGTGATGACTTGATCCAGCACGTCGTCTTCTGCCCGTCTGCGTGCTTGTTCCTGCTGAACGTAGCCTGACAAGAGTTCTTCCACCGTTGCCGAAAGATTTTTGGTTGTTTGCCTCACCCGGGCCAGCAGGTCCTCGTTGAGCGACAGGTTCACCGCCCGCCGGGGCGCGTTGCGGTCATAAGAAGCGAGGGAAGTAACATTCGTCATAATTGGGCGCTCCAATGCGCATGACATAGGCATATCATGCGCATAGCGCAAAACCTGTCTGCCTATGCCGCCCGCGCCCGCGCCGCCGCCCGAGCCTTGCGCTCCTCCTTCTTGCTGCCGCCCCGGGCCGCGCCGGCCAGCTTGGGCGCGCGGCCCTTCTTCGACAGCAGCACGCGGTACTCGTCCATGTCGCCGTCATACGGGCGCACGGTGCCGTCATCGACCAGCCAGAGCTGGTCGGCCACCAGCTCGACCAGATGCGGGTCGTGGGTGATCAGCAGCACGGCGCCGGGGAACTCCCCCAGCGCGCGGACCAGGGCGTCGCAGGCGTCGATGTCGAGGTGGTTGGTCGGCTCGTCCAAAATCAGCAGCTGCGGCGCGTCGCGGGTGGCGAGCGCCAGCAGCAGGCGGGCCTTCTCGCCGCCGGACAGGCTGGCGGCCTTGGTGTTGGCGCGGTCGGCGTCGAGGCCGAAGCGGGCGAGCTGCGCCCGCACCTGGGTGGGGGCCGCCTGCGGCAGGGCGCGGGCCATGTGATCGATGGGGCTGTCGCCCGGCACCAGCTCGGCCTCCTGGTGCTGCGCGAAGTAGCCGACGCGCAGCTTGCCCGGCCGGCGCAGGTGGCCCGCCATCGGCTCCAGCCGCCCGGCCAGCAGCTTGGCGAACGTGCTCTTGCCGTTGCCGTTGGCGCCAAGGAGCGCGATGCGGTCCTCCATGCCGAAGCTCATCGACAGGCCCTCCAGCACCGCCGTGCCGCCATAGCCGACGCTCACGCCGTCGAGCGCCAGGATCGGGGGGGCGAGCTTCGGCGGCTCGGGGAAGTTGAACTTGGTGGGCGCGGCCTCGATGACCGCATCCATGGCCGGCATGCGCTCCAGGGCGCGCAGGCGGGACTGCGCCTGCCGGGCCTTGCTGGCCTGGGCGCGGAAGCGGTCCACGAAGGCCTGCATGTGGGCGCGCTGGGCGGTGATGCGCTCGGCGGCGCGGGCCTGCTGCATGGCATGCTCGGTGCGGATGCGGACGAACTCGTTGTAGCCGCCGGGGGTGAGGCTGAGCTTGCGCCCATCCAGGTGGGCGATGGCCTGCACCGAGCGGTCCAGGAGGCCCTGGTCGTGGGAGACCACGAGGGCGGCGCCGGGGAAGCGGGCGAGCCAGCCTTCAAGCCACAGCGTCGCCTCAAGGTCGAGGTGGTTGGTCGGCTCGTCCAGCAGCAGCAGGTCGGGCGCGGAGAACAGCACGGTGGCGAGCGCCACCCGCATGCGCCAGCCGCCGGAGAAGGAGTCCAGCGGGCGCGCTTGCGCCTCCGCGTCGAAGCCCAGCCCGGCCAGGATAATGGCGGCGCGGGCCGGGGCGGCGTCGGCGCCGATGGTGTGCAGGCGCTCGAACACCGCGGCCACCCGGTCGGGCGGCAGCTCGCCGCGTTCGGCGCGCTCGGCCTCGGCCAGCAGCGCCAGGCGCTCGGGGTCGCCCTCCAGCACGGTGTCGAGCAGGCTGGCGGGGCCGGATGGCGCTTGCTGCCTGACCTGCGCCATGCGGGCGCGGGACGACAGGCGGATGTCGCCGCCGTCCACCGTGATGTCGCCGGCGATGGCTTTCAGCAGCGTGGACTTGCCCGCGCCGTTGCGCCCCACGAGGCCGATGCGGCGCCCGGGGTCCACGGCCAGGTCGGCGCCATCCAGGAGGGTGCGGCCCCCCATGCGCAATGTCACGCCAGTGCAGGTCAGGAGGCTCATGCGCGGGGTTGTGCCGCATTGCAGCAAAACAGTCCAGGGTTGCCAGCGTGCGGCGGGCGCGGGAGGGTGCAGGCATGACCTGGTCCATCCTCGCGCGGGACAGCGCCACCGGCGCGCTGGGCGCCGCCGTCGCCTCGCGGTTCTTCGCCGTGGGCGGCTTGTGCATCCATGTGGAAGGGGGCGTGGCGGCGCTGGCGACCCAGGCGCTGGTGAACCCGATGTACGCCGTGCATGCCATGCCGCGGCTGCGGGAGGGTGTGGCGCCGGAGGATGCGCTGGCGGCGCTGGTCGGCCCGGACCCGGGCCGGGCGGAGCGTCAGTTGCATATCCTGGACGGCTCGGGGCGGATCGCGCAGCACACCGGGCCGGACTGCGTGTCCTGGGCCGGGCACGTGCGGGGTGCCGACGTGTCGGTGGCGGGCAACATGCTGGCCGGGCCGGACGTGGTGGCGCGGACGCTGGACGGCTTCATGGCGGCGGGCGGCAGCCTGGCGGAGCGGCTGCTCGCGGCGATGGAGGCGGGCGAGGCGGCGGGCGGCGACAAGCGGGGGCGGCAGGGCGCCGGGCTGAAGCTCTGCTTGGCCGACCCGTATCCCGACCTCGACATCCGCGCCGACGACCATCCGGACCCGCTGGCGGAGCTGCGCCGGCTGCACCGGGTCAGCCTGGAACGCTACGCGGTGTTCCGGCGGCACTTGGCGGGGCGCGGCGACCCCTGGGGCACGCTGGATCGCGGCGTGATCGAGGCGGCGATTGCCCGGGATGGACGGCCACTGTGAAGCGCCGCCTTCTCGCCGCGCTGCTGTGGGCCTCCCTCGCGTCTCCGGCCCTTGCCCAGCCGTCCACCCTCACGGTCGGGCTGCGGGAGGACCCGGACGTGCTGGACCCGACGCTTGGCTCCGCCTACGTCAGCCGGATCGTCTATGCGTCGCTGTGCGACAAGCTGATCGACATCGACGCCGGGCTGAACCTCGTGCCGCAGCTGGCGGTGTCGTGGACGTACGAGGACCCGACGCACCTCGTCCTGCACCTGCGCCCCGGCGTCGTGTTCCATGACGGCGAGCCGTTCGATGCCGAGGCGGTGCGCTACAAGCTCCATCGCGACGCCACGATCAAGGGCAGCATGCGGGCCGGCGAGGTGAACGCCATCGCGTCCGTCGAGGTGGTGGACCCGCTGACGGTGCGCCTCGTGCTCAAGGCGCCGTCAAGCCCGCTGCTGTCGCAGCTGGCGGACCGGGCGGGGATCATGATCTCGCCCAAGGCGGCGGAGGCGGGGGATTTCGGCAGCCACCCGGTCTGCGCCGGGCCGTATGCGTTCGAGAGCCGGGTGGCGCAGGACAGCATCGTGCTGCGGCGGTTCGCCCGGCACTGGGACGCGGCGAGCTACCATTTCGACCGCGTCGTGTTCCGTCCGCTGCCGAACTCGTCGGTGCGGCTGGCGAATTTGCAGGCGGGCAGCCTCGATCTCGTCGAGTACATCCTGCCGAGCGACGTTGAGGCGGTGCAGCGAGACCCGAAGCTCAAGATCGCCATCGGGGACGGCCTGACCTATCAGGGCATCACCTTCAACACGGGCAACGGCCCGGCCGCGGACACGGCGCTGGGGCGGAACAGGCTGGTGCGGCAGGCGTTCGAGCGGGCCATCGACCGGGACGCGGTGAACCAGGTCGTCTACGGTGGGCTGTTCTCGCCGACGGCGCAGGCCAACCCGCAGGGTTCGCCGTTCTTCGTGGCCGACGTGCAGCCGCCGCCGCGCGACCTGGAGCGGGCGCGGGCGCTTCTGAAGGAAGCCGGGGCCACGCTGCCGGTGCCGGTCACGCTCAGCCTGGCCAACAGCCCCGACGTGCAACAGACGGCGGAGGTGATCCAGGCGATGGTGGCCGAGGCGGGCTTCGACCTCAAGCTGCGGGTGATGGAGTTCGCGTCGTCCCTGCAGGCCGGGTATGGCGGGGAGTTCCAGGCCTACCTGATCGGCTGGTCCGGCCGGTCGGACCCGGACGGCAACGTGTGGCAGCAGCTGCACACCGGGGGCACGTTCAACTACGGCCACTGGAGCAGTCCGGCGGCGGACGCGCTGATGGACCAGGCGCGCATCCCGACCGACGCGGCGGCGCGGCGGGCGCTGTATGCCAAGCTATGGGAGGTGGAGCGGGCGGACCTGCCGCTGATCTATCTTTGGACGGCGAAGAACGTGGTGGGGATGCGGCGCGGGCTGGAGGGGTTCGTGCAGGTGCCGGACGGGCTGATCCGGCTGCGTGGGGTGACGCTGGGGCGGTAGGGAACTTGGCATCATGCCAATGGCGGTTGCGCCTCGATGTATCTAGAGTGGATACATGGTCGCGCTTGCAAAGCTTCCCGAGCACATGTCGGTTCATGATTTCCTGTCCTGGGTTCCCAGTGACGGCCGCATGTGGCAGTTGGTCGATGGCGAGCCGCAAGCCATGGCGCCCCCCAACCGCACGCATGGCACATTGCAGGGCGAGTTGGGGCGGCTCATCGGCAACCATCTGCAGGACAAAGCCGGCCCTTGCACCCTCGTGGTGACGCCTGGAGTGCTCCCGAACGTGCAGGCGGCCCACAACATGCGCGTCCCTGACTTGGCCGTGACCTGTTCGGAGTACGATGTCGAAGAAACCGGGCTGACCGACCCCGTGCTGATCGTGGAGATCCTCTCGCCCAGCAACCGGGCCGAGACCTGGGCCAACGTGTGGGCCTACACGACGATCCCGAGCGTGCGGGAGATCCTGGTGCTGCGGACCGCCGCCATCGGCGCGGACTTGCTGCGCCGCGGACCGGACGGAAGTTGGCCGCGCGAGCCTGAGTTCCTTACCGAGGGCGACCTGGTGCTGGAGAGCATCGGGTTCCGCACGCCGTTGGCCGACCTTTACCGGAGCACCCGGCTGCGGCGTTCACCTCAAGCCTGACATGCCGCCAGCCTACTCCGGCACGACCTCGCCGGAGCCGCCGAACTCGGCCGGGAAGTCCTTCAACTTCGGCAAGCCGTCGCGCATCGGCAGCACCGTCTCGGCGTAGTTGACGTGCACCTGCGGCACAAAGGCGAGGCCTGGAATGGTCGCGGCGTAAACGTCGATCATCTGCAGCGGGGGATGCACGGTCATCAAGTGGCCGCCGCACAGCCGGCAGAACTGGCGGTGGCTCATCTCCGTCTTGTGGAACGTCGCGATGTTCTCGGCCCCCTTGGTCACTTCCACCGCGTCGGGTGGCCAGAGCGGAAACGCATCGACCGGGCTGGCCGACCAGGACCGGCACGAACTGCAATGGCAGTAGCCCATCGCGTTGGGCTGTCCGCTCACCCGAAGCTCCACCGCGCCGCAGAAGCATGCTCCCGAATAAGGGCCGCTCATGATTTCTCCTCCCGTGTCGTTCGACACCGAGCAGGCAGTGTCGTCCGTTTCCGTCCGAGCGCAAGCGAAATGGGGGCGGCCTCGACCGGAGCACCCGGCGGCGGCTCACCCCTCGACGATGCCCACGACCGCCCCGCCCCGCATCGCCGTCACCCGCCGCACGAGCCGGGCCACGTCGGGCACGGCATACTCCACCGTCAGCTCGACCACGCGCTCCCCCGCCTTCCGCCCCTGGGCGCGCCATCGGGCATAGGAGTACTCGGCAATCGGCAGGAACGTGTCGCGTCCCCGCTTGCTGGCGGTGCTCGGAAACGGCTTGGTCGTGCCGCTGTTGATCGGCGAGAGCCGGATGGCAGGCTGGTGGGCGGCGATCAGCGACGCCGTGTCGAGTTCGATCACGTCATGCTCGGTGTCCCGGTAGGGGCGGGCGTTCAGCAGGCGGAGCAGCCGTTCCCGCGTCAGCCAGAAGAACACCCGGTTGTTCAGGCAGCGGTACCAGTCCTCCGGCGTCAGCCCGTCCAGCAGGCACATGCGCAGCCCGGCGTCGTCCATCGGCTTCTGGTCGCGGATCAGCGCCGGGCGGAGCGTGGGATGCTCAACCGTGACGCCCTCGGGCCGGCGGCAGCCCTCGATCGCCATGCGGCGGGCGCCCTGGACTCCATACAGGTCCAGCAAAGCCGACGTGCTGAGCAGCCCGTGCTGCCGGATCGAGGGCCAGCTTCCGCGCTCCGCCATGTGATACAGCGTGGGGCAGTCCCGGATCAGCTCCGCAAGCTCCGCCTCCGTCACCCGGCGCCGACCAGGCCGCGGGCGAAGTCCATCGCCTCGAACGGGCGCAGGTCGCCGGCCTGCTCGCCCACGCCCACCGCGTGCACCGGCAGGCCGAACGCCTGGGCCAGCGCCACCACGATGCCGCCGCGGGCGCTGCCGTCGAGCTTGGTGACCACCAAACCCGTCACCGCCACCAGGTCGCTGAACACCCGCACCTGCTCGATGGCGTTCTGCCCGGTGGTGGCGTCCAGCACCAGCAGCACGGAATGCGGCGCGGCCGGGTCCTGCTTCTGCAGCACGCGGATGATCTTCGCCAGCTCCTCCATCAGCGCGCCCTTGTTGTGCAGCCGCCCGGCGGTGTCGATCAGCAGCACGTCGGCGCCTTCCTGCCGCGCACGGGCCAGCGCGTCGAAAGCGAGGCCGGCCGCGTCCGCCTTGGGCGGGCCGCTGACCACGGCGGCGCCGGTGCGGCTGCCCCAGACCTGCAACTGCTCGACGGCGGCTGCGCGGAACGTGTCGCCGGCGACCAGGATGGGGCGGAGGCCCTGCTGCTGGTACTGCAAGGCGAGCTTGCCGATGGTGGTCGTCTTGCCCGTGCCGTTCACGCCGACCACCAGCACCACATGCGGGCGCAGCGCCCGGTCGATCACCAGCGGCTGCGCCACGGGCGCCAGGATTGCGGCGATCTCTTCCGCCAGCGACTGCTTCACCTCCTCGTCCGTGACATCGCGGCCGAACTTGCTGCGGCGGAACGCGGCGATGATCTCTCCTGCCGCGGCGGGGCCGAGGTCGGCGGCGATCAGCAGCTCCTCCAGCTCCTCCAGCGCCGCGTCGTCGAGCTTGCGCCGGGTAAACGCGGCGGAAAGGCCGGTGGTCAGCTTCTGCGTGCTGCGGGTCAGGCCTTCCTTGAGGCGGTTGAAGAAGCCGAGCGCCATGCGGGTGTTCCTGGTTTGGGTGCGGCTACGCGCCGGCTGCGTGCAGCCCGGCGGCGGATGCGGCGGCGACGCGGACCTCCAGCAAGGCGCCGGGCGGGGCCGCCTCTGCCAGCCGGATCGGGGCGAAATGCTCGGTATGGCCACCGCCGCCGCGCTCGGCTACGACCTGGACGGTGCGGCCCAGCAGCCCCGCATGGAAGGCAGCGGCGTGCGGCAGGGCAGCGGCGCGGAGCCGGGCCGCGCGCTCGCGCCGGACGGCGTCGGGGACGGCGGGCATCCGGGCCGCGGGAGTGCCGGGACGCTCGCTGTAGGCGAAGACGTGCAGGTACGGCAGCGCCGCCTCGTCCACGAAGGCGAGGGTGTCCCGGAACAGCGCGTCGGTTTCGGTCGGGAAGCCGGCGATCAGGTCGGCGCCGACGGCGATGCCGGGGCGGAGGGTGCGGGCGCGGTCGATCACCCCGAGCGCCCTGTCCCGGCCGTGCCGCCGCCGCATCCGCTTGAGGATCAGGTCGGAGCCGGCCTGGACCGACAAGTGCAAATGCGGCATCAGCCGTGGCTCGTCAGCGATCAGGTCCCACAAGGCCGGGTCGATGGCGGCAGGGTCGAGCGAGGACAGGCGCAGCCGCGGCAGTTCCGGCACCAGCGCCAGCAAGCGGCACACGGTGGCGCCGAGCGACGGCCCGCCCGGCAGGTCCGCGCCGTAGGAGGAGACATCAACGCCGGTCAGCACGATCTCCTTGTAGCCGGCGGCGACGAGGGTGCGGACCTGCTGCACGATCCCGCCCAGCGGCACGCTGCGGCTGGGGCCGCGGGCGAACGGGATGATGCAGAAGGTGCAGCGGTGGTCACAGCCCTGCTGGATTTCCACGAACGCCCGGGCGCGGCCGTCGAACCCGGCGGCGAGGTGCGGCGCGGCCTCCCGCACCGCCATGATGTCGGACACGCGGGCCGGGGCGCCATGCTGCCAGCTTTCCGGCGAGAGCTTCTCGGCGTTGCCCAGCACGCGGTCCACGCCGGGCAGCGCCGCCCAGGCAGCGGGGTCGAGCTGCACGGCGCAGCCGGTGGCGACGATGCGGACGCCGGGCCGGTCGCGGTGCAGGCGGCGGACCGCCTTGCGGCACTGGCGCTCCGCCTCGGCCGTCACGGCGCAGGTGTTCACGACCACCGTGTCGGGCTGCCCGGCCGCGAGGTCCCGGATGACGGCGCTCTCGTAGGCGTTCAGCCGGCAGCCGAAGGTGAGGACCTCGGCCGTCACAGCGCCATGATGCCATGGAAGCTGGTCGCGGCCGGGCCGGCCATCAGCACGCGGCCGGCTTGCGTCCACTCGATCTCCAGCGCCCCGCCGTCCGCCAGCACCGTGGCCCGGCGCCCGGTCAGGCCCCGGCGGTGCGCGTTGACCAGCGCCGCGCAGGCGCCCGACCCGCAGGCCAGCGTCAGCCCGGCGCCCCGCTCCCACACCCGCAGCCGGATGCGGTCCGGCGCCAGCACCTGGACGAAGCCGATGTTGGCGCGCTCCGGGAACAGGGGGTCATGCTCCAGCGCCGGGCCGAGCGTGGCGATGGGCGCGTCCTCGATGTCGGGGACGAACAGGGTGGCGTGCGGGTTGCCCATGCCGCACGCGGCCGGGTCGCCCGGCAACGGCAGGTGCAGCGTGTCCACGGCGCGGGCCAGCGGCACCTCCGCCCAGTCGAGGCGGGCCGGCCCCATGTCCACCCGCTGCCGCCCGTCGGGGAGGCGCTCGGCCGGCAGGTCGCCGGCGACCGTGCGGATGACCTGGTAGGGCCGCCCGTTCTCCTCGAACAGCAGCTCGGCGACGCAGCGCGTGGCGTTGCCACAGGCGCCGGCCTCCGACCCGTCGGGGTTGCGGATGCGCATGAACAGGTCAGCGTCGGTGCCCGGCGGCGGCGGGTGCAGGGTGATGAACTGGTCGCAGCCGATGCCGGTGCGGCGGTCGGACAGGGCGCGCACCGCGGCAGGCGACAGGTCAAGCCGGCGGGTGCGCTCGTCGATGATGACGAAGTCGTTGCCGGCGCCGTGAGCTTTGATGAACGGGGTCATGCCGGGTGGCATATAGGGGCATGGGCCGGGCCGGGCTATGCCCTAGGCTATGGCTTCTGGGCGCGCTTCAGACCGCCGCCATCGCGAGATACCAGAGCGGCAAAGTCAGGAACGACAGCGCGATGCCGATGCCGACCATCAGCGTGATGAGCGCCGGGTTGAGGCCGTACTGCATGGCGACGATGGCGCCGCCGATCTGCGGCCCCATCGCCGCCTCGAACAGCGTGACCCGCGCCGTCTCCCCGCGGCGCGACAGCAGGCCCACGTAGAGCAAGGCGAGCAGCGCCGGGCCGAGCACCAGCTTGAAGCCGAGGCCCAGGCCGAGCGGCACCCGGTTGCCGCGCAGCTGGTCCAGCCGGAGCTGCAAGCCCACCGAGACGAGCGCCAGCGGCGCCACGGTGTCGCCCAGCCGGCGCAGCATGCCCCCGAGCCAGGCGGGATAAGCGACGGGTGCCAGCAGGACGGCGAGCACGAGCGCCGCGAGCGGCGGGAAGGTCACGATCCGCAGCGCGACCTCCCGCCGCGACGCCGTGCCGGCGGAGAACAGGCAGGCGACGGCGATGCCCGCGGTGCTGAGCACGAGATAGGTGCCGAGCTGGTCGATGAGGATGCCGGTCGGCAATCCTTCCACGCCGTAGAACGCCTCGATCATCGGCAGCCCGACGAACGAGGTGTTGGCGAGGCCCGCGGTCATAATCAGCGCGCCGGTGGTGGCGCGCGGCAGCCGCATGACCCGGGCGACCACGATGAATGTCGCGGCGCTGAGCGCGAACAGCAGCCAAGGCATCGAGACCGGCCAGAGCAGGTTGGCGGTGAGGCGCAGGCCGTGGATCTGGCCCAGGATCAGGGCGGGAAGCGCCACGTGGATGATGAAGGCATTCAGCGCGGCATGCGCGTTGTCCGGCACGCGCCGGGCGACGCGGAGCAGCACGCCGGCGAGCAGGCAGACGGCGAGCATGGAGATGTTGGTCATGGCGGGGCGTCCTCGCTGGTCGGACGCGAAGCGTGGAGCGCAAGGGCGGCTGCTGTCTGTGACGCGGGTCACAGGTTGGGGGCGGTCACTTCCATTTCGCGGTCCGCCCGCGCGCCCGGCGCGTCGGCGCGTGGAAGTCGTCGGGCTTGGTGCGCACCCAGGCGACGAAGCGCGCGAGGTCCGGGTCGTCGCGGAGCGCCGCCGGGTCGGCGAGGCGCCGGGCGATCTCGGCCTCGGTGTAGCGGGCATGGATGGCGGAGTGGCAGACCTGGTGCAGCCGGACGGTGCCCAGGCGCGCGCCGCCCTTGAGCTTGGGGGTCAGGTGATGGAGGGAGGACCGGGCCTGCGGCGGGATGAGCCGGTTGCAGAGGACGCAGCGGGTCGGGTCGTCGTCGGGCGGGTGCGCGGCGTACCGCCCGGCATGGTGTTGGCGTCCCATGACGGTGCAGGTAGGGGCGGAGCGGCGGGTTTGAAGCGGCTGGCCTGGCTGGACGGCGCTCGCAAGCGCGTCCAGCCAGGCCCCGTGTCCTGCGGAAGCGTCAGGTCTGCAACGGAAGCACCGTCGCGCCGTCGGGGTAGTGGGAGAACCCGCCGCGGAGGAACACGCCGTCGGCCGTCTGCGCGACGCTGCTGTCGCCCGAGGCGATGCTTGACGGGCCAAAGAACGGGGCCGTGACGTCCGGCGTGAACCGCACCCGGTCCACCACGTCAGGGCCGTTGAGCAATGTCATCACGTGGCTGTCGTTGTCGAAGCTGTATGCCGTGGCCATCAGGCCCTTGAGCAGGACGCTCTGCGGGCCGAAGGCGGGAGGGCTGCCCAAGACAGGGGCGTCGTTGGCGAACAGGTCGATCTGCCCGGCGAATTCGAGCGGCTTGTCGATCAGCAGATAGCCCAGGCGGACGTTGATCGTGTCTCCCGAGCCGACGCTGCCGCCCAATTCGAGAACGCCCGTCGTGGCGTTGCCGGTGTAGTCAACCGCCCCGTTGGTCATCGTGACCGTGCCTTGGCCGCCAAGCGCCGCGTTGATCACCGCCCTGCCGCCCTCGATGGTGGAGTCCGTCGCGTCGAACGACGACCGGCCGCCGCCGTTCACGGTCAGGGTCGTGCCGAGCTTGATGTCGAAGCCTGCGGTCAGCGTCGCGCGCCCGTTCAGGTTGAGCGTCAGCGTCTCGGGCGCCCCGATGGGACCATGGCCGTAGGGGTCCGGCGCGCGGACGGTGTTCGACTGGTCGCCGACGTTGATCGCGCCGATGCTGCTGTCGCCCCAGACGTTGACCGTGGCGTACTCCCGCACGATGGGGACGGTGTTGTTCACCGGCTGCGAAAGGCTGTCCGGCATCGTCAGGGCGCTCAGCGACGAGTGGCGCAGGTCGAGCGCCGGCGGCGCGGCGGCATCGGTGTTGCCGAGCAGCACCGTCGCCTGAACGCCCTGCCAGCGCAGGACGGCCTCACCGTTGGCGATGACCGCCGTGTCTCCCGCGCCGGGGATGCCGCGCGGGTCCCAGTGCCGGGCGGCGGAATACTTGCCGTAGCCACCCATCCAAGTGAACGTTGCCATGATGCTGCTTTCCCCCGTTTTGGACGTCCGCAAAACACGACCGGCTTTGTTCGCCACGTCCTTGACTTAGATTAACAGCCATGCGCGTCCGAACATATTGTTTGTTGGTCGTTTCTAAAGCACGTCCACGTGACCCCGGGTGCGGCCGCATCGCAAATGGACGTTCCGGCCCGCGCCGCCTGTTGCATCCCCTCCCCCATCCCGCTAAACCCCGGCACTTCGTCTGCGCGCCGGGCCTGGAACGGGCATGCCCGGCCGCGACGCCTGTTCGGAGGTCACCCGGCCCCGCAGGTCCAGCCGCAGGAGACCCAAATGCCCAAGCTGAAGACCAAAAGCTCGGTCAAGAAACGCTTCAAGATCACCGCCACCGGCAAGGTGCTCGCCGGACCCGGCAAGAAGCGGCATAACCTGATGGCCCGCAGCCAGAAGGCCAAGCGCGCGAACCGCGGCAGCCAGACGCTCACCCACGCGGACGGCCTGACCGTCAAGCAGTGGACCCCGTACGGCCTCGCATAAGGGAGCGCAGAGATGGCACGAGTCAAACGGGGCGTCACCACCCACGCCCGGCACAAGAAGGTCCTCCAGGCCAGCAAGGGCTTCCGCGGCCGGAGTTCGACCAACTACCGCATCGCGCTGCAACGGCTGGAGAAGTCGCTGCAATACGCCTACCGCGACCGGCGGCAGAAGAAGCGGGATTTCCGCGGCCTGTGGATCCAGCGCATCAACGCGGCGGTGCGGGAGCACGGCATCACCTACAGCCGGTTCATCGCCGGGCTGAAGGCGGCGGGGATCGAGATGGACCGCAAGGTGCTGGCCGCCATCGCCTTTGACGACCCGGCCGCGTTCTCGGAGGTCGTGCAGCAGGTGCAGGCCGTCATCGCCGCCGCGGCCCCGGAACCCGCCGCCGCCGCCGCGGAGTAGCGCCGGGCGGCAAGGACGTGACCGAAAGGGCTGCCCCCGACCGGGCGGCCCTTGCTTCTCTTTCGGACAGCCAGCCATGACCGACGACCTCCATGCCCTCCGCACCGAGACCGAGGCTGCGCTGGCTGCTGCCCCCGACCTGCGCGCCTGGGACGCCGTGCGGGTCGGCGTGCTCGGCAAGCAGGGGCGGCTGACCGGGCTGCTCAAGGAACTCGGCCGTGTCGCGCCGGAGCAGCGGCGGGAGCGCGGGGCGCAGCTCAACGTGCTCAAGGACGAGCTGGCCGGGCTGATCGAGGCGCGGCGCGTCGGGTTGGACGCGGCGGCGCTGGATGCGCGGCTGGCGGGGGAGCGGATGGACGTGTCGCTCCCGCCGCCGCCCCGCCCGCACGGCCTGGTCCACCCGATCAGCCGCACGATGGAGGAGATGGCGGCGATCTTCGGCGCCATGGGCTTCACGGTCGGCGAGGGCCTCGACGTGCAGACCGACTGGTTCAACTTCAGCGCGCTGAACATCCCGGCGCACCATCCGGCGCGCGCCGACCACGACACGTTCTACCTGCCGGGCACGCGCGACGGCCGGCCGCTGCTGCTGCGCACGCAGACCAGCGACGTGCAGATCATCTCCATGCTGCAAACGCCGCCGCCGCTGCGGGTGATCGCGCCGGGCCGCACCTATCGCGCCGACCATGATGCGACGCACAGCCCGATGTTCCACCAGTGCGAGGGGCTGGTGATCGACCGCGACATCACGCTCGGGCACCTGAAAGGCTGCCTGATCGACTTCCTGCGCGCGTTCTTCGGCATCGCCCACCTGCCGGTGCGCTTCCGCAGCAGCTACTTCCCGTTCACCGAGCCGAGCATGGAGGCCGACATCGGCTGGAACCGGCGCACCGGGGAACTGGGCGGCGGTGGCGACTGGCTGGAAATCCTCGGCAGCGGCATGGTGCATCCGCGCGTGCTGGCGAATTGCGGGCTGGACCCGCGGGAATGGCAGGGCTTCGCCTTCGGCATGGGGGTGGAGCGGGTGGCCATGCTGAAGCACGGCATTCCCGACCTGCGCCCGTTCTTCGAGGGCGACCTGCGCTGGCTCCGGCACTACGGAACCAGCCCGCTCGCCCCCGCGGCGCTGCATGAGGGCGTGGCGCCGTGAAGTTCTCCTGGAGCTGGCTGCGCGCGCATCTCGACACCGATGCTGGGCTGGAGGAAGTCACCGACCGCCTGACGGCCATCGGCCTTGAGCTGGAGGGGGTGGAAGACCCGGGCGCGGCGCTGGCCGGGTTCCGCATCGCCCATGTCGTCGAGGCGGTGCAGCACCCCAACGCCGACCGCCTGCGTGCCTGCCGGGTGGACACCGGAGCGGGCGTCGTCTCCGTCGTCTGCGGCGCGCCGAATGCGCGCAAGGAGATGCGCGCGGTGTTCGCCCCGCCCGGCAGCACCATCCCGGCGACCGGCGCCGTGCTGAAAGTCGGCGAGATCCGCGGCGTCGAGAGCGCGGGCATGCTGCTGAGCCTGCGCGAGATGGGGCTGGGCGAGGACCACGACGGCATCGTCGAGCTGCCGGGCGACGCGCCGGTGGGCCAGGCCTACGCCGCCTGGGCCGGGCTGGACGACCCGGTGATCGAGATCGGCGTCACGCCCAACCGCGGCGACGCGCTGTCGGTGCGGGGCGTGGCGCGGGACCTGGCAGCGGCCGGCCTCGGCACGTTGCGGCCTTGGGCGCCCGCGGCGGTGCCGGGCGTGGGCGAGAGCACTGTGTCCTGGGCCATCGACATGCCCGACGCCTGCCCCTGGGTCCTGGGCCGCACCGTGCGCGGGGTGCGCAACGGTCCCAGCCCCGCCTGGCTGCAACGGCGGCTGCTGAGCATCGGGCTGCGCCCGATCAGCGCGCTGGTGGACATCACCAACTTCTTCACGATGGATCTGGGCCGCCCGCTGCACGTGTTCGACGCGGACCGGGTGCAAGGCGGCGTGCTGCGCTTCCGCCCCGGCACGGGCGAGGCTTTCCGCGCGCTGAACGGCCGCGACTACGTGGCGGACCCGGCGGATTGCGTGATCGCCGACGGCGCCGGGGTGCAGTCGCTGGCCGGCGTGATCGGCGGCGAGGCGACGGGCTGCACGGAGGCCACGGCCAACGTGTTCATCGAGTGCGCCCTGTTCGACCCGGTGCGCGTTGCCCTCACCGGCCGCCGCCACGCCATCGCCTCCGACGCGCGCCAACGGTTCGAGCGCGGGATCGACCCGGCGCTGCTGCCCCAGGCCATCGAGGCCGCGACGCAGATGGTCTTGGACCTTTGCGGCGGCCAGCCCAGCGCGGTCACGCAGGCCGGGTCCGAGCCGGCCTGGCAGCGCAGCGCCACGATGCGGTTCGACCGGCTGCGCAGCCTGGGTGGCACCGACGTGCCGCCGGACGAGGCCGTGTCGGCGCTGGCCGGCCTGGGCTTCGCCGTCGAGGCGCGGACGGCGGAGACGGTGCGGGTGGCCGTGCCGTCCTGGCGCAATGACATCGCGGCGCCCATCGTGCTGGACCAGGCGCCGGGTCTTGACCCCGACCGCGCCCGGGCCGCGGCCGAAGGCTGCGCGGCCACGGAGCCGGAGGCGGATCTGATCGAGGAGGTGCTGCGGCTGCGCGGCCTCGACCACGTGCCCGCGGTGTCCCTGCCCCGCATGGCACCGGTGCCGCCGGCGGTGCTGACGCCACGCCAGGTGCGGAGCGCGCTGGCCCGGCGGACGCTTGCCGCGGCGGGCCTGATGGAGTGCGTGAGCTTCAGCTTCCTGGACCATGCCCAGGCGGCGCTGTTCGGCGACGCGCCGGAGGCGCTGCGGCTGCTGAATCCCATCGCCTCCGACCTCGACCAGATGCGGGAAACGCCAGTGGCGACCCTGGCGCCCGCCGCGCAGCGCAACGCCGCGCGAGGGCAAGCGGAGGCGCGGCTGTTCGAGATCGGCCCAGCGTTCCGCATCGAAGGGCAGGAAGTTTTGGCCGCCGGCGTGCTGGCGGGGGTGACGCCGCGGCACCCGTTGGCGCCGTCCCGCGGGCTGGGCGCGACCGACGCGAAGGCGGCGGCGCTGGAGGTCCTGCAGGCGCTCGGCCTGCCGATGGAAAGCCTGGGTGTCACCGCCGACGCGCCCGGCTTCTACCACCCTGGCCGTTCCGGCACCGTGCGGCAGGGACCGAGGCTTGTGCTGGCGACTTTCGGGGAACTGCACCCGCGCGTGCTGCAGGCGTTAGACTGGCCGGGTCCGGCGGCGGCGTTCGAGGTGTATCTCGACCGCGTGCCGGAGCCGAAGCGCCGCCGCCGGGCGCCCCCGGACCTGCCGGCGTTCCAGCCGGTGCGGCGAGACTTCGCATTCCTCGTAGGCGCGGACGTGCCCGCCGACGCCGTGCTGCGCGCGGCGCGCGGGGCGGAACGCGCCTTGATCGCTGCTGCCCTCGTGTTCGACGTCTATGCGGGCGACAAGGTGCCGCCGGGCCAGAAGTCGGTGGGGATCGAGGTGATGTTCCAGCCGCGCGAGCGCACGCTGACCGACGCGGAGATCGAGGCGGCAGGTGCGAAGGTCGTGGCCGCGGTGGCCAAGGCGACGGGTGGGGCGCTGCGGTAGGCAACCGGCATGAAGCCCGTTAGGATGCCCCCGTAACGGAGAAAGGTCACACATGCTGTCGTATGATCTCGCCCACTGGACGGCGTTCCTAGCCGCTACCGTCGTCCTGAACCTGGCACCCGGCCCTGATATCGCGTTCATTCTGGGCCACACGGCACGGGGCGGCCGGGCCAGCGGCTTTGCCGCGATGATCGGCATTTGGGGCGGGGCATTGTGCCACGTGGGGTTCGCAGCGGCTGGCCTGTCGGCGGTCCTGGCGGCGTCTGCCTTGGCATTCGCGGCGATTAAATGGGTTGGCGTCGCTTACCTGTTCTGGCTGGGACTCAAAGCGTTGCGGTCGAGGAAAGGCTCATTCGTATCCGATGATCCGGGGCCGCAGGCCAGTTTTGGTTCCATCCTGCGCCAAGGTGTGCTGATCGACCTGTCGAACCCGAAGGTTGCAATCTTCTTCCTGGCCTTCCTGCCGCAATTCGTTGTGCCCGGCGCCGGGCCGGTCTGGCTGCAACTGCTGGCCCACGGGATCGCCATCATCGCCGTCGCGGCGCTGATTGAGCCCCCCTTGGTTCTGCTGGGCGACCGGCTCACCCGGCGGCTGCGCGCCAACCCGCGCCTGGCGGTGTGGATGGATCGCACCATCGGGGCGATGCTGGTTGGGCTTGGCTTGAAGCTCGCGACGACGGAACGCTGACTTTCGGCTGGAAACCTACTACATCAGGGGCATGACCGACACCCCGCTCCACCTCATCCGCAACTTCGCCATCATCGCCCACATCGACCATGGCAAATCGACGCTTGCCGACCGCTTGATCCAGGTGTGCGGCGGCCTGACCGAACGCGAGATGTCGGCGCAGGTGCTCGACAGCAT
>CAXSHI010000088.1:0-17208 GCA_964236755.1 uncultured Acetobacteraceae bacterium
ACTGGAAGAACTCGACGCCTTCGCGCAGGCGGCGCTTCATCATCTGCGGGCTGCGCACCATTTCGCCGACGATGGAGGCGATCTTCGGCGCGCGGAAGTAGAACTTCTTGTAGAACTCCTCGACGCTGCCGAAGATTTCAGTGTGCGACAAATGCGGGTAGTGCAGGGGGGCGATCTGCACGCCGCGCTCGTCGATCAGCTCGGCATGTTCCGCGTCCAGCCAGCCGTTCTCCACTGCCTGGTCATACAGGAACGTGCCGGGATACGGCGCTGCCAAGCTGACCTGCAGGGTGTGCGGGTTGATCTCGGTGGCGAAGCGGATCGTCTCCTGGATGGTTTCCCGGGTCTCGCCCGGCAGGCCGAGGATGAAGGTGCCGTGGATCTTAATGCCAAGCTCATGGCAGTCCTTGGTGAACTGCCGCGCGACCTCGATCCGCATGCCCTTCTTGATGTTGTGCAGAATTTGCTGGTTGCCGCTCTCGTAGCCGACCAGCAGCAGCCGCAGGCCGTTGTCCTTCAGCACCTTGAGCGTCGCGCGCGGCACGTTGGCCTTGGCGTTGCACGACCAGGTGACGCCGAGCTTGCCGAGTTCCCGCGCGATGGCCTCGGCCCGCGGCAGGTTGTCGGTGAAAGTGTCGTCGTCGAAGAAGATCTCCCGCACCTGGGGGAAGTCGCGCTGGATGGAACGCACCTCGTCCGCCACATGGCCGGGGCTGCGGACCCGGTAGGTGTGGCCGCCCACGGTCTGGGGCCACAGGCAGAACGTGCATCGGCTCTTGCAGCCCCGCCCGGTGTAGATCGAGACGTAAGGGTGCATGAGGTAGCCGATGAAGTAGTCCTCGATGCGCAGGTCGCGCTTGTACACGTCCGACACGAACGGCAGCTGGTCCATGTCCTGCAGGATCGCGCGGTCCTTGTTGTGGACAAGGCGGCCGTTGGCGTCGCGGTAGGAGATGCCGTCGATGGCGGCGAAGTCGCGGCCCTCGGCGACCTCAAGGCAGGTGAAGTCGAACTCGTTGCGCGCCACAAAGTCGATGGGCGCGCCCTGCTGCAGGCTCTCGGCCGGCTGCACCGCGACCTTGGCGCCGACGAAGCCGATCTTCAGCGCCGGGTTCGCGTCCTTCATCGCCTGCGCCACCTTCACGTCGGAGGCGAAGGAGGGGGTGCTGGTGTGGATCACGCATAGCTCGTGCTGCCGGGCCGCGGCCAGCACCGGCTCCAGGCCGAGGTTGGCGGGCGGGGCGTCGATCAGCTTGGCGCCGGGCACCAAAGCCGCCGGCTGCGCCAGCCAAGTCGGATACCAGAACGACTTGATCTCGCGCTTCGCCTGGTAGCGCGAGCCGGCGCCGCCGTCGAAGCCGCCGAACGACGGGGGCTGCAGAAACAGGGTCTTCATCATGCCAATCTATCCCTTACCGGGTCCAACTCACGCCGGATACACCGCTTGCCCGGCCGTTTTGCGCGAAGGACCTGCCCGCGCCAGGCGACCTGATCGGTCCGGTAGCTCGCCAGCATCACGGCGATGGACATGAGGTCGCGGAACGGCAAGCACCAGAGGCGGGCGCTGGGCGTCAAGCCGAGCGCGCGGTCGATCCCGTACCCCGCGGCGCCCCGCACCAGCCAAGCGAGCACGAAGGCCAGCCAGGCCCAGCCGGCGCCGCCTGACAGGCCCACGGCCAACGCAGACCAGAACAGCGGGTATTGCACGCTCGACATCGCGAACCCGATGGCCTCAAGGCTTTGGATCGTGCGCGCCCAGCGAAGTTCATGCTCGAACAGCTCGGGCAGATGCGCCTCGGCCACAGTGGTCGCGGGCACCGTCCCGGCGAGCGCGATGGAAAGGCCCCGCGCCCGGACCAACCGGCCCAGCACCGCGTCGTCCGCCAGGTGATGCGCCAGGGCATGCAGGCCGCCGACGCTGTCCAGCGTCTGCCGCCGCAGCGCCATGGTGGCGCCGAGGCAGTCCTGCCGTCCCAGCCCGCGCGCCATCAATGCGCCCGGCAGGAACGCATGGTTGATTTGCTCCGCGCCGAGCCGGCCGGTCAGCGTCGTGCCGGACGGCAGCCCGGCATACAGCGTGGTCGCCAAGCCGACGCCCGGCGCCATGAGGCTTGCGACCAGCTGGGTCAGGTAGTCCGGGGCGGCATGGATGTCGCTGTCGGCAATGACCAGCACGTCGTGGCGGATGCGCGGCGCCATGTTGATGAGGTTCGCGACCTTGCGGTTCGAGCCGTGCGGGGTGGGGTCCACCACCACCGCCATGTCGAGCGAGGGAAACCGCCGGCGCAGGCGGGCAAGCACGGCGAGCGCCGGGTCGGCCGGGTCCTGCAGGCCGAACACGATCTGGAACTCGGGGTAGTCCTGGGCGCAGAAGCTGGCCAGCGCCTCCTCCAGCAAAGGCTCCTCGCCGTGCAGCGGCTTGAGGATCGTGACCGGCGGGCATTGGTCCGGGACTATCGCGGCGCGCCGGGTGAACCGCTCCACCGCAAGCCATCCGGCGCTGGACTGCACCAGGCCGGCTGCCGTCAGCCCGGCCGCTCCCATCGTCAAGACATCAAGCAAGCGGAGTGTCCTATCAGGCCAGCGTGCCGCCGGAAAGGTCGGCGGTCTTGCGTTGCAGGCTTTGGATCAGCGGCCCCGCGTCGCCGGAGCCGAGCAGCGAGCGGAAGTCCGACCGCTGCACGGCGACCCGGCTGATGGAGCCGTTGAGCAGCACGTCCACCGCGCGCCAGCCCGCAGGCGTCCGGCGCATGACGTAGTCGATCCGCGTCGGCGTGCCGCTCGACGGCACGATCTGCGTCGCAACAACCTGGTCGGCGCCGACGCTGCGGCTGGCCGGCAGCACTTCCAGCTTCTCCCCGCCGAAACTGTCGAAGTTGGCGACGTAGCTGGCGACGGTGAAGCGGCGGAACACGTCGAGCAGCTGCCCCTGCTGCGCCGGCGGCAATGCCGCCCAGCGGGGGCCGACCGAGGCCTGCAGGATGCCCGGGACATCGAACGCCCCCTCCACCAGCGGGGCCAGGGTGGCGAAACGCTGCGGGAACGGGATGGCCTTGCCAGCGCGCATGCCGGCCAGCAGCCCGCGGTTCAGGGCGGCAATCGGCGCGGCTGCGTCCGGATCGGCGGCAAGCGCCAGGCGTCCCAGGCCGGGCAGCAGCAGGCCGCCCAGAAGTCCGTTCACCAGCGCGCGCCGGGCAAGGCTCATCGCACGGGCACCATGAGCGTCGGCTTCGCCGCGTCCTGGCCGAGCGCCCCCATGACGGTGGACACGATGTCCTTCGCGCCCAGCCCGGCCTCGATCATCTGCGCGGCCGGGGTGTTGTGGTCGATGAACCGGTCGGGCAGGGTCATGGACCGCACCCGCACGCCGCCGTCGAGCAGGCCGCGGCCGGCCAGGTGCTGGAGGACCGCGGCGCCGAACCCGCCGATGGAGCCTTCCTCGATGATCACCAGCACGGCGTGGTGCCGGGCGAGCTGCTCGACCATGGCGACATCGAACGGCTTGGCGAAGCGCGCGTCGGCGACCGTGGTGGACAGGCCGCGCGCCGCCAGCTCGTCCGCCGCGCGCAGGCTGTCGGCCAGGCGGGTGCCGAGGCTCAGGATGGCGACGGCCGAGCCTTCGCGCAGGATGCGGCCGCGGCCGATGGGGAGCGGCGTGCCGCGCGCCGGCAGGTCGGCCCCGGTGCCCTCGCCCCGGGGATAGCGCACGGCGCTTGGCCGGTCGTCGATCCCGGCGGAGGTCGCGACCATGTGCATCAGCTCCACCTCGTCCGACGGCGCCATCAGCACGATGCCCGGCAGGCAGCCGAGATAGGCGAGGTCGAAGCTGCCGGCATGCGTCGCGCCGTCCGCGCCGACCAGCCCGGCGCGGTCGATGCCGAAGCGCACCGGCAGGCCCTGGATCGCCACGTCGTGCACCACTTGGTCGTAGGCGCGCTGCAGGAACGTGCTGTAGATCGCGCAGAACGGCCGCAGCCCCTCTGTCGCCATGCCGGCGGCGAAGGTGACGGCGTGCTGCTCGGCGATCCCCACGTCGAAGCAGCGGTCGGGAAACCGCTTGGCAAAGCGGTCAAGGCCGGTGCCGGTCGGCATGGCGGCGGTGACGGCAACGATGCGCTCGTCCGCCTCCGCCTCGGCGATCAGCGCGTCGGCGAACACTCTCGTGTATTGCGGCGGACCCGGCGGCGCCTTGGCCTGCTCCCCGGTGATCACGTTGAACTTGCTGACGCCATGATACTTGTCCGGGCTGGCTTCCGCCGGGGCGTAGCCGTGGCCCTTCTTGGTGATGACGTGCAGCAGGATCGGCCCGGCCTCCTCGGCCTCCCGCAGGTTCCGCAGCACCGGCAGCAGGTGGTCCAGGTTGTGGCCGTCGATGGGGCCGACGTAGTAGAAGCCCAGCTCCTCGAACAGCGTGCCGCCGGTCAGGATGCCGCGGGCATACTCCTCCGCGCGCCGGGCCGTGCGCTCCAGGCCGCGGGGGAAGTGCTTGGCCATGCGGGCGGCAAGGTCGCGCAGGTTCAGGAACGAACGGCTGCTGATCAGGCGCGACAGGTAGGCGCTCATGGCGCCGACCGGCGGCGCGATGCTCATGTCGTTGTCGTTCAGGATGACCAGCAGACGGCCCTTGCGGGCGCCGGCGTTGTTCATGGCCTCGTACGCCATGCCCGCGCTCATCGCCCCGTCGCCGATGATCGAGACGACATGCCGCCCCTCCTGGCCCAGCAGGTCGTGCGCGACGGCCATGCCCAGCCCGGCGCTGATGCTGGTGCTGCTGTGCGCGGCGCCGAACGGGTCGTATTCGCTCTCGCTGCGGCGGGTGAAGCCGGACAGGCCGCCGGGCTGGCGCAGGGTGCGGATGCGGTCGCGCCGGCCGGTCAGGATCTTGTGTGGGTAGGCCTGGTGGCCGACATCCCACAGCAGGCGGTCGCGGGGGGTGTCGAACACGGCATGCAGCGCGACCGTCAGCTCGACGACCCCAAGCGACGCGCCCAGGTGCCCGCCCGTGGTGCTGACCGCATCGACCGTCTCGGCCCGCAGCTCGTCGGCAAGCTGACGGAGCTGCTCGGCGGAGAAGTTGCGCAGGTCGGACGGAATATGGACGCGGTCGAGCATCGGGGTGGCGGGACGGGGTGGGAGCGGGATGCTCGCGTTCATTGGGTCACTCAACTCCCCCCGCGGGGTGCGCCGCGCGGCTAGGTGGTTTCTGGATCGGATGCGGCTGGCTATAATGCGAAAACCGTTATATTAGAGCAAGTTTTGCCGCCGTCACTCCGGCGGTGCCGATTTGCCGGCCCGGTGCGGCAGTTATGCCACGTCCGGCGCCGCGGGCCGTCCGGCTGTAGCTGCCTCCTGGCCCCAGTGGCAACACGCACTCCGCGCACATTGTCTTGTCCGTGCAACATGCCGCGACACTAGCCAACCCGTCGGCGTCTCGCCAGACGGCTCGGCTGATCCTGCCATTATGTGTCTGTTGGGCCACAGTGCTGAGCCATAATTGACACATCGCTGGTTTGCAGCGCCCGGTTCTCCCAGCTGAATGCGATATGGTCGGCGAGGCCGTGTCTGGCTGGTGGAGAGAACTGCGGATGATGCGTGTCGTCTTGGCCCAACCCAGAGGTTTCTGCGCCGGTGTGGAGCGGGCGATCGAGATCGTGGAGCGCGCGCTGGCCAAGTTCGGGCCGCCGATCTACGTCCGGCACGAGATCGTGCACAACAGGCATGTCGTCGAGGACCTCCGCACCCGCGGCGCCGTGTTCGTGGATGAGTTGGATGAGATCCCGCCGGGTTCAATGACGGTGTTCAGCGCCCACGGCGTCGCGAAGCGGGTCGAAGAGCTGGCCGCCGAGCGCCGTCTGCCGGTGTTCGACGCGACCTGCCCGCTGGTGGCCAAGGTGCATGCGGAGGGCCGGCGCTACGCCGCCCAGGGACGCGAGATCGTGCTGGTGGGGCATGCCGGCCACGCGGAGGTCGAGGGCACCATCGGGCAGATCCCCGGCAAGGTGCACCTGGTGCAAACCGTCGCCGACGTGGCGACGCTCGTGGTCGGCTCGGCGGAGCGGCTGGCCTACATCACCCAGACGACGCTGTCCGTCGATGACACGCGCGGCATCATCTCCGCACTGCAGGGCCGGTTCCCGTCCATCGTGGGTCCCGACGTGCGCGACATCTGTTATGCCACGCAGAACCGGCAGCAGGCCGTGCACGACCTGGCGAAGCTGGTCGATCTGATCCTCGTCGTGGGATCGAAGAACAGCTCGAATTCCAACCGCCTGCGGGAGATCGGGCAGGAGCTGGGCAAGCCGAGCTACCTGATCGATGACGCATCCGCGTTGGAGCGCGACTGGTTCGCCGGCGTCGGGTCCGTGGGCCTGACGGCCGGCGCCAGCGCGCCCGAGATGCTGGTGCAGGGCGTGCTGGACGGGCTGCGGCGGTTCCGGGAGGTGGACGTCTCCACCCTGGCGGGCGCCGCTGAAGACGTGAAGTTCAAGTTTCCGGCCGAGTTGAGCTAGGCCGAGGGAGTCAATCAATGTCTGTTCCGATGAAGCAGGTCGCGCGCGTGGGCGCCTACGTGGTCAAGCAACATGTGCTGGGCCGCAAACGCTATCCGCTCGTGCTGATGCTTGAGCCGCTGTTCCGCTGCAACCTCGCATGCTCCGGCTGCGGCAAGATCGACTATCCCGCGGAGATCCTGAACCAGCGCCTGTCGGTTGCGGACGCGCTGGCAGCGGCGGACGAGTGCGGCGCGCCCGTGGTGTCCATCGCGGGCGGCGAGCCGCTGCTGCACAAGGAAATGCCGCAGATCGTGGAGGGCCTGCTGGCCCGCCGGAAGTTCATCTATCTCTGCACCAACGCGCTGCTGCTTGAGAAGAAGATGGACCAGTACACGCCGCACCCGGACTTCTCCTGGGACGTGCACCTCGACGGCGACCGGGAGGTGCATGACCGCTCGGTGAGCCAGGCCGGCACCTACGACCGGGCGGTGGCCGCCATCAAGGAGGCGAAGCGCCGCGGCTTCCGCGTCAGCATCAACTGCACCCTGTTCGACGGCGCCGAGGCCGAGCGGGTGGCGAAGTTCTTCGACGACGTGATGGCGATGGGCGTGGACGGGATCATGACCTCGCCGGGCTATGCGTATGAGCGCGCGCCGGACCAGGCGCATTTCCTGTCGCGGCAGAAGACCAAGCAGCTGTTCCGCGACATCCTGACCTATGGACGCGGCAAGAACTGGAAGTTCACCCAGTCGCCGTTGTTCATGAACTTCCTCGCGGGTAACGAGAACTACCAGTGCTCGCCCTGGGGCAAGCCGACCCGCAACGTGTTCGGCTGGCAGCGGCCTTGCTACCTGCTGGGGGAAGGCTACGCCAAAACGTTCGCCGAGCTGATGGACAGCACGGATTGGGACAAGTACGGCACCGGCAACTACGAGAAATGCGCCGACTGCATGGTGCATTCCGGATACGAGAGCACGGCGGTGATGGACGCGGTGAAGTCGCCGCTCAAGACGATGGTGACCGCGCTGCGCGGCCCGAAGCTCGCCGGCCCGATGGCGCCGGAGATCGACCTGTCGAAGCAGCGCCCGGCCGAATACGTGTTCAGCCGGCACGTGCAGGAGAAGATGGCCGAACTGAAGCACAAGCCGCGGGGCAAGCCGCAGGTGGCCGACGCGGCGGACTGAGCGAGGCGCCGCTTACCCGCCGCGCGCCACCCGCGCGGCGGCAGCCACGCACAGGATCTCGAACAGCATCGACGCGCCATGGAACGCGGTCAGTCCGCCCAGGTCGAACGGTGGCGACACCTCGACCAAATCCGCCCCTACGACATCAAGCCCCATCAGCCCGCGCACGATGCGCTGCGCCTCGATCATCGTGAGGCCGCCCGCTTCCGGCGTGCCGGTGCCGGGCGCCCAAACCGGGTCCAGGCTGTCGATGTCGAACGACAGGTAGCAAGGTGCGCCGCCCACCACGCGCCGCGCCTCCTCCACCGCCCAGCGCCAGCCGCGGTCGTGCAGCTCGTCCATCGGCATGACCCGCATGCCGCTCTGCTCGCTGAACTCCCACAGGCTGCCCGGCACGGTGCTGGTGCCGCGCAGGCCGATCTGGATAACGCGCTTGGGGTCGAGCAGCCCGTCCTCCACCGCCCGGCGGAACGGCGTGCCGTGATGGATGCGCGACCCCATGTAGTCGTCGCCGGTGTCGCCGTGCGCGTCGATGTGCACCATGCCGACCGGACGGCTGGCCGCGACGGCGCGCAGGATCGGCCAAGCGATGGAGTGGTCGCCGCCGACGCTCACCGGTGTCACGCCCGCGGCCACGACCTGGCGGTAGAACGCCTCGATCTCGCCCAGCGCGCCGGCCAGGCTGTACGGCTCCTCGATCCAGCAGTCGCCGAGGTCGCGGATGCGCAGGTCGCCGAACGGCTGCGCGCCGGTCGCGGTGTTGATGGGGCGCAGCAGGCTCGATTGGTTGCGCACCTCGCGCGGGCCGTGCCGGGCGCCGGGGCGGTTGGTGACGCCGCCGTCGAACGGCACGCCGATCAGGCCGATATCGACCGCCGAAAGGTCCTGGGTGTGCGGCGCGCGGAAGAAGGTCGGGATGCCCACGTAGCGCGGCTGCGCCTGCGGGTTCGACATGATGGGATAGTTGCGGGCGGGTTTCAAAGCATCCATGGGTCGTCGCTATAGCCGACCGATCTCCCGCACGCGAGTGACGAGTGCATGGCGGGCGCGGGCCGCGTCGCCGCCGAGCCGGATCAGCCCAGGAAGCTCCCAAGGCCGCGTCGCCGCCGCCCAGGCCACGCGCAGCCCGCCGATTCGCCCGGCGTCGTTCAACGCCACCAGCGCGGCCCGCGGCAGATCGCGGCCCGCGCCGTCGCACACCGCGCGCAAGACGGCGAACGGCAGTCCATGCCGCCGGGCGGCGCGCGCCACCGCGGCGCTCTCCAGATCAACCGCGACGGCGCCGGTGCGGGCAAACAGCGCGGCCTTGGCGGCGGCGGACGCGACAACCTCGCCGCCGCCATACAGCGCCCCCGGCGTCGCACCGCCCAGCCGCCGCCGCAGCGCCTCGTCCCCGTCCCACCGCTCGGCGTCGAGCAGCACGGCGGCCGGCGCCAGCACCATGCCGGGAAGCAGTGCCGGGTCGAGGCCGCCCGCGAGGCCGAAGCTGATCAGGCCGGCGACGCCGCCCTCGACCAGGCGCTGCGCTGCCGCCGCGGCGCCCTCGGCCCGGCCGCCGCCCACTTCGACCGGGACGCCGAAGCGCCGGGCGATCCGCGCCTCCGCCTCAAGCCCGGTGACGATGCCGACCGGGCGCTCCGCCGCCAGCGTTCAGAACCCGAAGCTGACCCGGCGGCTGTTGCCGTGCCGCAGGTTGCGGAACCGCGCCAACGCCAGCAACGGGAAGAACAGGCGGTAGCCGTGGTAGCGCAGGTAGAACACCCGGGGAAAGCCGACCGCGGTGTAGGGCAGCTCGTCCCACTCGCCATCCTCGCGCTGGGTGCGGGCGAGATATTGGGCGGCGCGGTCCACGGCAGGGCCGGTCTCGCCGGCCGCCATCAGGCCCAGCATGGCCCATGCGGTCTGCGACGGCGTGCTGGCGCGGTACACGCCGGGGGCGCTTGCGGCGTAGCTTTCCTCGTCCTCGCCCCAACCGCCGTCGTCGCGCTGCCGGTTCAGCAGCCACTCGCGGGCGCGCCGGATCGCCGGGTCGTCATGCGGCAGCCCGATGGCGTTGAGCGCGCACAGCACGGACCAGGTGCCGTAGATGTAGTTGGTCCCCCAACGGCCGAACCAGCTTCCGTCCGGCTCCTGGTCGGCGCGGAGGTAGGCGATGGCGCGGGCCATGGCAGGCTCGTCCGCGCCGTGGCCGATCTGCGCCAGGAACGACACGCAGCGCGCGGTCACGTCGGCAGTCGGCGGGTCCAGCAGCGCGCCATGGTCGGCGAACGGGATGTGGTTGAGGAAATCATGGTCGTTGTCGGCGTCGAAGGCGCCCCAGCCGCCGTTGCGGCTCTGCATGCCCAGGATCCAGTCCCGGGCGCGGCCCACGTTCTCCGCATGGGCCGGGTCGCCGTTGCGGTGCAGCAGCATGCCGACGACCGCGGTGTCGTCCACGTCGGGGTAATGCGCGTTCTCGTACTGGAAGGCCCAGCCGCCTGGCGGGGCGTCCGGCCGGGACAGCGCCCAGTCGCCGCGCAGCGCCGTCACCTGGCGCTCCACGAGCCAGGCGCAGGCGGCGTCGATGCCCGGGGTCGCGGCGCCCTCCGCCTCGGCGACGGCGTGGCCGGCGAGGCTCGTGTCCCAGATCGGCGACAGGCAGGGCTGGCAGTATGCCTCGGTGTCCGTCACCACCAGCAGCTTGCGCACCGCGCGCCAGGCCGTCGCCGCATCCGGGTGGTCGGGATGGGTGCCGAGCGCGTCGAACATCATGACGGCGTTCGCCATGGCCGGGTAGATGGCGCCCAGGCCGTCCTCGCCGTTCAGGCGCTCGGTCACGAAGGCGACCGCGTCCTCGATGGCGCGGGCGCGGACAATACGGGGAAAGGCCGGCTCGATGGCGCGGACGATGCTGTCCACCACCTTGAAGACGTGCCCCCAGGCGGAGCGGTACGGGCCGCGCACCCAGTCGCGCACCCGGCTGGCCGGCGTGCAGAACAGCTCCGGCACCTCGGCCCCGCGCGGGTTGCGGGCGCGTGGGCGCAGCGCCATCAGCACCAGCAGGGGCACCAGGACGGTGCGGGACCAGTAGGACACCTTCGACAAGTGGAAGAAGAACCACTGGGGCAGGTGCATGATCTCGATCGGCATGACCGGCACGGCCCGCCAGGGCACCTGGCCGAACAAGGCGAGCTGGATGCGGGTGAACACGTTGGTGCGCTCCGCCCCGCCGGCCGCCAGGATGGCGACGCGGGCGCGGGCCATGTGCGGCGCGCTGGGCAAATCGCCGATGGCCTTCAGCGCGTAGTACGCCTTCACGCTGGCGGACAGGTCGAACGGCCCGTCATGGAACAGCGGCCAGCCGCCGTGCGCGCCCTGGATGCGCCGGAGGTAGGCGCCGATCTTCCGCTGCAGCGGGGCGTCGATCCGGTCCAGGTAATGCTCAAGCAGCACGTACTCGGCGGGGATCGTCGCGTCGGCCTCCAGCTCGAACACCCAATGCCCATCGGGGCGCTGCCGTCCGGCGAGGGCCGTGGCGGCACGCTCGACGGCATACTCAAGGGCGTCGTCCCCAAGCTGATAGGCGTAGGGACGGGTCAGGCTGTCGCTCGGCATGGGGTTCTGTTGACTCAAATCACGCGGCCAGGAGGATGGATGCTGCATTGCAACCTGATCTGATGGCACCTTCGATGGTCGCGGGCAAGCCGGTGGCGGTCCAGTCCCCGGCAAGCGCCAGGTTGGGCCAGCGCGTCCGGGCCGCGGGGCGCCGGCGATCCTGCTCGGGCGTCGCGGCGAAGGTCGCGCGCTTCTCCTTCACCACGCGCCAGGCCGGCATCGCGTCCGGCAGGCGCAGCACGGCGCGGACGTCCTGCCAGACCTCGGCGGCAAGCTCGGCGGCCGGCGCGTCCACCCGGCGGTTGCCGGCGCTGATGGTGACGCTGACGACGCCCGGCTTCACGAACACCCACTCGGCGGTGCCGCCGATCAGCCCGGTGAACCCAGCCTCTCCCGGGTCGGCGTCGCAGCGGAAATGCACGTTCAGGATGGCCTCGAACCGGTCCGGCACCACGAGTTCCGGCAGCAGCACGGCGGCGACGGGGGCCGGGACCGCGACGACCACCGCCTCGTCGTTCGCCACCGGGTGGCCGCCAACTGCGGTCGCCCGGCCGGCGGCGAAGCCCAGGCTGCCGATGCGGCTGCCGAGCAGAACGTCGGCGCCGCGGGCGGCGAGCCAGGCGACGGCCGGGTCGATGAAGCTTTCGGACAGCCCGTCGCGCGGATAGGCCGGGATGCAGGCCGCGCCGCCGAGCGCCAGGCTCTCGTCCATCACGGCGCCCAGCAGCATGGCGCTAGCGGCGTCGGGCGGCGTGTTGAGCGCCGCGACCGCGAGCGGCTCCAGCAGGCGGCGGTACAGCTCGCCCGGCTGTAAGACATTGGGCCGCAGAATCCCGGCCACTGTGGCATCCGGGCCACGGCGGCGAAGCATCGCGACTGGCAGGAATTCCCGCAGCCGGGCGCCGGGCACCCGGCGGCGGCGGCTGAACAGCCACCAGGGCAGCCGGCCCGGGCTGGGGCGGACGGTCCACCGCTCGCCGGTGGCGAGGTCCATGAACGGGAACACCGGGGCGCCCGGCCCGGCCATGGTGCCGCGGGCGCCGACCCGGTCCAGGAAGGCATAGGCGCCGCGGTTGCCGGACAGCAGCAGGTGGTTGCCGTTGTCCAGCCGGCAGCCCAGCTCGCGGTCGAAGTAGGAGCGGCAGCGGCCGCCTGCGGCCGGCCCCGCCTCATGCACCGTGACCCGCACGCCGCGCTCCACCAGCGCCATCGCGGCGGACAGGCCGGCGAGGCCGGCGCCGATGACGTGGACGTGCGAGAGGGGGACGTGCGATAAGGGCAGGCTCATGCTGCGTATCTGAGGGCGATCAGCAGCTTCTGCCACTTCGGCACCCGCACCGGCTGCTCCAGCCGCGTCCAGCCGCGGCGCTCCAGCCGGCGCAGCAGGGCGGCGTAGGACGCGCCCATGAGCCGCGCCGGGCGCATCGCGCGGGGGGCGCAGCAGCGCATGGCGGCGTGGGCTTCCGTGAAATGCCGGCGCGCGTCCGCCGCCATGCGGGCGCAGACGGCGGGCAGGCCCGGGTGGCGCGGCGCCGCGGCCGGGTCCGCCGGCACGCCGGCATCCTCCAGCCATTCCCTCGGCAAATAGAGCCGCCCGCGCGCCGCGTCCTCTGCCACGTCGCGGAGGATATTGGTCAGTTGCAGGGCGCGGCCCAGGTGCCAGGCCACGTCGTCGGCGGCCGGGGAAGCGTCGCCGAAGGCGCGCACCGACAGGCGGCCGACCGCGGCGGCGACCCGGTCGCAATACAGGTCCAGCTCGGCCAAGTCCGGCGCGACGATGACCGTTTCCGCATCCATCTGCATGCCGTCGATGACCGCCATGAAGTCATCCTGGCGCAATGCGTAACGCTGGATGGCCGGGAGCAGCACCCGGGTCACGGCGTCCTCGGCCCGTCCGGCGTACAGCCCGGCGATCCGGCCGCGCCACGCCGCGAGGCCGGCGATCTTCTCGCCGAGCGTCCCCGGCTCGTCCGCCACGTCGTCCACGATGCGGCAGAAGGCGTAGATCGCATACATCGCCGCGCGCCGGTCCGCCGCCAGCACCTTCATGCCGCGGTGGAACGAGGTGCCGGCGCGCCGCACCAGGGTTTCGACCTCCTGCAGGTCGGAGGCCGCGGCGCCGAGCGGGGTCACGCCGCCCACCGCAACGCCGCCATGAGGCTGAACGCGGCATCGGCCTTCCGCAGCGTGACCCGGCCTGCCACCGGGTCGCCGCGGCGCAGGCGTCGGGCCAGCCGGCGGGACAGTCCCAGGATAACGGCGACCTCCACCCGCAGGCGGCGGTCGCGCGTCCGGCGCGGCAGGTCCGCGGCCTCGATGTGCAGTTGGTCCACGTGGTCGAGCAGCACAGCGAACACTGCCCGCAGCCCCGGCGTCTCGGCAGGGCCGGCCAGCTCGGCGACGCCGCTTCCGGCCGCGGCCAGCATGTCCTCAGGCAGGTAGCAGCGGTCGAGCGCGGCCAGGTCCCGGGCACCGTCCTGCAGGTGGTTCAGCACCTGCAGCGCGGCGCAGAGCGGGTCGGACGGGACGTGGGCGGCCGGGTCCTCCCCGTGCAGGTCCAGCACATGGCGGCCGACCGGCATGGCCGACAGGCGGCAGTAGTCGTGCAGCTCCTCCCAACTGGCGTAGCGGCGCTTGGTCGCGTCCTGGCGGAACGCGGCCAGCAGATCCTGGGCGTGGCGCGGCGTCACGCCGGTCTGCGCGAGGCTGCCCCGCAACGCGACGCCGCTCGGCGAGCCGGCATCGGCGCGCCCGAGCAGCACGGCCTCCATGCGGTCAAGCCGGGCGACCTTGTCCGCCGGCTCCAGCGCCGGGCTGTCGGCAATGTCGTCGGCGTTGCGGGCGAAGGCGTAGAAGGCGTGGACGTGCGGGCGCAGCGCCGGGCGGATCAGCGCCGAGCCGACCGGGAAGTTCTCGTCGCCGCGGTCCTTGCCGGACCAGCTCTCGACCGAGTCGATGGCCGCGCTCATGCGCCCACCCCTTGGTAGGCCCGGCGCTTCCACACCACGCCCTGCCCGCGATGATGGTCGATGGCGGAGCCGACCGTCGCGGCCAGATAGAAGCAGGCGATGCCCGGCAGCGCCAAGGCCCAGAGCGGCGATTGCTGGAACCGCCGCAGCGTCGGCAGGAACGACGCCATCGACCCGGCCCAGGCCAGCTCCCCCATCGCCCGCGCCGCCCCGTGCCCGAACAACGCCAGGAGCGGCGGCGCCAGCCACACCAGCGCCAGGCCCAGCAGGGTGCCGAGCAAGACCGCCGGGGAGAACCGCAACTGCACATAGGCGGTCCGTGCCACCATGCGCCAGATGTCGGCGGCGCCGGGGTAGGGCCGCACGCTGCGGGCCAGGCGGCTGTGGCCGAGCCAGATGCGCCCATGGCGCTTCACCGCCGCCGCCAGCGCCACGTCGTCGATCAGCGCGCCGCGTACCGCCTCGATCCCGCCGATGCGGTCCAGTGCCCGGCGGCGCAGCAGCACCGTGCCGCCCGCCGCCGCCGCGGTGCGCCGCGCCGGGTCGTTCACCCAGGCAAAGGGGTAGAGCAGTTGGAAAAAGAAGACGAAGGCCGGCACCAGCGCGCGCTCCGCCCCGCTGGCGCAGCGCAGCTCGACCATCTCGGACACCAGGTCGAGGCCGTCCCGCTCGGCCTTGTCCACCAGGGTCGCGACGTGGGCAGGGTCGTGCACGATGTCGGCGTCCGTCAGCAGCACCAGTCCGGCCGCCGTGCGGGCGACCCCCTGCGACACTGCCCACAGCTTGCCGCTCCAACCTGGCGGGCGCGGCTTGCCGTCGAGCACCATGAGGCGCGGCTCGGCCAGGCCAGGGTCGATGAGGCCCCGCGCGATGGCCCCGGTGCCGTCGCTGCTGCCGTCGTCCACCACGACCACCCGTAGCCGCCCGGGGTAGTCCTGCGCCAGCAGGGAACGCAGCGCGTCGCCGATGCCCTCCGCCTCGTCCCGCGCGGGAATGACGACATCGACATCGGGTGCCGACACGGGGCGTGCCGGCGCGAGCGTCGGGCCAGCCTGCCAGAACCGGCCGTGCGACGCCAGGAGGTAGGCCCAGGCCAGCAGCGCCACGACGGCCAGCGCCGTCATGCCGGCAGCCACCCGGCGCCGCGGAACCAGGCCACCGCGTCCGCCACCGCCTGCCGCGCCGGGCGGGGGGCGTAGCCAAGTTCGGCGATGGCCTTGGCTGGGCTGAAGTACATGCGCTTCTTCGCCATCGCCAGCATCTCCCGCGTCACCAGCGGCTCGATGCCGAACGCCCGGGCCGCGCTCTCCATGCCGAGCGCCACCGGCCAGAGCAGGCCATGCGGCAGCCGGGCGCGGCGCGGGGTGCGGCGGCCCATCACGTCATCGACCATCGCCAGCAGCTCCGGCATGCCGAGGTCGTGCCCGCCCAGGATGTAGGCTTCCCCGATCCGCCCGCGCTCCAGCGCCAGCACGTGCCCGGCCGCCACGTCGTCCACGTGCACGATGTTCAGCCCGGTATCGACATAGGCCGGCATGCGCCCGGCGGCGGCGTCCAGCACCATCTTGCCGGTCGGCGTCGGCTTGATGTCGCGGGGGCCGACGGGGGTGGACGGGTTCACGATCACTACCGGCGCCGCATGGTCCCGCACCAGGTCGCGCACCGCTTGCTCCGCCAGGTACTTCGAGCGTTTGTAGGCGCCGACGATGCCGTCCGGGTGAACCGGCGTGTCCTCCGTGCCCGGCGTGCCGTCGCCCACCAGGCCGAGGGCGGCGACGCTGCTGCAGTACACGATGCGCTCCGCCCCCGCGCTGGCTGCGGCCAGCAGCAGGGCGCGGGTGCCGTCCACGTTGGCGGCCAGCATCGGCGCCGGATCGGGCACCCAGAGCCGGTAGTCGGCGGCGACGTGCACGACGTAGCGGCACCCCGCGACCGCGGCCGCGAGCGACGCCGGGTCGCGCAGGTCGCCCTCCGCCAGCTCCGCCGGGAGGCCCGCGACGTTGCGCCGGTCGCCGCCGGGCCGCACCAGCAGGCGCAGGCTGTGGCCGTGGTCGAGCAGGGCGCGGGCGACGGCGGACCCCACGAACCCCGTGGCGCCGGTGACGAGCGTGGGAGGGGTGGGTGGCACGGACGCTCCTATATGGCAAGTCGTGGTTTATAGCGGGACGTGCCGAGCGGGTGTAGTGCCCCCGACTTCTTTTGCGGGCTGTGTGGCATGAAACGCCTTGCCGTGTTGCTGGCGCTTGCGGGAGTGGGCGTGTCCGCGCTGCTGGAGGCATGATTCGGCGCGGGGCAGATGCTGGATGTCGCGCTTTCCTGCGCCCGGGAAAGCTTGCCCGTCGTCAACAAGCGTTCTCGATGAAGCATCTCCGGTTGCACCCCCGCAGAACTTGATTCGGACCCAAACATAACCGGCGCACTAGAGCCTCATGGACAGCCCGGCGCCACTGCCCAGCCGCCCGTTGCGCCTGTTGGTCGTGGACAACGTTGCCATGAACCGCAACATCGCGAGTTCGTTTCTGTGCGCTGCGGGCCATGAGGTGACGTATGCCGAGAGCAGCGGGGAGACGGCCTCGCCGGAGATCTCGACCACTGTTGAAAGCTTGATAGCAACGATTAGGCATCAATTCTGGAAGTGCAGCGCCGCGCACTGCCTGGAGCAAAGGAACCTGCGGACGACGAGGCGGTCAACGTCTCGGATTAGGCTTGGCTGTCGGGGCAAGTTCAAGGTTTGCGATGGGAACGCCCAGTCGTGAACGTCTCTCCTGCCGCGCTCCGCAGCAAGCGCCGATCAGACAGGCATTGACATAACTCGAAACGATTTCTTAACGAGTTTTGCGTATGGTGCCGGCATGTTGCCCCTGCGCCGAATTTTTGTGATGGAGATGCCGGACCGCCACAGGCAGCAGCTGAACCGCTGGGGTTTCGCGCTGGCGCTGGCCGCCGCCCTCGGCATCCTGCTGTGGCTTG
>CAXSHI010000089.1:0-16744 GCA_964236755.1 uncultured Acetobacteraceae bacterium
GCGACAGCGAGTACGGCGGCAGCGAGCAGGCGCTGTCGCCGGAGTGGATGCCGGCTTCCTCGATGTGCTCCATGACGCCCGCGACATAGACGGTCTGGCCGTCCGAGATGCAGTCCACATCGACCTCGATGGCGTCGTTGAGGTAGCGGTCGATCAGCACCGGGTTGTCGCCGGACACCCGCACGGCCTCCCGCATGTAGCGGTGCAGGCCAGCGCGCTCGTGCACGATCTCCATGGCGCGCCCGCCCAGCACGTAGGATGGGCGGATCACCACGGGGTAGCCGACGCGCTCGGCAATCGCCTCCGCCTCCGCCGCCGACCGCGCGGTGCCGTTCTCCGGCTGGCGCAGGCCGAGGCGCTGCAAGAGGACCTGGAACCGCTCCCGGTCCTCGGCGATGTCGATGGCGTCGGCGCTGGTGCCGAGGATGGGAATGCCGGCGGCCGACAGCGCCTGGCTCAGCTTCAGCGGCGTCTGCCCGCCATACTGCACGATGCAGCCCAGCACCTCGCCGCGCTCCTGCTCCTTGCGGACAAGGGCAATGACCTCCTCGGCGGTCAGCGGCTCGAAGTACAACCGGTCGGAGGTGTCGTAGTCGGTGCTGACGGTTTCCGGGTTGCAGTTGACCATGACCGTCTCGAACCCGGCGTCGCGCAGCGCGTAGGCGGCGTGGACGCAGCAGTAGTCGAACTCGATGCCTTGGCCGATGCGGTTCGGCCCGCCGCCGAGAATGATGACCTTTCGGCGGTCCGTGGGGGCGCTCTCGCAGGACGGCGCGCCGAAGCCGCCCTCGTAGGTCGAATACATGTAGGGGGTGGCCGACGCGAACTCGGCAGCGCAGGTGTCGATGCGCTTGTACACCGGCTGCACGCCGAGCCGGGCACGGGCGGCGGCCACTGCCTCCGCCGTGGTGCCGGTGAGTTCCGCCAGGCGGATGTCGGAGAAGCCCATCGCCTTCAGCCGCCGCATCGCCGTGGCATGGCCCGGCAGCCCGGCCGCTGCCACGTCACGCTCGGCCTGCACGATGCGCTCCAGCTGGCGGAGGAACCACGGGTCGAACCTGCAGGCGTCGTGGATGTCCTCCACCGACAGCCCCGCCCGCAGCGCCTGCGCCGCCATCAGCAGCCGGTCCGGCCGCGGCGTGGACAGCGCGGCGCGGAACGCATCGTGCCCGCCGTCGCCCGGCGCCTCCACCGCATCAAGGCCGCTGAACCCCGTTTCCATGCTGCGTAGGCCCTTCTGCAGGGCTTCTGCGAAGCTGCGGCCGATGGCCATGGCCTCGCCGACCGACTTCATGCTGGTGGTCAGCAGGGCAGGGGTACCGGGGAATTTCTCGAAGGTGAACCGGGGAATCTTGACCACGACGTAGTCAATGGTCGGCTCGAAGCTCGCGGGCGTCGTGCGGGTGATGTCGTTGGCCAGCTCGTCCAGCGTGTAGCCGACCGCGAGCTTGGCCGCGATCTTGGCGATGGGGAAGCCGGTCGCCTTCGATGCCAGAGCCGAGGACCGTGAGACCCGCGGGTTCATCTCGATGACGACCAGCCGCCCGTCGGCTGGGTTCACGGCGAACTGCACGTTGCTGCCGCCGGTATCGACGCCGATCTTGCGCAGGCACGCGATGCTCGCGTCGCGCATGATCTGGTATTCCTTGTCGGTCAGGGTCAGCGCCGGGGCGACGGTCACGCTGTCGCCGGTGTGGATGCCCATGGGATCGACGTTCTCGATGGCGCAGACGATGATGCAGTTGTCGGCGCTGTCGCGCACGACCTCCATCTCGTACTCCTTCCAGCCGAGCACGCTTTCCTCGATCAGCACCTCGTCCGTGGGGCTGGCGTCGAGGCCGCCGGCGACGATCTGCTCGAACTCCTCGCGGTTGTAGGCGATGCCGCCGCCGGTGCCGGCGAGGGTGAAGCTCGGGCGGATGACGGCGGGCAGCCCGGTCACGGCGAGTGCCGCGCGGGCTTCGGCCATGCTGTGCGCGATGGCGCTACGCGGGCTTTCGAGGCCGATCTCGCTCATGGCGTCGCGGAACTTGAGCCGGTCCTCGGCGCGGTCGATCACGTCGGCCTTGGCGCCGATCAGCTCGACGCCGTGCCGAGCCAGCGCGCCGTTGGCGTGCAGCCGCATCGCGGTGTTGAGCGCCGTCTGCCCGCCCATGGTCGGCAGCAGCGCGTCCGGCTTCTCGCGGATGATGATCTTCTCGACGATCTCCGGCGTGATCGGCTCGATGTAGGTCGCGTCCGCCAGCCCTGGGTCGGTCATGATGGTGGCCGGGTTCGAGTTGACCAGGATCACCCGGTAGCCCTCGGCCCGCAGCGCCTTGCAGGCCTGGGCGCCGGAGTAGTCGAACTCGCAGGCCTGGCCGATGACGATGGGGCCGGCGCCGATGATCAGGATGGAGCGGATGTCGGTGCGGCGGGGCATGGATTATCCTTGGATCGAATACCCGCCATCCACAGGAATGGCGGTGCCGGTCACGAAATCGGAGGCGGACGACGCCAGAAACACCGCAATGCCGCCCAAGTCCGCCGGCACGCCCCAGCGCCCGGCAGGCGTGCGGGCCAGGATACGGTCGTGCAGGCCCGACACCTCGGTACGAGCGCCGCGCGTCAGGTCCGTGTCGATCCAGCCGGGCAGGATCGCGTTGGCCTGGATGCCGTTCTCCGCCCAGGCTGTGGCCAGCACGCGGGTGTACTGCACGACGCCTCCCTTGCTGGCGGCGTAAGCTGGGGAGAATGGAAGGCCGAACAGCGACAGCATGGAGCCGATGTTCAGCACCTTGCCGCCCTGCCTGCGCAGCATCGGAAACGCCGCACGGCTCATCAGGTGCATGCTGGTCAAGTTGGCATCGAGCACCGAGTGCCAGGTTGCAGCGTCCGTCGCCTCCGGCCGGTGGCGGCGGTTGGTGCCGGCGTTGTTGACCAGAATATCCAGGCGGCCGAAGACCCGCTCCGCCATCGCGATGGCCGCATCACATCCCGGTTCCTGAGTCACGTCCGCGATCACGGCCGCATGCTGGGCGCCCAGGATGTCCAAGGCGGTGCCGTTCTTGGCCGCGTCCCGGCCCACGACCAGCACGCGCGCCCCAGCTTCCGCTAGCGCCTGGGCCATCCCAAGGCCAATGCCGCCGTTGCCGCCAGTGACGATCGCGCTCCGGCCTGAGAGGTCGAACAACGCATTCATGGCACGGCGTCCATCATCGCCACGAACCGCCGGAACAGATGCTGGCTGTCGGCCGGGCCGGGGCTGGCTTCGGGATGGTACTGCACGCTGAACGCGGGCCGTTCCTCGCAGGCGATGCCCTCGTTGCTGCCGTCGAACAGGCTGACATGGGTGATCCGCACGCCTGGCGGCAGGCTGCCGTCCTCCACCGCGAAACCGTGGTTCTGCGCGGTGATCTCAACCCGGCCGGTCGCCAGCTCCTTTACCGGCTGGTTCGCGCCGCGATGGCCGCGGTCGAGCTTGTAGGTCCGGCCGCCTAAGGCCAAGGCGAGCAACTGGTGGCCCAGGCAGATGCCGAACAGCGGCACGCCGCGCTCCAAGACGCCCTGGATCGCCGGCACGGCATAGGCGGCGGTCGCGGCCGGGTCGCCGGGGCCGTTCGACAGGAACACGCCGTCGGGCGCATGGCGCAGGATGTCCTCGGCGCTCGCCGTCGCCGGCACCACCGTCACCCGGCACCCGGCGGCGGCCAGGCTGCGCAGGATGTTGCGCTTGGCGCCGTAATCGACGGCAACGACGTGATGCCGGGGTGGCGGCGCGTCGTGGCGGTCCGGCCAGGCCCAGGTCCCTTCCTCCCAGGTGTAGGTCTGCGTGCAGCTCACCTGAAGCGCCAGGTCCATGCCCGCAAGCCCCGGCCAGTCCCGCGCCTGCGCCTGCAGCGCCGGGAGGTCGAAGCGGCCATCGGCGGGAAAGGCGATCACGCCGTGCGGCGCGCCCGCGTCGCGGATGCGGATCGTGAGCGCGCGGGTGTCCACCCCGGCGATGCCGGGCACACCGCAGGAGCGCAGCCAGGCGTCGAGCGTCTGGGTGGAGCGCCAGTTGCTCGGCTCCGTCACATCCTGCTGCACCACGAGGCCCAGGGCGGCGATCGTCGTCGCCTCCAGGTCCTCGGCATTGCACCCGGTGTTGCCGATGTGCGGAAAGGTGAAGGTGATGATCTGGCCGGCGTAGGACGGGTCGGTCAGCGTCTCCTGATAGCCGCTCATGCCCGTGTTGAAGCAGACCTCGCCGACGCGCCCGCCGTCCCCGGCCCTATGGGTATGGGCGCCGAAGCCACGGCCCCAGACCACCGTGCCGTCCGCCAGCACGAGGGCGGCGGTGGCGCCGTCGGGCTTGGTCTCGGCCGTGATCGAGTCGGGCATGGGGGCCTCCTCCATTGAAACGCCCGACAGGGCAGAGAGCGGCAGCCCGGTGGCGGCGATCACCGCGGCCCAGTGCTTGCTCGGAACGGCGCGGGCCTGCCGCCATTTGCGGACTGCCTCGGTTCCCACGCCGGTGAGCCGGGCGGCGGCGTCGGCTCCGCCAAGCTGGTCGATGATCTGGTCGATGCTGGCCATGGCCAGAGCGTATGGGAAAAAACTTACCTGAGCAACACAGGCCACAAAGGGTCGGAGGTTTTTTCCAAACTGGCTTCTCCCTAGCAACCCAGCAATCTATATAAACATGAGAAACAGCACTGGACCGAAACGATGGGTTTGCGCGAGACATTCAGCGACGGCTTGAAGGCGTCGATGCGGGCCGGGGACGCCGCGCGCACCTCGGCGCTGCGCATGATCCTTGCCCGGCTGAAGGATCTCGACATCGCCGCCCGGCCGAAGGGCGTCGCCGCCATCCCCGACGACGAGGTGCTCTCGATGCTGCGCGGCATGGTGAAATCCCGGCGCGAGTCGGTGGAGCTTTACCAGCAGGGCAACCGGCCGGAGCTGGCCGCCAAGGAGGAGGCGGAGATCGCCGTCATCGAAGGCTTCCTGCCGCAGCAAATGGGCGAGACGGACCTGGCGGCAGCGGTCGATGCGGCGGTGGCGGCGACGGGCGCGGCCTCGCCCAAGGACATGGGCCGCGTGATGGCGGCGCTGAAGGCGGCGCACGGCGCGGCGCTGGACATGGGCCGGGCCGGGCCGCTGGTGCGGGCGCGCCTGGCGCCTTGATGGCGCTGCCGCCGGCTTTCCTGGACGAACTGCGGGCGCGCACGCCGCTTTCGTCGCTGATCGGGCGCCGGGTCAAGCTGTCGAAGTCGGGCCGCAACTGGAAGGGGTGCTGCCCCTTCCACGGCGAGAAGTCGCCGAGCTTCCACGTCTATGACGACCATTTCCACTGCTTCGGCTGCGGCGCGCATGGCGACGCCATCAGCTTCGTCATGCAGAGCGAGGGCGCCGCGTTCCCGGAGGCGGTGGAGCGGCTGGCGGGCGAGGCCGGGCTGGAGGTGCCGAAGGCGTCGCCCCGCGCCGTGGAGGCCGAGCGGCAGCGCCTGGACCTGCACGGCGTGCTCGACCTGGCGCAGGCAAGCTTCGTCCGGCGCTTGCACGAGGCGGAAGGGGCGGCGGCGCTCGATTACCTGCGCCGCCGCGGCCTGTCGCCCGAGACGATCGCGCGGTTTGGCCTGGGCTGGAGCGGTGACGGGCGCGGCGCGCTCGTGTCCGAGCTGGGGCGCGGCGGCGTCGAGCCGGCTCGGATGCTGGAGGCCGGGCTGCTGCGCGAGGCGGAGGACGGCCCGGCGCGCGAGCTATACTGGAACCGCGTCACCTTTCCGATCCGCGACCGCCGCGGGCGGCTGGTGAGCTTCGGCGGCCGCACGCTGGGCGAGGCCAAGCCGAAATACATCAATGGGCCGGAAAGCCCCGTATTCTCCAAGAAGCGCAACCTTTATGCGCTCGACCTGGCGCGCGCCGGCGTACGTGCCGGGCAGCGGCTGGTGGTGGCGGAAGGCTATATGGACGTGATCGCGCTGCACCAGGCGGGGTTCACGGGCGCGGTGGCGCCGCTCGGCACCGCGCTGACCGAGGAGCAGATGGAGGAGCTGTGGCGGCTCGCGCCCGACCCGGTGCTGTGCTTCGACGGCGACGCCGCGGGCGCCCGCGCCGCCGCCCGAGCGGCCGAACTCTGCCTGCCGCTGCTGACGCCCGAGCGTACCTTGCGGCTGGCGGCGCTGCCGGGCGGCGAGGACCCGGACACGCTGATCCAGAAGCATGGGGCTACGGCGTTTCAGGATTTGGTGGACAGGGCGCGCCCGCTGTCGGAGGCGCTGTTCGATTTTGTCCGCGAGCAGGGCAGCGGCGACACGCCGGAGCAGCGGGCGGCGCTGCGCGCCCGGCTGGTCGCGGCGGCGGGGCGCATCGCCGACCGGTCGCTCGCCGCCGAGTATCGCGGCGCCCTGCTGAACCGGTTCTACGCAAGCCGCAAGCGCGCCGGCCAGGCCGCCCCGCCCAAGGCTCGGCCGGTGCGGACGCCGTCCACCCTGGACGCGACGCAAGCCGAGCGCGGGCGCTGCCTGGTGGCGATCCTGCTGCGCCATCCGGACCTGCTGCGCGATACCGAGGAGGCCTTTGCAGCGCTTGTTCTCTCGCCCGCCATGTCGCGGCTGCGCGACGCAATCCTGCACGCTTCCGAACGAGATATGCTTGATTCCGCAACCTTGCTGACCCACCTCCATGCATCTGGTGCAATGGAGGAGACGGCCCAGGCCCTGTCGTCGGCACCCTACCCCTTGCCGGCCTGTGCTTACGCCGACGCCATGCCCGCGGAGGCGGAGGCCGGATGGTGGCATATCTTCGGACTGATGCACTGCTCGCGGCTGGACGAGGAGGTGGCAGCGGCAGGCCGGGCCTTCATCGACCGGCCAGACGAGGCGACGCAGCGCCGCCTGATCGCGCTCTGTGCCGCACGAGACGCGCTGTCCGTGCCCGACCAGGGCGCGGAAGCTGAACCCTGATGTGCCGCACGGGACGCCGTGCCGCACGCATTTTTGGAGTGCCCTAATCCATGGCGACCAAGCAAGCCGCGACCGCCGACGCAGCGCCCGCCGACCAGGACGGCGACACCACGCTGCTCGACACCAACGCGGTCGCCGTCAAGCGCCTGATCGCCAAAGGCCGGGAGCGCGGCTACATCACTTTCGACGAGCTGAACGCCGTGCTGCCGTCCGACCAGAACAGCTCGGAGCAGATCGAGGACGTGATGGCGATGCTCAGCGAGATGGGCATCCAGGTCGTCGAGAGCGAGGAGGCCGAGGACCCCGAGGCCCCGGCCAAGGCCGACAAGGCCGAGGGCGAGGACGAGAAGGAAGCCGACGAGCCGACCGGCAACGTCGATGAGGCGAACCTCGGCCGCACCGACGACCCCGTCCGCATGTACCTGCGCGAGATGGGCAGCGTCGAGCTGCTGTCGCGCGAGGGCGAGATCGCCATCGCCAAACGGATCGAGGCCGGGCGCGACATGATGATCGGCGGATTATGCGAAAGCCCGCTGACCTTCCGCGCCATCATCACATGGCACGAGAGCCTGAAGGCCGGGCGCATGCTGCTGCGCGACATCGTTGATCTGGAGGCGACGCAGGGCGGCCCCAAGGAGGCAGCCGGCGAGCCGGTCGAAGCGGTCGCCGAGACGTTCGAGCCGGCGGAGGATCTCGACGAGGACGCGGAGGGCGAGGGGCCGGGCATGTCGCTCTCGGCGCTGGAGGAGAAGCTTAAGCCCGAGGTGCTGGCGCATTTCGAGGAGATCGAGGGCCTCTACAAGAAGCTGCACAAGGTGCAGGCCAAGCGGCTGGAGACAATCACCGCCGGGGAGGAGATGAACCTTCGGTCCGAGCACACCTACGAGAAGCAGCGGCAAGAGGTCGTCGGCAAGGTCGAGCAGGTCCGGCTGCACAACAACCGGATCGAGGAGCTGGTGGTGCAGCTCAAGCAGATCAGCCAGCGGCTGAACGGGCTGGAAGGCCAGCTGCTGCGCATGGCGGAGGCGGCCAAGGTCGGGCGGGAAGAGTTCACGCGCGAGTACCGCGGCTATGAGCTGGACCCGAACTGGCTGGAGCGTGTGGGTGCGCTGCCCGGCAAGCATTGGAAAACCTTCGTCACCCGGCACATCGACGGCGTGCAGGAAATCCGCGCCAAGATCGGCGTGGTGGCGTCGGAGGCGGGCCTGCCGATCAGCGAGTTCCGCCGGGTGTATGCGACGGTGAGCCGCGGGGAGCGGGACAGCGCGCGGGCGAAGAAGGAGATGATCGAGGCGAACCTGCGCCTGGTGATCTCGATTGCCAAGAAATACACCAACCGCGGGCTGCAATTCCTGGACCTGATCCAGGAAGGCAACATCGGGCTGATGAAGGCGGTCGATAAGTTCGAGTACCGCCGCGGCTACAAGTTCAGCACCTACGCGACGTGGTGGATCAGGCAGGCGATCACCCGCAGCATCGCCGACCAGGCGCGCACCATCCGCATCCCCGTGCACATGATCGAGACGATCAACAAGCTGGTCCGCACCAGCCGGCAGATGCTGCACGAGATCGGCCGCGAGCCGGCGCCGGAGGAACTCGCGGAAAAGCTCGGGATGCCGCTGGAGAAAGTCCGGAAGGTGCTGAAGATCGCCAAGGAGCCGATCAGCCTGGAGACGCCGATCGGCGACGAGGAGGACAGCCACCTCGGCGACTTCATCGAGGACAAGGCGGCGATCATCCCGCTCGACGCCGCGGTGCAGGCCAACCTGCGCGAGGCCACGACGCGGGTGCTGTCCTCCCTCACGCCGCGCGAGGAGCGGGTGCTGCGCATGCGCTTCGGCATCGGCATGAACACCGACCACACGCTGGAGGAGGTCGGGCAGCAGTTCAACGTGACCCGCGAGCGCATCCGCCAGATCGAGGCGAAGGCGCTGCGCAAGCTCAAGCACCCGAGCCGCAGCCGCAAGCTGCGCAGCTTCCTGGACGATTAAACGGGGCCTCCGACTTGCAGCCGACCAGCCGGGCGGTCGTCACCGTCACGTTTCTCCGCATGGACCACCGCCCGGCCGATCCGCCGCGGCCTCTGCCGGAGGGGTGCGACCTCGTGACGCTCGCGGCCTGCAGCGTGCCGTTCTACCGTTACCTCTACGGCACCGTCGGCGGGCCTTATCTTTGGTGGCTGCGCCGGTCGCTCTCGGATGCGGCGCTGGAGGGTTTGCTGCGCGATCCCGCAGCGTCCGTCACCGTGCTCTACCGCGGGGGCGAGCCTGCCGGGTTCTTCGAGCTGGACCGGCGGCAGCACCCGGCGGTGAACCTCAGCTACTTCGGCCTGATGCCGGACGCGACCGGCTTGCGGCTCGGCACCGCGTTCCTGCGGGCGGCGGTCGATGCGGCATTCACCGGCGGTGTGCGCGCCTTGACGGTGAACACCTGCACCGCCGACCACCCGCGGGCGCTGCCGGGCTACCTGCGCGCCGGGTTCCGGCCCATCCGGGCGGTCCGCGAGGTCTGGGACGTGCCGAACCAGCTTGGCCTGTCCATTCCCGAGCATCTCCGGGTATAACGCCCGGGCGGGCGCCAAGCGCCGGGAGGAGCCGCCTTGATGCGCCTGACATTCGGTATGCTGCTGGCCGCGGCGCTGCTGGGTTCGCAGCCGGCCGGGGCGCAGCTTCCTAGTCCCCTCAAGATCGGCGTGCTGAACGACCAATCCGGCCCGTTCGGCGACCAGTCCGGCCGCGGGTCGGTCGTGGCGGCGCAGCTCGCGGCCGAGGACTTCATGCGCGAGGCGCCGGAGCAGCGCGTCGAGATCGTGTATGGAGACCATCAGAACAAGCCCGACATCGGCAGCGCCATCGTGCGGTCCTGGGTGGACCGGGAGGGCGTGGCCGCGGTGGCGGATGCGGTGAACTCGTCGGTGGGCCTCGCGGTCAATGACGTGCTGCGGGAGCGGCACCGGACCTTCGTTGCGACCAACGTCGGCACCTCGGACCTCACGGGCAGGTTCTGCGCGCCCACGACGGTGCAATGGACGTTCGACACCTGGGCGTTCGGCAACAGCGCGGCGCGGGCGCTGAAAGACGTGGGGCCGTTCTACTTCGTGGGCTTCGACTATGCGCTGGGTGCGGCGCTGGAGCGGGACACGACGGCGGCGCTGGCCAGCCTGGGTGGCAAGGTGGCCGGGTCGGTCAGGCATCCGCTGGGCACGACGGACTTCTCCTCGTACCTGCTGCAGGCGCAGTCGTCCGGAGCCAAGGTGATCGCCTTCGCTTCCACCGGCCTCGACTTCATCAACGCGGCCAAGCAGGCGGCCGAGTTCGGCGTGACGCGGACCGCGACGCTCGCCGGGCTGTTCACGGAGATCACCGATGTGGAGGCGCTGGGGACGGAGGCGGCGCAGGGCCTGCTGCTGACCGAGGCGTTTTACTGGGACCTCAACGACGCAACCCGCGCCTTCGCCCGGCGCTTCGCCGAGCGCATGCCCGGCCGGGTGCCGACCGAGAACCAGGCCGGCGTGTACTCGTCCGTCCTGGCCTATCTTCGCGCCGCAAAGCTCGCCGGCAGCATCGAGGGCGAGCGGGTGGTGGACGCCATGCGCAGCGCGCCCATCGAGGACCCGCTGTTCGGCACTGTTACGGTGCGCCCGGATGGCCGGGCGGTGCATGCGATGTACGTGTTCCGCGTGAAGGCCCCGGCGCAGTCCGCCTCGCGCTGGGACCTTTACACGCTGGTATCGACCATTCCGCCCGAGATGGCGTTCCGGCCGCTGGAGCAGGGTGGCTGCCCCTTGGTCACGCCGGGCGCTGCGAAGTAGCCTGCAACCTCTGTCCCACATGATCGTTGCCGGTCCTGAACGGCAGCCGGGGCGTGGGGCCGCGGCACCCAAACAGGGACGGACGCCATGCTGGGCAGAACCTGGGCGATGCTGCAGGAGACCGTGGCCGACTACATCGAGGACGAGGCGCTGAGCCGCGGCGCGGCCATCGCCTACTACACGATCTTCTCGATTGCCCCGGTGCTGGTCATCTGCATCGCGATCGCCGGGCTGGTCTTCGGTCAGGAGGCGGCGCAGGGCGCGATGGTCGGACAGCTCCGCGGCATGATGGGCGACCAGGCGGCGGAGGCAGTGCAGGCCATGATCGCCAGCGCTGGCAACAAGTCGAGCGGAATCTGGGCCACGGTCATCGGCCTCGTCACCCTGCTGATCACCGCGACCGGCGTGTTCGGCGAGATGCAGGCGTCGCTAAATGTCATCTGGAAGGCGCAGGCGCCGACCGGGGTGAGCGGCATGCTGAAGGCGCGTGCGGCGAGCCTGGGGTTGGTGGCGACGCTTGGCTTCCTGCTGCTGGTGTCGCTGGTGGTGAGCGCCGCCTTGACGGCGCTCGGCGCCACGATGAACCGCATCGTGCCGGGCATCGAGACGATGCTGCACGTCGCCAACTTCGTGATCTCGTTCCTGATGGTCTCGGCGCTGTTCGCGGCGATATACAAGATCCTGCCGGACCGCCGGTTGCGCTGGAAGGACGTGGCGGTGGGCGCGGTCGCGACCGCGTTCCTGTTCACCGTCGGCAAGACGCTGATCGGGCTGTATATCGGCAGCAGCTCGGTCGCGAGCAGCTACGGCGCCGCGGGCGCATTGGTGGTCGTGCTGCTGTGGATCTACTACTCGTCGCAGATCTTCCTGCTGGGGGCGGAGTTCACCAAGGTCTGGGCGAGCCACCACGGCAGCGCCGAGGCGTTCGCCGCGCGGAAGGAAGCGGCGGGCACCGCCCCGGCCACGCCGCCGCCGTCGCCGGTGCAGGCGGTGATCGCCCATTCCGCCGCGCGCCGGGTGCCGATTGGTCTGTTCGACATCGCGGCGCTCGGGACTTTGCTGCTGGTGGCGCTGCGGGGACAGCGGCGCTGAGACCCCCGGCGGTTTGGAGCCTTAGAGACACGTCTTCTCGGGTGGCAACGGGGCGGCACAGTTCGATGGCCAGGCGCTCCGCCCTATCCCGCACCGCCCGGGCACGGTGGTGAGGGCTGGACGCGGTTCACCAGGCATGGCCGAACACCGTCGGCGGCGGTGGGGCGCATCCCGAACGGCCCTCAGTCCCCGTCCGGCAAGCCTGCCTCCCGCAACGCTGCAAGATATCGCGCCTTCACCTTGGGATCGCCTCCGTAGCTATTCTGAATCACAGGCGTCCGGAACGAGAAGCGCGGGCTGCGCTGGCGCAGTTCCGCGATGAGGGCCGCGGCCTCGGTTTTCCGGTCCAACGTTGCCAGAGCGGCTGCCCCGATTGCGTAGCCGGTCGGCAGGCCGGGGCTGCGGTCCATCGTGGCGTTCGCTTGGCTTAGGCTCTCGTGGTAGTTCCCTTGCCCGAATTGGGCCAGGGCCGCCATGTTGTGATAATAGCCCGGACCGAGCGGATTGAGCGCCATCGCCTGCTCGATGTGGGGCAGCCCCTCCGAACAGCGGCCGTTTTCGGCGAGCATGTAGCCGAGATAGACGAGGTTCTCCGCGTCGCCCGGTCCCAGCGCCACGCTCCGCCGAGCGGCCCGCAACGCCTCTTCGTACTGGCCCGAGAGGAGCAACGCGAAGCTGAGCACCAGATGCCCGACTGCGAGAGTCGGGTCGAGTTCGATGCCTCGCCGTATCACGCTAATGGCCGCCGGCAGAGCGCCCGCATCCAGCAGGCCGGACAGCGCCAGCCCGGCGTCGGCCGCGTTCAGGTAGCCGAGGTATATGTGCGTTGGGGCATAGCGCGCATCGAGCGCCACCGCGCGTTCTAACTCGGCCCGGCCGGCGATCAGGCCGTCGCGGGTCAGCTGATGCTTGTGCGCGAGGCCTCGTATCGCCAGCTCGTAGACGGTGAGGTCGGCCGGCGGCCGGCGCAGGCACCCGGCTTTCTCGGTTTCGCGGACTTCGGAGAACAAGGCACCTGAGATCCGTGTGACCAGCTCTTCCAACGTCGTGAACAGGCCGTCAGCCAAGAAAACGTAACGCTCCGCCCAGACATGGCGGCTGTCGCGGCCGTCGATCAGCTGCGCATTGACCACCATGCGCTCGCCCATGCGCCGGAGGCTGCCCTCCAATACATAGCCCAGGTTGAAACGCTGTGCGATCTCCGCCGGCGTCATCCCCTGCGCCTTCGCCGTGAACGCGGTATGGCGGGCGAGCACCGACAGGTTCCGGTTGCGCGCGAGTTCGGTGATGATGTCCTCTGCGAACCCGGCACCGATCTCCCCCTGGCCCGCCCCACCTGAGAACTCGTCGAACGGCAGCACCGCGATCGAGGGCCACAATCCCGGCGGACACGGCGCGCTCCCATCGCGGGCGGCAGCGTCGGGCACCACCAACGAGTAGCCCCGGCGCGAGACCGTGCGGATCAGCTCGCGCCCACCCTCGCCGAGCGTGCGGCGGATTTCGGAGATGCATTGCGTGAGCGAGTCCTCGGTGACGACAACGCCCGGCCAGCACTCGGTCAGCAGGTCATCCTTGGTCACGACGTCGCCCGCCCTCGCCGCCAGGCAGCGCATGACGCTGAACGCGCGCGGAGGCAGTTTGATGCGCGCGCCGCCATGACCACGCGCCTCATCGCGGCGGAGATCCACGGTGATCCCGGGCAGTTCGATGCGGTCCATGATGGCGGACACCTAGGAGCAGGTCAGGATTTCAGCGAATGATCAGAACTCTTCAGGGATGCTTCCGGACTCTCAACAAAGGCGCACTTTATCATCCAGATCGTTGGAATGCAGCACGCATTCCTGAGAAGGAGAGTCCCATGCGCTGCTTCATCCCATGCCTTCTGGCCACGGGCGCCATCGTGGACGGCACGACTGCGGCTCCGGCGCGCGCCGAAGACGACGCGATGGCGACCTGCAAGGCCGCCGGAAAGGCTTACGCGGCAGCGATCGCGAGCGGCGATCCGGCAAAGATCGCCGCGCAGTTCACGGCGGACGGCACGCTGACCACCCCGAAGGGCACCTTTCAAGGACCGCAGGCCATCACGGCGTATGAAGCGGCATTCGTCAAGCCGGGCGTCAGCGACGAGGACACCTTCAAGACCGCGCACCAGATCGGCGGCAACGTGATCGTGTGCTCAGGCGGCTACACCTTCAGCTTCGCCCCCGGCGGTCCCACGAAGGAGGTGAGCGGCACCTGGACCAAGGTGCTGGCCAAGAGTGGGAGCGAGTGGCGGCTGGAGGCGCTTGCCTTCACCTATTCCCCGCCGCCCACGTAGCCGCAGCCGGCGTTGTCGGCGGTTGATGCGCTGGAAGGAATGGGTTCGGGATACATGCAAAACGCGGTCACATCCACGGCCGTGTCGGCTAAGTCGATCTGCAAGCCCTGCTCTGCACCGACCCAGCCCAGGACCCCATCCAGATCCTACGCTGATTTGTCCGGCGCTGGCAGGTCGAGGTTACGTTGAGGGAGGTGCGCAACCGCCTTGGCGTGGAAATCCAGCGCCAATGGTCGAACAACTCCGTTGCCCGCACAACACCTTGCCTGCTCAGCATGTTCTCCTTCGTGGCCCTGCTCGGAAAGCGGCTCATACCTCATGCCCGCCAGGCCACAGGCACAAGCGCCTGGCATCGCAAGCAGCGCCCAACCCTCTCTGACGCCTTCGCCGCCAGAAACTCCGCTCAGCCCTTCAAAGCGCCATCACCTGAGCACTCTGCCACGCGCCTCTGGTAGCCAAAATCGAGATAAGTGCCCGCCTTCCTGTGACAACCAAACAATGGTGCCGGAACCATGAAACGGTGTGAGCCAACCGTTGTGGGTCCTGATCACGCTAACCGGGATTCCGATGCTTAACTTTGTAGGCGGTCCGCACATGATCCTGCTAACAATCATCTTCTGCTTGGCGAATGGCATCGAATGCCGCGAAAAACAGGACTTTAAGCCGTTTCCCATGCCGATGGCTTGCGCCCTTGCCGCCCAGCAGGCCGCAGCCGAGTGGCTTGAGACACACCCGGCCTATCTGTTGCACGAGACACGGTGTGAGCCGGAAACCCGGAGGAAACTCCCTACGTGATGAAAATCAGCAAACGAGCAACTATTGAACGAGAAGAACCATGCCCACAAACAAGACGGCTCCGTTGCAAACGCTCAGGTGCGTTTGGCCAACTTGGCGGCACCCCTGCCTTGCCCGATCCCATGCAGGGCCAAATGATTGAAATCCGTCTCTGTCCAGCTCCAGCGCCCGTGCTCGACACGCAACGTCACGTCGGGCAACCGCTTTTCAGAGAACTCCGTGTATGGGCACAAACGGCGCGGGGGGCCGCCACGCCGGCAAGCGCGTCAACGACGGATCCCGAACTGGACGCTGTCTAGTATCGCTTATACGGCAAGAACTTCCCCGACATCGTCATCTTCACCCTGTCGCCCTTTTGGTCGGGCTGCCGCTCCAGCGTCATGTCGAAGTCGATGGCGCTCATGATGCCGTCGCCGAACTCCTCGTGGATCATCTCCTTCCACGTCGTGCCATACACCGAGACCAACTCGTAGAACCGGTAGATCAGCGGGTCGGTCGGCACGGCCGTGGGCAGCGAGCCGCGGTACGGCGCCTCGGCCAGCAGCGCCGCCTCCTCTTCCGACAGGCCGAACAGGGTGGCGGCCTTCTCGGCCGTCTCCGGTGTCATGCTCATCTGGCCCAGGCAGGCGGCGCAGGTCCACACCGGCGCGTAGCCGAGCTTTCCCGCGACCTCGGCCCAGGTCCAGCCCTTCTGCTTCTTGATGCCGCGGATCTTCAGGCCCAGGGCGGTCTTGGCGTCGTTCAACTGATGGCCTCCTCGATGTGTGGGATGGCGGGGCGGACTTCCGGCACGCGCCTGCCGTCCCAGCCCTCCGGCCTGCTGCCTGCCAGGATACGGGAACGGGCCACCAGGAAGTCCACGATGTGGTTGCGCAGCGCATGGTGGCCCGGCGTGCGGTGGATAGTCTGCCGGTCGCGCGGGCGGGGCAGGGTGTTGACCACGACTTCCGCCACCCGCGCGTCGGGGCCGTTTGTCATCAGAAGGATGCGGTCGGCCAGCAGGATCGCCTCGTCCACGTCGTGCGTGATCATGAACGCGGTTTGCCCGGCGTCGGAAACCAGCCGCAGCACCTCATCCTGAAGGGTGCCGCGGGTCAGCGCGTCGAGCGCGCTGAACGGCTCGTCCATCAGCAGCAGCGACGGCTCGATGGCGAGCGCGCGTGCGATGCCGACCCGCTGCTTCATGCCGCCCGACAGCTCCGCAGGCTTGCGCCCCGCCGCGTCCGAAAGGCCCACAAGGTCCAGCACCCGGCGCGCATGGTCCTGCACCCGGCCGCGCGGCCAGTCCCGGTGCCGGCTGCGCACGGCGAAGGCGACGTTGCCGAGCGCAGTCAGCCAGGGCAGCAGCGCGTGCGATTGGAAGATGACGGCGCGGTCGAGCGCCGGGCCGGACACCTCCCGCCCGTCCATGATGATGGTGCCGGCGTCCGGCGCCTCCAGCCCGGCCAGGATGTTCAGGATCGTCGTCTTGCCGCAGCCGGAATGCCCGATCAGCGCGACGAACTCGCCTCTATCGACGCCAAACCACACGTCGCGGAACACCGGGCGTCCGTTGTAGCGCCGGGCGATGCCCTCGATGCTCAGCCAGGGGCGCGGCACGGCGCTACTCCCGCCACGCGACGGCCCGGGCCGCGCGGCCGAGCAGCTGGTCGAGCGCCATGCCCACCAGTCCGATCACCAGGATCGCCACCACGATGTCGGCGATGGCGAGGTTGTTCCACTGGTTCCAGACGAAGTAGCCGATCCCGGTGCCGCCCACCAGCATCTCGGCGGCGACGATCACCAGCCAGGCGATGCCGA
>CAXSHI010000090.1:0-16678 GCA_964236755.1 uncultured Acetobacteraceae bacterium
ATGACAATCATGAGGCGCTCGCCGTCGCTGCGTAAGCAGGGATAGGCGCGGTTCGGGGGGGCACCGGGCAACAGAAGCCCCCCCACTCTCACCCCCGTATGACATTCCAGAATACAGGCATTCCCGGCAGGATGCCTGCTAGCTCCGCCCGGTAGGCCGTCTGCTGGAACTGCTGCCCCAGCGGCACATACGGCACGTCGCGGAACGCCTGCGCCTGAAGCTGCTCGGCCAGGCCACGCTGCGCCGCCGGGTCGGGCGCGCGGAGCCACTCGCTGCGCAGGCTTTCAATGGCTGGGCTGTCCGGCCAGCCCGGCGCCGCCGCCCGGCCGTTGCCGCGCAGGAACGGGTGCCCGGCCGGCGTCGCGTGGTCGAGGCCGGACCAGCTCGTCTGGAACACGCTCCAGCCGCCGCGCTCCACCGGCTCCATGCTGGTGCGGCGCTGCACCGCGCTGCCCCAGTCCATCGCCTGGGCGTCGAGGTTCAGGCCCAGCGTGCGGAACAGCTCCGCCGTCACCTCGGCCAAGGCGTTGGTGCTCGGGATGTCGGTCGGCACCAGCAGCGCGACCTTCTCACCCTTGTAGCCGCTGTCCGCCACCGCACGCCGGCTGCGGTCCAAGTCGCGGGGGCCAGTCAGCGCCCCCATCCCGGCCGCATTGGCCAGCGGAGTGCCCGGACAGAAGAAGCCAACGCCGTCCGCCCACAGATCGCGGTCCGGCCCTGACACCGCCTGCATGTATTCCGACTGCTGCACCGCCCCCAGCACGGCCCGGCGCAACGCCGGGTTGTCGAACGGCGGATGCAGCTGGTTGAACCGCATCGTCCCGATGATGCCCGTGGGGTCCTGCGTCCGCACCACGAGGCGGCGGTCGGCGCGCAGCCGGCCCAGCAGGTCAGGGTTGGCGGCCAGCCACCAATCGACCTCGCCCCGCTGCAATGCCGCTGCGGCGGTGGCGGCGTCCGGGATGATGGCCCACTCCACCCGGTCGAACCCCGCCCGCTTTGGCCCGGCGGTACGGGACGGCTCGCCATCCGGGCGTGGCGCATAGCCGTCGAACCGGGCATAGGCGACGCGGGCGCCGGGGATGCGCTCGTCCGCCAGGAAGCGGTATGGCCCGCTGCCGACCATCTCCGAAACCTGCTTGAACGGGTCGGTCGCGGCCAGGCGCTCGGGCATGATCACGCAGGGGCTGGGCGCGGTCTTGGCCAGCGCATCGGGCAACAACGGGAACGGGGTGCGGAGGCGGAAGACGATCGTGCGGTCGTCGGCGGCGGACAGCGCGTCGGTCGCGGCCAGCAACGCCTGGCCAAAGGTGTCGCGCGCCCCCCAGCGGCGGATGCTGGCGACGCAGTCCCGCGCCAGCACCGGCTCGTTGTCATGGAAGCGCAGGCCGGGGCGGAGCACGAGGCGCCAGCGCAGCCCGTCCGCCTCGACGCCCACCCCTTCCAGCATCTGCGGCTGCGCGGCGTAGCCGGCGTCTTGGCCGAACAGGGTGTCGAACACCAGGAAGGCGTGGTCGCGGGTCTGATAGGCGGTGGTCCAGACCGGGTCCAGCACCGCAAGATCCGCCTGCGGCACGAAGCGCAGCACGCGCGCCTCCGCTGCCCGGACAAGGCCTGGCCGCGCGAGCGCCGCCAGGCCGGCCTGCACGAAGTTGCGACGATCCATGCAAACCCCCTTGGTGGCGCCACTCGCCGAACCCAGCTTCGCCCATGCGCCGGCCCGTTCCAATCCCGGGCGGTCCGCGCTAAGGGTGTGTCCATGGAAGACACCGAGGACGGCCGGGACGGCGGACCACCGCAGCGGCCGGAAAGCCTGCTGCCCTACGACGTGTGGACGGAGGAGGCGCACCGCCAGGTCGTCGTGCGTGCGCTGGCCTATGTCGGCGCCGAAGGCATGCCCGGCGAGCACCATTTCTATCTCAGCTTCCGCACCGACCGGCCCGGCGTCCTCATCCCGGCCCGGCTGCTGGCGCAGTACCCGCACGAGATGACCATCGTGCTGCAGCACCAGTTCTGGGACCTGCAGGTGGATGAGCCTGCCGGCTGGTTCAGCATCGGCCTGTCGTTCGGCGGCATCCCGACCACGCTGCAGGTGCCATTCAGCGCCGTGACGGCGTTCGCCGACCCGCACGTGCAGTTCGGCCTGCGCTTCCGCCCGCCGGGTGACGAGGCGGCGAACGACGATCCCGAGACGGCGGTGCCGACGCCGCCCGAACCGGAGGCCGGCCCCGCAGCCGAGACGTCGGACGCGCCGCAGGTCGTGAGCCTCGACGCCTTCCGCCGGCGTCCGCCGACCAAGGACTCGCCATGAACGCACCCTTGCCGCCGGCGCAGGCCCGGCCCGCCGGATTCCGCTATGCGCCCATGTTCCCGCTGGGCGACAGCGGCACGCCGTGGCGCAAGCTCGACATCGCGGGCGTCACGACCAGCACTTGCGACGGCCAGACCGTGCTGCGCATTAAGCCGGAGGCGCTGACCGAACTTGCCGTCCAGGCGTTCCGCGACGTGTCGCACCTGCTGCGCCCGGCGCACCTCCGCCAGCTGCGCGCCATCCTCGACGATCCCGAGGCGTCGGCCAACGACCGCTTCGTGGCGCTCGACCTGCTGAAGAACGCGGGCATAGCGGCGGGCGGCGTGCTGCCGATGTGCCAGGACACCGGCACGGCGCTGGTGTTCGGCAAGAAGGGCCAGCGCGTCTGGGTGGAGGGCGACGAGGAGGAGGCGCTGTCCTACGGCGTCCACCGCACCTACACCGAGACCAACCTGCGCTACTCGCAGATGGCGCCGCTCAGCATGTTCGAGGAGGTGAACACCGGCAACAACCTGCCGGTGCAGTTCGACATCGCGGCGGCGCCGGGCGAGCACCACGCGGACGAGATGCTGCTGATGTTCATCGCCAAGGGCGGCGGGTCGGCGAACAAGAGCTTCCTGTTCCAGGAAACCCGGGCGATCCTCAACCCGGGCAAGCTGTTGGACTACATCGGCACCCGCATCCGCACGCTCGGCACCTCGGCCTGCCCGCCGTATCACCTGTCCATCGTGATCGGCGGCACTTCGGCGGAGCTGTGCCTGAAAACGGTGAAGCTCGCCTCCACCAAGTGGCTCGACGCGCTGCCGACGGCGGGGAGCCTCGCGGGCCATGCGTTCCGCGACGTAGAGATGGAGCAGAAGGTGCTGGAGCTGACCCGCACCCTCGGCATCGGGGCGCAGTTCGGCGGCAAGTACTTCTGCCACGACGTGCGGGTGATCCGCCTGCCGCGGCACGGCGCCAGCCTGCCGGTCGGCATCGGCGTGTCGTGCAGCGCCGACCGGCAGATCCTCGCCAAGATCACCCCGGGCGGCGTGTTCCTGGAGCAGTTGGAGGCCGACCCGTCGCAGTACTTGCCGGAAGCGACCGACGACATCCTGGGCGAGGCCGTAGTGCCGGTCGATCTCAACCAGCCGATGCAGGCGATCCGCCGGCAGCTTTCCGCCTACCCCGTCAAGACCCGCCTCGCGCTGACCGGCACCGTCGTGGTGGCGCGTGACATCGCCCATGCCAAGCTTAAGGAACGGCTGGACCGCGGCGAGGGCCTGCCGGACTACATCCGGGACCACCCGGTGTATTACGCCGGGCCGGCCAAGACGCCGGACGGGTTCGCCACCGGCAGCTTCGGCCCGACCACCGCGGGACGCATGGACAGCTACGTGGCCGAGTTCCAGCGCGCTGGCGGCAGCTTGGTGATGCTGGCGAAGGGCAACCGTTCCCGCGCGGTGCGCGACGCCTGCCGAGCTTATGGCGGATTCTACCTCGGCAGCGTCGGCGGCGCTGCGGCGCGGCTGGCACAGGACTGCATCCGCAAGGTCGAGGTACTCGAGTATGAAGAGCTTGGCATGGAAGCGGTGTGGCGCATCGAGGTGGAGAACTTCCCAGCCTTCGTCGTGATCGACGACAAGGGCAACGATTTCTACGATGGGCTTGAATAGATGCGCTTCACGGTGGATCGGCTGGACCATCTGGTGATCAACTGCGCCGACGTGGAGATGACCGCGTCGTGGTACCAGCGCGTGCTGGGCATGGAGCGGGAGGAGTTCGGCGAAAGGCGGCGCACCGCGCTGAAGTTCGGCGGCCAGAAGATCAACCTGCGCCCGCACAACAGCGACTCGCGGGCGTGGTTCACCGGCGTGAACACTCGGCCGGGCGCCGCCGACCTCTGCTTCATCACCGCGGTCGGGCCGGAGGACGTGGTGGAGCACCTGCACGGCTGCGGCATCAACATCGAGGCCGGGCCGGTCGCCCGGGAGGGTGCGCTGGGCACCATCCAATCGGTGTACTGCCGCGACCCCGACGGCAACCTGATCGAGATCGCCTCCTACCTTGCCCGTTGACCGCGTCGGCGCGCGGATCGGCACCGCGGCGCTGCTGCTGTTTCTCGCCTCCGTGCCGTTCGCCAACTGGCTGATCCAGCATGTGGGGACCGTCTGCGTGCACGCCGGGCCGTGCCTGGTGCCGGTGGCGCCGGGCATCCTGGCGCCGTCCGGCGTGCTAGCGGTGGGCGCGGCCCTGGTGCTGCGGGACGTGGTGCAGCGTTGCCTGGGCGCGGCCTGGGGCCTCGGCGCCATCGTGCTGGGGGCGGCGCTGTCCACGCTGATCGCGCCGCCATCGCTTGTGCTGGCGTCCGGCGCCGCGTTCCTGCTCAGCGAGTTCGCGGACTTCGCCGTCTATACCCCGTTGCAGCGCCGCGGGCTGCTGCTGGCGGTGCTGGCGAGTTCGCTGGCCGGGCTGGTGGTCGATAGCCTGGTGTTTCTCACGCTCGCCTTTGGCAGCCTGGATTTCCTGGCCGGGCAGGTGATCGGCAAGGCATGGGCGGTGCTGGCCAGCATCCCGCTCATCCGGCTGCTGCGGCGCGTGGCGCCCACCCCGGCCTGATTGCGCCCATCCACGTTGCGCCTGTCGGATTTCGATTTCGACCTGCCCGCCGACCGCATCGCGCAGCACCCGGCGCGGCCGCGCGACGCCGCGCGGCTGCTGGTCGTGGAAGACGAGTTGCAAGACCGCGCCGTCCGCGACCTGCCGGGCCTGCTGCGCCCCGGCGACGTGCTGGTCGCCAACGACACCCGCGTCATCCCGGCGCAGCTTGCGGCGCGGCGCGGCGCCGCGCGCATCGGCCTCACGCTCGATCAGCCGCGGCCCGACGGTTCCTGGCACGCCCTGGCCCGCAACGCCCGGCGGCTGCGGCCCGGCGACACGCTGACCTTCGACGCGGCGCCGGACCTCGCGGCCACACTGCTGTCCCGCGACGATGACGGCGGCGTCGTGGTCCGGTTCAACCAGGCGGACGCCGGGTTCGCCGACGCGCTGCGCCGCGCCGGGGCGCTGGCCCTGCCGCCGTACATCGACCGGCCCGGCGGCCCCACGCCGGACGACGCCACGGACTACCAGACCGTGTTCGCCGCACGCGAGGGCGCGGTTGCGGCGCCGACCGCCGGGCTGCACTTCTCCGACGCGCTGCTGGAGGCGCTCGACGCCGCGGGCATCCCGCGCGTGCTGGTGACGCTGCACGTCGGCGCCGGCACCTTCCTGCCGGTCCGCACCGACGACGTTTCCGACCACGCCATGCATGCGGAGTGGGGCGAAGTCACCGAAGGCGCGGCCCGCGCGATCAACGCGGCGCGGCGCGTGGTGGCGGTCGGCACGACGACGCTGCGGGTGCTGGAGACCGCGGCGGACGCGGCGGGCCGGGTGCAGCCGTTCCGGGGCGACACGCGGCTGTTCATCACGCCGGGCTTCCGGTTCCGCGCCGTCGATGCGTTGCTGACCAACTTTCACCTGCCGCGCTCGACGCTGTTCATGCTGGCTTGCGCCTTTGCCGGGCAGGCGCGGATGCAGGCGGCGTACGCGCACGCGATAGGACGGGGCTACCGCTTCTACTCCTACGGCGACGCCTGCCTGCTGGAGCGCCCCGCGTGAGCTTCGGCCACCGTGTCACGGCAACGGACGGCGCGGCGCGGGCCGGCGTGCTGCGCACCGCGCACGGCGCCGTCGAGACGCCAGTGTTCATGCCCGTCGGCACTGCCGGCACGGTGAAGGCGATGACGGCGGACCAGGTGCGCGCCACCGGCGCCGGGCTGGTGCTCGGCAACACCTACCACCTCATGCTGCGGCCCGGCGCCGACCGGGTGGAGCGGCTGGGCGGGCTGCACCGCTTCATGGACTGGCCCGGCCCCATCCTAACCGACAGCGGCGGCTTCCAGGTCATGTCGCTGGCTGGCCTGCGCACCATGGACGAGGGCGGCGTCACCTTCCGCTCCCACCTGGACGGCAGCGCCCACCGCCTGACGCCCGAGGGTGCGACCGAGATCCAGCACAAGCTCGACGCCACCATCACCATGGCGCTGGACGAGTGCACCCCCTTCCCTGCGACACCCGCGCAGGCGGAGGCTAGCATGGCGCTTTCGATGCGCTGGGCCGCGCGCTCCCGCAACGCCTTCGCGGCACGGCCGGGCTACGGCCAGTTCGGCATCGTGCAGGGCGGCGTGTTCCCGGAGTTGCGGGCGGCATCAGCCGAGGCGCTGACCGCCATCGGCTTCGAGGGCTACGCAATCGGCGGGTTGTCGGTCGGCGAGGGCCAGGCGATCATGCTCCCGGTGCTGGACAGCACGGTGCCGCATCTGCCCGCGGACCGGCCGCGCTATCTTATGGGCGTCGGCACGCCGGATGACTTGCTCGCGGCGGTGGCGCGCGGGATCGACATGTTCGACTGCGTGATGCCCACCCGCGCCGGCCGCACGGCGCGGGGCTACACCTCGCGCGGCGTGCTCAACCTGCGCAACGCCCGGCATGCGGAGGACGCCGGCCCGCTCGACGAGCGCTGCGCCTGCACCGCTTGCACCCGGCACAGCCGCGCCTACCTCCACCATCTGTTCCGGGCAAACGAGATGCTCGGGCCGATGCTGCTGACCCAGCACAACCTGACGTACTACCAGTCCCTGATGCGCGGCATGCGCGTGGCGATCACCGGGCGCCGGCTCGACGCCCACGCTGCCGAAATCCGCGCCGCATGGGCTGCGGGGGACCCAAGATGACCGACTACACCGTCCTGACCCAGCTTGGCAGCGTGACCACCGCGCCGGCCTCGCCCGACGCCGCTGTGCTGGAGCGGGTGGGCAACCCGCAGCCCGGCATGGCCTACGTCGTCCGGTTCACCTGTCCGGAGTTCACCTCGATCTGCCCGCTGACCGGCCAGCCGGACTTCGCGCACATCGTGCTGGACTACGTGCCGGGTGATTGGATCGTCGAGAGCAAGTCGCTGAAGCTGTTCCTTGCCAGTTTCCGCAACCACGGCACGTTCCATGAGGCCTGCACCATGGAGGTAGCGCGCCGGGTGGTGGAGGCCGTGGCGCCGCGCTGGCTGCGCATCGGCGCCTATTGGTATCCTCGCGGCGGCATGCCCATCGACGTGTTCTGGCAGACCGGCGCGCCGCCCGAGGGCGTGTGGCTTCCCGATCAGGGTGTCGCACCGTATCGCGGGCGGGGCTAGGGTTGGTCATTCGTGGTGACGAAAGCCTGGCCGGTGACGAGGGAGAGCCAGACGCGCCGGGTCGCCAGGTAATCGCCGCCGATAATCAGCTCTCCAGCATAGGGCGGCAGGTCCGCCACATGCAGCACCGGCTGTTCCAGCACGTCGTCGCCGATCTTGAGCGTGCGGAACCGTCGCCGGCGCACGATCAGGCCGCCCTCGTCGATGGAGCGCGCGCGGCCGGCCGGATCGGCCCGCAGCGTCGCCGCGGTCACGCCAGCGTCCCGTGCCGCGGCCAACCCGACGGTGGTGTTCGACGCCCCGGTGTCGAGCAGGCCGAACACGGGTTGTCCATCCAGCTCGCCGGACACGAACAGGTGGCCGGATCGCTGCTGCTGCGTCGGCAGCCGGGCAAACGGCGCGGACCAGGGCGGCAGGGCCGCCGGGCAGGGCCGGGCGCGATACAGCACGAGGCGGCGGTGCGGCACGTCGAGGTCAAGCTCGTAGCCGATCAGCACGTTGATCCCGAGCACGCCCTCGATGGGAGGCGGCAGCGCCTGCGCCACCAGGACGCGGACGCTGGACGTGGCGGCGCCGCGCAGCGCGAGGCTTGGCACCGTCGTCGCGAAGGCCTGGGCCGCCCCGCCGGCGCCGCCGATCGCCACCGGAGACCGCTCATCCCATGCGACGCCCAGGCGCCCGGCCGCGGCGCGGCTCAGCATGGTCAAATCCGACCCGGTATCCAGCACCAGGCTCGCCGGACGGCCGTTGATGTCGGCAGTCACCAGGGGCACGGTGCCGAACGCTTGCAGCGGCAGTTCCGTGACCTGCTGCAGCGCGCATGACCCGTCCGGGTCGGCGGCGCAGGCTGCCAGCAACACAAGCAGGAGCGCCAGGGCTTTTATGGCGGACACGATGACGATGCCCGGCGCCCCTGTGAAGCGGCGCATCCGCGACAAGGCGCTGGGACTGGGCTTCCACGCCGTGGGGTTCGCCCCGGCCACCCTGGGACCGGAGGCGCGCACCCGGCTTGCAGCCTTCCTGGCGGCCGGCCAGCACGGCGACATGGGATGGCTCGCGGAACGCACGGAACGGCGCGCCCACCCGCAGGCGCTCTGGCCCGAGGCGCGCAGCGTGGTCGCGGTCGGCCTGTCCTATGCGCCGGACGACGACCCGTTGGCGGCGCTGGCCCGGCCGGACCGCGGCAACATCTCGGTGTATGCGCGCAACCGGGACTACCACGACGTGGTCAAGGGCATGCTCAAGCACCTGGGCGCCTTCATCGCCAGCCGCTTCGGGCCGGAGGTCAAGGTGTTCGTGGACACCGCGCCGGTCATGGAGAAGCCGCTGGCGCAGCAGGCCGGGCTGGGCTGGCAAGGCAAGCACACCAACCTGGTGTCGCGGGCGCACGGCTCCTGGCTGTTCCTGGGCGAGGTGCTGACGACGCTCGACCTGCCGCCGGACCCGGCGCACGCCGACCGGTGCGGCACCTGCGCCCGCTGCATGGCCGCCTGCCCGACCGATGCGTTTCCGGCGCCGTATCGCCTCGATGCGACGCGCTGCATCTCGTACCTCACCATCGAGCATGCCGGGCCGATCCCGCCGGCGCTGCGACCGCTGATGGGCAACCGCATCTATGGCTGCGACGACTGCCTCGCGGCCTGCCCCTGGAACCGCTTCGCCCATGCGGCGCATCCCAAGCTGCGGGCGCGCGACGATCTGCGGGCGCCGGCGCTGGCGGAATTGGCGGCGCTGGACGACGCCGGGTTCCGCGCCCGGTTTGCCGGCGGCCCGGTAAAGCGCATCGGGCGCGACCGCTTCGTGCGCAACGTCCTGACGGCCATCGGCAACTCCGGCGACCCTGCTTTGCTCCCCACCGCGGAGCGCCTGCGCGCGGACGCGAATCCCGTGGTGGCCGAGGCAGCCGATTGGGCCGTCGCGCGTTTGCAGGGCGGAGGTGCGCCATGACCGCTGCGACAAGGACTGGGACCACAAGAACCGAAACCGACAGCCTGGGTACGATAGAGATCGACGCCGCCCGCTACTGGGGGCCGCAGACCGAGCGCGCCCGGCTTCTGTTCCGCATCGGCCACGAGCGTTTCCCCCCCGTGCTGATCCGCGCCGTGGGCCTGGAGAAGCAGGCAAGCGCCGAAGCGAACGAGGCGCTGGGCGAACTGCCCCCCGATATCGCCCGGCCCATCGCCGCCGCTGCCGCCGAGATCGCGGCCGGCACGATGGACGCGGAGTTCCCTCTGCCGGTCTGGCAGACCGGGTCGGGCACCCAGACCAACATGAATGCCAACGAGGTCATTGCGAACCGTGCCAACGAGGCGCTGGGCCAGTCGCGCGGCAGCCGCTCGCCCGTGCATCCGAACGACCACGTGAACCGCGGGCAAAGCAGCAACGACTCGTTCCCGACGGTGATGCACGTGGCGGCGGCGGAGGCGGTGCAGCACCGCCTGGCGCCGGCGCTCCGCACGCTGCACGCGAGCCTCGCACGCCGCGCGGCGGAGTGGGACGGCATCGTGAAGGTCGGCCGCACCCACATGATGGACGCGGTGCCGGTGACGCTCGGCCAGGAGTTCGCGGCCTGGGCGCGGCAGGTCGAGCTGGGCCTGGAGCGGCTCGAGGACGCCATGCCCCGGCTGCTGAGCCTGCCCCAGGGCGGCACCGCCGTCGGCACCGGCCTCAACCGGCACGCACGGTTCGACGCGGTGTTCTGCGAGCGCATGGCGGCGCTGACCGGCCTCGCCTTCACCCCCAATTCCAACAAGTTCGAAGGCATGGGCGCGCACGATGCGTTCGTCGAGCTGTCAGGCGTGCTGAACGTGCTGGCGGTGTCGCTGAACAAGCTCGGCAACGACGTGCGCCTGCTCGGCTCCGGCCCGCGCTCCGGCCTATCGGAGCTGATCGTGCCGGCGGACGGGCTGTCGTCGTCGATCATGCCCGGCAAGACCAACCCCACCCAAAGCGAGGCGCTGACCATGGTGTGCGCCCAAGTGATGGGCAACCACGTGGCCGTCACGATAGGCGCGGCGCAGAGCTTCCTGGAACTCAACGTGTTCAAGCCGCTGATCATCCACAACGTGCTCGGCTCGGCGGCGCTGCTGGCGGACGCGGCAGAGAGCTTTGCGCAGAACATGGTCGATAAGCTGGAGCCGAACCGGGACCGCATCGCCGAGAACCTGGCGAAGTCGCTCATGCTCGTCACCGCGCTGAACCCGCGCATTGGCTACGACAAGGCCGTGCGGATCGGCAAGCTCGCGCTGGCCGAGAACATGACGCTGCGCGACGCGGCCGGGCGGCTCGGCTTCGTGACGCCGGAGGACTTCGACCGCTGGGTGGTGCCGGCCGACATGACCCAGCCGGGCGCGACCCTCGGCGACTGACCCCGGCGCCGGTTGAGCCTGGTCAAGCGCAGCTTCAGCCTGTCGGGCCACCGCACGAGCGTGGCTCTGGAACTTGAGTTCTGGTCGGCGCTGTCGGACATCGCAGCCCGGCGGAGCGTTGCGCTGTCCGTGCTGGTGGCCCAGGTCGATACGGAGCGAAGACCAGGCCAGCCTTTGGCATCGGCGCTAAGAATTGTCGCGTTGCAGCAGCGAGCTTAACCTTTTCGCAATGAGTTGATGTACATTATGGTATCGCGACGAATTGCCGTCGCGGTTTTATAGAGAAAAGTCATGGACTCGATCGCGCCCGCAGCCCCGCCCGAACGCATTCCGTTCAGCCCGCTGCTGCTCGCAGACCGGCTGCTCAGCCTGGCGCAGGATGCTGACCGCGCCGGCTTCACCGGGACGGCTTCCAACCTGGTGGCCGTCATGTTCGAGGTGCTCGACGGCGGCTTGCCGGTCCAGCACTGAGGCGGAACGCGCGATCAGCCTGCGCTTGCCGGTCAGTCCACGCCGTCCGCCAGCAGGGCCGCCGCGGTCATGGCCGTTCGGCAAGCCACAGCGTGAGGCCCGCAAGCTCCGGCGTGCGCGCAAGCGTTGCCGCCGGCCCGGCGATGCGTAGTCCGAGTTCCGGCCCAGGCGACTCGGACACGTCGGGCGAGATGGCGATGCGCAGGTCCGCCGCCGCGCCGAGCAGGTCGATGCTGCCGGACAGGTGCGCGCTGCCGGCCGGGCTGGCCAGGGTGCCGTCTCCGGAGAGCACGCCGCGTTGCGCCCCCAACGGCATGTCGAAGCGGCTGAATGGCGATGTGCCCGTTGTCAACGCGGCGGACGCCTCGGCGGGAATGCGACGGTGGTCCGGGTTGGCGAGGGCGGCCTGTGCCGCGGGGATGTCGAAGCCGGCAACCACGCCATCGCGCACCGAGACGGCGACCGAGCCTGACAGCGTCGCGAGCAGCGCCGCCGGGCTGTATCCGGCGGCCGTGAGGTCCAGCTTGGCATCCACCAAACCCGCCGTCAGGTCCACGGCCGTGTCCAGCGTCGCGCCGGCCAGCGCCGCGTTCACGACGTCGGCCTGGACCGACAGGCGCGGCGGCGCGCCATCGGCGATCAAGGTCGCGCTGCCAGACACCGTGCCGTCGCCCAGCCGCGCGGTGGCGCGCGGAATGGTCAGCATGCCCTCGCGCAGCGCCAGCTCTGCCGAGAAATTCTGCAGCGCCGGCGTTTGCGCCAGCAGGACCTGGTCCGCATCCAGCCTCACCGCTGCCTGCCATCCCGAAAGCGCGGCGATGGGAAGCGGGTCCGTGGACCGCAGGTAGGGCAGCGGCAGCGGCAGCGTCTCGGCGGCGATCTGACCCAATATGGACACGCGCGGGCGGCCCTGTCCGCCCGGCGCCTCGCCCGGCATCTCGATGGCCAACTGCCCATTGGCGCGCAGCGCGCCGGCCACCAAGTCGAAGCGGTCCAGCACCGCGCGCCCCTCGGCCGCCGTCACCTGGGCGCGCAGCGACAGCGACCCGTCGCCCAGCCAGGCCGCGGTGCTGCCCAGCCCCGCCTGTTCCAGCAGCCGCGGCGCCCCGGGATGGCGCAGTGTCACCGGGCCGACCCAGCGTCGGGTCAGCAGGTTGAGCACCGGCTGCGCTTCCACCCGGAGATCCGACGCCTCCATGCTCAGCTTGGCCATCAGCGCGTCGGGCGGGCCGGCGAGTTGCAGCAGCGCCGAGCCGGGACCCCGGAGAAGCGGCAGCAGCCCCGGCAGGTCCGACGGCAGCGCCGCACGCAGCGTGGTGAGGTCCGGCGCTGCCACCTCCACCCGCCCCTCGGTCACGCGCCCGCCCTCTCCCAGCGTGGCGGAAGCGGTGAGTCGCATGCCTACCGGGGTGGCCTCCAACCGGCGCAGGGTCAGCCGCGTGGCCTCGGTCTGCGCGTCGAGCGCGATCTTGCCCATCGGCAGGCCGCGCCAGGTTGCGTTGCGGATCTGTAGGTGCACGTCGGCGTCCAGCGCGGCGGCGCCGGCCATGGCGTCCGCCATGCCGACCGGCGTCGCGAGCGTCGGAAGGTCGGGCAGCCAGGGATCGAGCGCCAGCCGGTCGAACGACAGCCCGGCGCCGACCGACAGCCGCGGCCCCAGCTTGATCCCAAGGCCGCCGGTCAACGGGTCGCCGTCCAGCGCGCCATGCAGGTCGGCCAGCGACGCCTGGCCGACGCCGATGGAGATCTTCGCCGATAGGTCGGCCGACCGCATCACCTCGGGCGGCAGGCGGCCCAGGCCTGATGGCAGTGCCGGCTCCAGCCAGCGGAGCGTCCGGCGCAGGTCCGGCGCGAGGAGGCGGCCCGTGCCCTCGAACAGCGCCGGGCGGGGCGCGGCGCCCTCGGCATGGGGCGGGCGGGGCAGCCGACCCGACAGGGTGAGCTGCGCGTCGCCGGGCAAGGCGGCGGCGGCGTCCCGCACCGTCACGCCGTCGGCGTCAAGGTCAAAGGCGCCGCGCAGCCGGCGTAGCGTGCCGCCGGCGAGCGTCGCGGCCTCGGCCGAAAGATCGATGCCCGTAGGCATCGCGGTCTCGGTCCCGCGCAGCAGCACCGGCAGCCAGGCATCGAGGTCGAGCCGCCCGGCCGCGAGCGCCAGGTCCAGCCGCGCCTCCGGCAGCACGCGCAGCGCCACGGCGCCGCGGGCCGGCGACCCGCCGATCTCCAGCGCCAGCTCGTCCGCGACCGCAAGGCCTGCCGCCGCGCTGAGCCGGCCGTCGCCGCGCCAGGGCACGGCCGGGCCGGGCAGAAGCTGGGACAAATCCGACCCGCGGCCCGCGACCCGGCCGGTCAGCGCCCCATCGCCCGCGAGCTGGCCCGAGAAGGTGCCGCCGGTGTTGCGCAGCGGCCCCTGGCCGTCGAGGCTGACATCCAGCCCGGCCGCGTTGTCCCGCCCGGGCCGCGTCAGCCGCGCGGTGAAGCGCCAGGGCCGGGTCCCCACCTGCCCGACGCCGGCCGCGGACAGCATGCCGGTTTCCGGGTCCGTCATCAGCCCGGCCGCGATCCCCGTCACCGCCAGCCCGCCCACCTGAACCCGGCTCTCCTCCACCCGCGCCTGCAGCCCCGTGAGCCAGGCCGGCGGACGCTGCGCCAGCGCGCCGGGCGCGGGGGGCCAGGGCAGCCGGAGGTCGGCGCCGCGCAGGGTCAGGTCCCGGGCGTCCACGTTCCCCGCCAGCAGCGGCCCGAGTCCCACCCGCAGCCGCAGCTCCTTGGCCGTCAGCACCACGCCGTCGCCGATGTCGTCCACCGCGATGCCGGAGGCGGTGAGGATCGGCTGCGGCAGCAGGTGCAGCGAGATGGGGCCGTCGATCCGCACCGGCCGGCCGATGCCGGAGGTGGCCAGCGCCTCGATGCTGTCCCGGTAACGGTTCCAGTCCAGCAGGCCCGGCACCGTCCAGAGCACGGCGACGAGCACGCACAGCAGCGCGGCCGAGCCGATCAGCGCAACACGTCCCGCGCGCATGCTAGGCCCGGCTCGGCATGCCAGGCGTCGTGTCCGAAGGGTTATCCCACATGGGCGCAGATAGCGGCACGGCCCGGTCCGCACGCAAGCCCCGCCAAGCGCCGCTGTCCATAAAGATGCGGCGTGTTACACTGCTGCATGGTTCCTTGGGGCAAACTGCTGGGCGGCGTGGCTGGGTTCGCGATGGGCGGGCCGTTCGGCGCGGTGGTCGGCGCGGCGTTGGGCCACGCGGCCGACCAGGGCGGCCTGCCGCGGGTCAGCCTCGGGAACGGATTGCCGGGCACCTCGCCCCTGCACCCGGCGCGGATCGCCGCCATGCTCGGCCGGCGGGACCAGCTGTTCGCGGTGGCGGTCGTGGTGCTCAGCGCCAAGCTCGCGAAGTGCGACGGTCCCGTCGTGCGGTCGGAGATCGACGCCTTCAAGCGGCAGTTCCGCATCCCGCCCGAGTCGGTGCGCGACATCGGCCGGCTGTTCGACCAGGCGCGCGACAGCAGCGCCCCCTTCGCGCCCTATGCCGCGCAGCTCGGCGAGAGCTTCGCCGACAACCGCGGCCTGCTGGAGGACGTGCTGGCCGCGCTGTTCGCCATCGCCCGTGCCGACAAGCCGCTGACGCTTGGCGAGCAGGAGATGCTGCGCCAGGTGCACCGGGCGTTCGGCCTGGACGAGCTGGCCTGGAGCCAGGCCGCCGGCGCCGTCGGCCGGTCCGCTCCCGGGGACGACGCCTACGCCGTGCTGGGCATGCCGCGCGACGCCACGGACGAGGCGCTGCGCCAGGCCTGGTTGCGGCTGATGCGGGAGAACCATCCGGACAGCCTCGCCTCCCGCGGCGTGCCCGCCGAGTTCATCGCGCGCGCTGGCGAGAAGGTGGCGCGGATCAACGCGGCCTGGGACCGCATCAAGCGCGAACGGCGGCTGTGACGCGCCTCGGCGCGGCGGACCTGCCGATTCGGGAGTTGCCCAGCCCCAATTGGGACGCGCGGCCGCCCGGCACGCCCACCGACATGCTGATCATGCATTACACCGGGATGCCATCGGCGCAAGCTGCGCTCGACCGGCTGCGCGACCCGGTGGCCCGGGTGTCCTCGCACTACGTGGTGGACGAGGACGGCACCGTGTGGCGGCTGGTGGACGAGTCGTGCCGCGCCTGGCACGCCGGCGTGTCCTGCTGGCGCGGGCACGCGGCGTTGAACGACCGGTCGGTGGGGGTGGAAATCGTCAACCCCGGCCACGAGTGGGGTTACCACCCCTTCCCCGCGCTACAGATGGCGGCGGTGTGCGAGCTGTGCCTCGACATCCTCCGCCGCCACCCGATCCCGGCGCGCAACGTCGTCGGGCACAGCGACGTGGCGCCCGACCGCAAGGAGGACCCGGGCGAGCTGTTCGACTGGCCCGGCCTCGCCGCCAACGGCGTGGGATTGTGGCCGGCCCCACAGCACCTGGCCGGCAGCGCGGATGACGTGTCGTCGGCGCTTCGCGCCATCGGCTATGGCAAGGGCGACCTCGCGACGACGCTGCGCGCGTTCCAGCGGCACTGGCTGCCGGGCGCGATCAGCGGGCGGGCCGACGACGCCACGCGGCGCCGGCTGCGCGCCGTCGCCACCGCGATGGCTGGCGTCGGGGCTTGACCTGAACGGCATCGGCGCGCATTCCCGGAGTGCCAGACGGCCGGACGGCCGCTGCCCCGTTCACGGCGCCAGCCCCGCTGGCGTCCTGGCCGGGGTGGAGGAAAGTCCGGGCTCCACGGGAACACGGTGCCGGCTAACGGCCGGCGGGGGCGACCCCAGGGACAGTGCCACAGAAAACAAACCGCCGACTCGCCGCAGGACCAGTGCCAAGGCCAGCCGGCACGGGTGAAACGGTGCGGTAAAAGCGCACCGCGCCCCTGGCAACAGGGGCGGCAGGGTAAACCCCACCGGGAGCAAGACCGAATAGGGGTGGCCGGCGACGCGGACGGGAAACCGGCCGCGCGACGCAGGGGCGCTCCCGCCCCGCCGCTCGGGTTGGTCGCGCGAGGCGCGCAGCGATGCGCGTCGCAGAGGAATGGCCGTCCCGGCCCCGCGCTTCACGGTGCGGGGCCGGACAGAACCCGGCTTACAGGCCGTCTGGCGACTCTTTTATCCCCAAGGTTATCCACAGGAACGAAACATGAATACTTTGGACTCGCAACTATGATCCGAACGGAATGTTTTTTTGGCCTGTAACGTGCTGATTGCAAAGGACTTTTCTAGCGCATAGTGCAACATTCTTTTCCAATACCTTTGACGCCCATATTTGCCCATGGTAGCCCATGTTATCCCATG
>CAXSHI010000091.1:0-16348 GCA_964236755.1 uncultured Acetobacteraceae bacterium
CTGTCCGGCCTGCTGCTGGACTGCGCCGCCTGGGGCACGGCGCCGGGCGACCTGCCGTTTCCCGACCCGCCGCCCGCCGGCGCGCTGGCCGCCGCAGGCGCGCTGCTGGCCGGACTGGGTGCGCTCGATGCGGGCGGGCGCATCACGCCGCAGGGGCGGCGCATGGCCGCGCTGGGCGCGCATCCCCGGCTGGCGGCGATGATGCTGTCGGCCGATGGACCCGGCCAGGCGGCGCTGGCGGCGGACCTTGCGGCGCTGCTGGAGGAGCGCGACCCGCTGCGCGGCCGCGACGCGCCGGCCGACTTGCAACTGCGCCTCGACGCGCTGGCCGGAGGCGGCGACGATGTGGACCGCGGCGCCGTCGCGCGCATCCGGCAGCAATCCGCGGCCTACCGCCGCCGTCTCGGCACGAAGGAGGGCGCTGCCGGCGATCCCGGCCCGCTGCTGGCGGCGGCGTTCCCGGACCGCATCGCGCAGCGTCGGGGCGAGCCGGGGTCGTTCCGGCTGTCCGGCGGCGGCGGCGCCCGGTTGCCGCGCAACGATTCGATGGCCGGCGCGCCGCTGCTGGTGGTCGCCAGCCTCGACCTGAAGGCGTCCGCCCGCATCCGCCTCGCCGCCTCCCTCGACCCGGCCGCCCTGCCGCCCAGCGTCGAAGCGCAAGTGACCGAAACCGTCGAGAGCGGCTTCGACTCGGCCTCCGGCGCGGTGCTGTCCCGCCGCCGCCGCCGGCTGGGCGCGCTGGTGCTGGAGGACCGCACCGTGGCCGCCGATCCCGAAGCCACCGCGGCCGCCTTGGCCGAGGCGGTTGGCCGCCGCCTGGACACGCTGCCCTGGACCGACGCCGCCCGGCAATTGCAGGCCCGGGTCGCCCGGCTGCGGGAGCTGGACCCGGACACCCCCGACCTGTCGGACGCCGGGCTGGGCGCGAGCGTCGGGCAGTGGCTCGCGCCGCACCTGCTGGGGCTGTCGCGCCTGGCGGACGTGGCAAACCTCGACCTGCATGGCATCCTGCGCGGCATCCTGGGCGGGCAGCGCGCGGCGCGGCTCGACCGGGACCTGCCGACGCATCTGGCCTTGCCGGGCGGGCGGGCCGCGGTGGACTACGCGCAGCCGGTGCCGCTGGCGAGCGCGCGGGCGCAGGCGTTCTACGGCCTGGCAGCGACGCCGAGCCTGGCGGGCGGGCGGGTGAAGCTGCAGCTGGCGCTGTTGTCCCCGGCCGGCCGGCCCATCGCGATCACGGGCGACCTCGCGGGATTCTGGCGCGGCGCCTGGGCCGACGCTCGCAAAGATATGCGCGGCCGCTACCCCCGGCACGACTGGCCGGAGCGTCCGTCGGGCGATTGAGCTTTTGCAATGTGCGTTTTCGCCCCATCTTAGCCGTGGATTCGTCTTAGGGAGCCTCGTTTCATGAAACCCGGCATTCGCGCTGCCTTGGCTGTGACGGCGCTCGTGCTGTCCGGCTGTTCCAACTTCCCGGCCCGGGCCGAGTCGCTCAGCCCCCTGCGCACCGCGGGCAGCGCGCCGTTGAGCTTCGCGCCGCTGGTGAAGCGCGTGGTGCCGGCCGTGGTCAACATCGCGGTGACGGAAGGACGCAGCCCGACCGACGTGGCCGCGATCCCGCCGGAACTGCGCGGCACGCCGTTCGAGCGGCAATTCCGCGAGCGGTTCCGCGGCCGGCGGGAGCAGGTGCTGGGCGCAGGCTCGGGCTTCATCATTGACCCGAACGGGCTGATCGTCACCAACAACCACGTCGTCGGACGCGCCGACCGCATCACCGTGGCGCTGTCGGACGGGACGGAGCTGCCGGCGCGGCTGATCGGCTCGGATGACCTGACGGACATCGCGGTGATCCGGGTCAGCAGCCCGACGCCGCTGCCTTACGTGAGATGGGGCGACAGCCGCGCGGTCGAGGTCGGCGACTGGATTCTCGCGGCGGGCAACCCGTTCGGGCTGGGCAGCTCGGTCACGGCGGGGATCGTGTCGGCGCGCGGGCGGGACATCGGCGCCGGGCCGTTCGACGATTTCCTGCAGATCGACGCGCCGATCAACCCCGGCAACTCCGGCGGCCCGACCTTCAACCTGGACGGCGAGGTGATCGCGGTGAACACCGCCATCGTGTCGCCGACCGGCGGCTCGGTCGGCATCGGCTTCGCGGTGCCGAGCGAGATCGCGGTCCGGATCGTGGCGGATCTGCGCGACAAGGGGCGGATCGACCGCGGCTGGCTCGGCGTCTCCGTGCAGGACGCGCCGGGGCGGGTCGCGAACAACGGCGTGGAGATCGCGGGCATCGACCGCACCGGCCCCGCGGCGCGCGCCGGCCTGAAGCCCGGCGACGTGGTGCTGGCGGTGAACGGCGACCGGGTGGACAGCGCCCGCGGCCTGATCCGCGCGGTCGCCGCCGCCCAGCCCGGCAGCGCCGTCAAGCTGTCCGTGCGCCGCAGCGGGCAAAGCTTCGAGCTGCCGGTCACGGTCGGCCGCCGCGCCCAAGAAGCGCCGAGTTGAAGGCGCCAAGCTGAGCCATGCGCATCCTGGTGGTCGAGGACGATACGGACGTGGCGGGCTTCGTGATGAGGGGCCTGCGGGAAGCTGGGCACGAGACGGCGCAGGCGGCCAACGGCGTGGACGGATTGTCGCTCGCCACCCGGGAACCGTTCGACGCCATCATCCTGGACCGCATGCTGCCCGGTGGGCTGGACGGCCTGGGAGTGCTGGAGACGCTGCGCGCGCAGGACAACCAGACGCCGGTGCTGTTCCTGTCGGCCATGGTCGGCGTGGACGACCGCGTGCGCGGCCTGCAGGCCGGCGGCGACGACTACCTGACCAAGCCCTTCGCCTTCAGTGAGCTGCTTGCCCGGGTCGAGGCGCTGATGCGCCGGGGCCGCGCGGCCCAGAGCGCGGCCCAGAGTGCCACGCGGCTCGTGGTCGGCGACCTGGAGATGGACCTGCTGTCCCGCACGGTGCGCCGCCGCGGGCGGAAAATCGACCTGCAGCCGCGGGAATTCCGCCTGCTGGAGTTCCTGATGCGGCACGCCGGGCAGGTGGTGACGCGCACGATGCTTTTGGAAGGCGTCTGGGATTATCATTTCGATCCCCAGACCAATGTGATCGACGTGCATGTATCCCGGCTCCGCCAGAAGATCGACAAGCCGTTCGACGCGGCTTCCATCCAGACCGTCCGCAGCGCGGGCTACATGCTGCGCGCCGAATAGCTGCGATGGAGCTTAACGTCGCCGGGCTGCGCCGCATGCTGCGCTCCGCCGGCGTCCGCCTGGCGCTGGCCTATGCCGGGCTGTTCGCCTTGAGCGTGCTGACGCTGATGCTGTTCCTGTGGTGGGCCATGATCGGCCTGCTGAACGACCAGGTGGACGCCGCCATCCGCGCCGATGCGCAGGTGCTGTCCAAGCGGTGGCGGGACGGCGGCAGCACGGCGCTGTTGGCGAACATCGAGGCCCGCCTGGCCGGCGACGCCGACGACGACGGCGTTTACCTCGTGCTCGACCCGTCAGGCTGGTGCCTGAGCGGCAACCTCCCGGCGTGGCCGGCGGAGGTGGCGCAGGACAGCGTCGTCTATGAGCTGCCGACCCGGCACCACGGCGAGGCCAGCCTGGCCCGGCTTCGCCGCTTCACGCTGCCCGACGGCACCGCGCTGCTCGTCGGGCGCGACGTGCAGGCGCGTGCCGCGCTGCAGCGCCTGCTGACCGGCATGATGGCTTGGGCGCTGGCGCCCATCGGCATCCTGGGCCTGGCGGGGGCGCTCACGGTGCGGCGGATGCTCACGCGCATGATGGGCCACGTCACGAAGACCACGGCGGCGATCTCGGCCGGGGAGTTGCCGCCGCGCATTGGGCTGTCGGGCCGGGGGGACGAGTTCGACCGGCTGGCGGCGACGTTCAACGACATGCTGGACCGCATCAACCGGCTGATGGGCGGCGTGCGCCAGGTATCCGACGCCATCGCGCATGACCTGCGCACCCCGATCACCCGCGCCCGCGCCCGACTGGAGGACGCGGCGGCGCATGCCGGAAGCGCGGCCGAGCTTCGCGCCGCGGTGGAGCGCGCGGTCATGGACCTCGACGGCGTCACCGCGGTGTTCCAGGCGCTGCTGCGCATTGCGGAGATCGAGGCCGGCGCCGGGCGCTTCGCCTTCGCGGCGCTGGATGTCGGCCCGTTGCTGGCGGACCTGGCCGAACTCTACGGCGCAGTGGCGGAGGAGCGCGGGCTGACGCTGGCGCTGCAGGCCGCCAAGCCGCTGCCGGTCTGGGGCGACCGCGAGCTGATCCAGCAGGCGGTGGCGAACCTCCTGGACAATGCGGTCAAGTTCTCGCCGGCCGGCGGCACGGTCACGCTTCGGGCGCGCCGCGTCCCCGGCGCGTGGCCGGAGTCGCTGGAGATTGCGGTGCTCGACCAGGGGCCGGGCATCCCACCGCCGGACCAGGCCCGCGCCACCGACCGGTTCTTCCGAGGAGAGGCGGCGCGCAGCACGCCGGGATACGGCCTGGGGCTGACGCTGGTGCGGGCAGTCGCCGGGCTGCATGGCGGCACCTTGCGCCTTTTGGACGCATCGCCGGGGCTGCAGGCGCTGCTGACGCTGCCAGCGAGCCGGCAGTCATCGTTCGACATCTCAGAGGCCCGGAGGCGTGGATTCGCGCCGGAAGGTGACCACCAGAACGTCCCGGTGGGCGGGCTGCTCCGGATCTAGCGGCTGCACGGGCGTCACGCCGTGGAACACCCGGTGGTCGTCCACCAGCGCCGCGTCCATCGGCGCCTCCAGGGTGAAGCTGCCGAGCAGCGTGCGGTCCAGGCCGTGAATGCTGGTGGTGCCCGACGCAATGTTGACCCGGCCGATCATCAGCACGAGCACCCAGTCCACGCCGTCCTGGTGCATGCCCTCGGGCGTCGGCTGGCCGGACTGGCCGGGACGCGCCTCGATGCGGAACTGGTGCGCCTCGACATGCCACGCGGGCGCGGGGGTCAGGCCGTCGAACAGGTCGTGGCAGGTGCGCAGGATCGCCTGGAACGCGGCGGACTCGGCCGCCGCGGCAGCAATCGGATCGAACCAGCGGGCGATGCCGCCGTTCAGCGCGTTGTAGTCGCGGCTCTGGTAATGCGGCTGGTCCGGCTTGCGCGCGGCGCCCGCCCGGCTCACGGCAAACGCGGCGTGCCGGCGCTTCCGGTAGCGCCCGCCGTCGGCCATGTAGGTGTCGAGGCCCAGGTCATCCCAGGTGCGGGCGAAGCCGTCCCAGTCGGACAGCCCGGCCGCCGTCAACGCTTCCGCCATGGCCGGCGCCTGCACGAAGGCATAGCCGCGGCCGCGCAGCGCCGCCGCCCAGGACTCGAAACCGCTCATGCCACTTTTTCCTGGACTGGCGCTGCAGGGACCGGGTCTGTCGTCAAGCCGGGCGCCGGCCCCGGCGCCGCGCTCAGCACACGAAATGAGGTGAGCGGGCTTTCGATTGCAAGCTCGTCGAAGCGCAGCTTCACCCGGCGGTTCAGCTCGCGGCCCACCGACCAGCGGCTGGCGGGCTGCGTCTTCATGCGCACGCGCAGCACCCAGGCCGCATCGACGAACTTCTCGATGCCCAGGACGTCCAGCTCCTCAAGCACCAGCGAGCCCCATTTCGGGTCGCGTCGCATCTCGGCGGCGAGGTCGCACACCACCGGGATGACCTGGTCCGGCTCCTCGTTCAGGCCGACGCTGAGGTCGAGCACCGCATAGCCGTAGTCGCGGGTCTGGTTGGTGACGGTCGTCACCGCGCTGAACGGGACGATGTGGACGGAGCCGTCGAGCGCGCGAAGACGGATGGTGCGGATCGACAGCGCCTCGACCGTGCCGGTGAGGCCGCCGAGCGTCACGATGTCGCCAACCTGCATCGTGTTTTCCAACAGCAGGAACAGGCCGGTGATCAGGTCCTGCACCAGCTTCTGCGACCCGAAGCCGACGGCGATGCCGATCACCCCGGCGCCGGCCAGCAGCGGCGCCACGTTGACCCCAAGCTCGCTCAGCACGACCAGCGCGACCACCAGCAGGATGGCGACCAGCAGCAGCGTGCGCAGCATCGGCAGCAGCGTGCGGAGCCGCCCGGCGCGCGCCAGGTGCGCTTCTGCCGACAGGCGCGCGAGGTGCTGGGCGACCGCGGCGTTGGCGCCTTCCCAGACCAGCACCGCGAGCGCCACCGTGACGACGATGACCGTGACCGCCGATGCCACGCGCCCGCCCAGGCCATTGCGCACCAGCCAGTCCACCGGGCCGAGGCTCCACGCTTCAAGCAGCCCCAGGACGGTGGCGACGGCCAGCATGGCCATGATGGCGGCGCGCAGCAGGGGCTGGTAGAGCATGGCGCGCCCGGCCAGTCCCGGGTGGCGGGCCTGCAACGCCGGGTCGAAGCGCAGCGCACGGTCGAGGCCGCCGATCAGCACGACCCCGGCCAGCCGCGACGCCAGCAGGACGGCGAAGGTGACGAGGCAGAAGTGGATGAGCCGCACGTAGCCGTTGCGCAGCTCCGCCGCCCAGACCAGCCAAAGCGCGGCAAGGAAGAAGACCGCGGGCAGGTGCCAGATGTCGGCCAGGCGGTTCAGCAGCGACGCCCAAACGCTGTGCACGAACCGGGGCGCGCGGATCGTGGCCGCCACATGCGACCGGGATTGCAGCACGGCCACGATCAGGCAGCCGTGCATGACGAGCGCGAACAGCTTCAGCAGCGCATCATGCGCGGTCTGGTACATGCCGAACAGCAGCCCGACCTCGGCCAGCACGTAGCCGGTGACGCCCACGGCGACGACCCGGCGTATCCACCGGGTCAGGAACCCCGCCGCCCAATCCGACACATGCAGCAGCCGCAGCCGGGGCGCCGACGGGGACACCAGCATCGCCGTGACGCTCAGCACCACCCGGCTGGCGACATAGGCGTCGAGCACCTCCTGGATGGCGAGCCGGGTGATCGCGGGTTCGCCCAGCTCGGTGCCGAGCAGCAGGACGGCGGTCGCGGCGAAGGCGGCGATGGGCAGCAGGTCCAGCAGCAGGCGGCCGACCAGGTACGGCAGCCGCCGCAGCGTGCCCACCGCACGGCTGAGCTGGCGGCTTTGGGCCTGCTCGGTCTCGCCGGCCTCGGCTGCGGCAAGCCCGGACTCGGGCGCTGGCAAGGAATTGTCGGGCAGATCCGCGATGGCGGGGGTCCACATGCCCAGGACGACGCGCATCCGGCGCAGCAGGCGGATGACGGCGAGTTCGACCACCAGCCCGCTCCCGATCACCACCGCGAGCCGCCACAGCGCGTCGAGCGCGCGGGCGCGGAAATCCGGGTTCTCGGCCTGGGTCGTGACCCAGCGCCACAGCAGCGGAAAGTCGTTGACCGAATGGATCACCATGGCGAGTTGCGACCCTGTCGTGGCGATCGCCGTCGCGGTCTGGTCAACGACCTGCGCGCCCAGGCTGTCGGGCTTGAGCGGCAGGATCTGGCTCGGCGCGGGCGCTGCCGGGGCGGCCGGAGCCGCAGAGGCAGGCGCGGCCGCATCCGCGGCAACGGGCGCGGTTTTGGCCAGGCTCTCCAGCACCGTGGTGAACTCGGCCCGGCGCTTGTCGTCCCGCAGCAGGTCCAACACCTGCTGGGCCTGCGCGGGCGCCAGCGCCGGGGCGGCCGGGGCCGGCGACGTCTGAGCCGGGGCCGGCGCCTGGCTGTGCCCGGGCGTCGCTAAGCACAGCGCAAGGACCGCCGGCAGGATCATGGGCAAGAAGCGCGGGTGCATGCGAAGGGTCGAACACCTGCGCGTAAACCGTGTCAATGCCGGCCCGCCCGCCGCCCGCCCGCCCACGCAGCAGGCCGGGGATGACATCGTCGATGGAACGCCCAGATCCGCAGAATGGTCAGGGGCTGCCTATGACGACGTTGCTGACGGTTCTGGTCGGCTTGGCGATGCTGGGAACGGTGGGCGTGTTGTTCGCCGGGCTGATCAGCCTTGCGCGCGGCGGAGAGAACGCGCGGCTGTCCAACACCCTGATGCGCTGGCGCGTCGTCCTGCAGGCCGTGGCGCTGGTGCTCTTTGTCATCCTGCTTTCATTGCTGCGAAGCTGATGGCAGGCCCGGCCAGGTTTGACATTTTGACGGTCCGCCTCATAGAGTTCTGTCGATTTTCGCCGTGCCGCAGGGGTTGCTGCACCTGACTCTTGTTCGGCATGCGCCCACTCCACCCATAACCCAACGGCAGTTCCATGAAGCTCCTCGTCCCCGTCAAGCGCGTCGTCGATTACAACGTGAAGGTGCGCGTCAAGGCGGATGGCTCCGGCGTCGAGACGGCGGGCGTCAAGATGTCAATGAATCCCTTCGACGAGATCGCCGTCGAGGAGGCGGTGCGCCTCAAGGAGAAAGGCATCGCCACCGAGATCATCGCGGTCTCCATGGGCCTCGCCGCCTGCGCGGAGACGATCCGCACGGCGCTGGCCATGGGCGCCGACCGCGGCGTGCTCGTGGAAACGGATGTGGAGTTGCAGCCGCTGGCGGTCGCCAAGTTGCTCCGTGCGCTGGCCGACAAGGAGCAGCCCGGCCTGATCATCATGGGCAAGCAGGCCATCGACGACGACATGAACGCGACCGGGCAGATGCTGGCGGCCCTGCTCGGCTGGCCGCAGGGCACGTTCGCGAGCCGGGTGTCCATCGAGGGCGAGAAGCTAATCGTGACGCGCGAGATTGACGGCGGGCTTGAGACGCTGGAGTTGAACATGCCCTGTATCATCACCACCGACCTGCGCCTGAACGAGCCGCGCTATGCCAGCCTGCCGAACATCATGAAGGCGCGCAAGAAGCCGATCGAGACCATCAAGCCCGCCGACCTCGGCGTGGACCCGGCGCCCCGGCTGCGCCTGGTGAAGGTGGCGGAGCCGCCGCGCCGGGTCGCCGGCGTCAAGGTCGGCTCGGTCGCCGAGCTTGTGCAGAAGCTGCGAACCGAAGCGAAGGTGATCTGACATGGCTACGCTCGTCCTGCTCGACCACGACCACGGCCAGATCAAGCAGCCGTCCCGCAGCGCCGTCGCCGCCGCGTCCAAGCTGGGTGAGGTGCACGTGCTGGTGGCCGGCGAGGGCATTGGCGACGCGGCGGCGGCGGCGGCGAAGCTGCCCGGCGTCACCAAGGTCCATGTGGCGGACAACGCGGCCTTCGCGCACAGCCTGGCGGAGCCGCTGGCGGCGCTGCTCGTCTCCATGGCCGGGCATCATGATCACATCATGGCCGCCAGCACGGCCACCGGCAAGAACGTGATGCCGCGCGTCGCAGCACTCCTGGACGTGCAGCCGATCAGCGACGTGGCCGGGATCGTCGATGCCGACACCTTCATCCGGCCGATCTATGCCGGCAATGCCCTGGCCACCGTCGTATCGTCCGACAGCAAGAAGATCGTGACGGTCCGCGCCGCGAGCTTCGACCCCGTGGCGTCGGAAGGCGGCAACGCCGTGATCGAGCCGGTCTCCGCCCCAGACGCGCCGGCCACGTCGCGCTTTGTCTCGGCCGAGCTGTCCAAGAGCGAGCGGCCGGAGCTGACCGCGGCGCGCATCGTGATCTCCGGTGGTCGCGGCATGCAGAACGGTGAGAACTTCAAGCTGCTGGAGCCGATTGCCGACAAGCTGGGTGCGGCCGTGGGCGCGTCGCGGGCGGCCGTCGATGCGGGCTACGTGCCGAACGATTACCAGGTGGGGCAGACCGGCAAGATCGTGGCGCCGGACCTTTATCTGGCCATCGGCATCAGCGGCGCTATCCAGCATCTGGCGGGCATGAAGGACAGCAAGGTCATCGTCGCGATCAACAAGGACGAGGACGCGCCGATCTTCCAGGTGGCGGACTACGGCTTCGTCGGCGACCTGTTCAACGCGCTGCCGGAGCTTGAGGCGGAGCTGGGGCGGGCTTCTTGACCGCCAACCTGTCCCCGATGCCGGGACGGGCGGATCTCCAGGACGCTCCGCCCGACGTGCAGGCGGTGGGTGTCGTCGGTGCGGGGCAGATGGGCGGCGGTATCGCGCACATTTGCGCGCTGGCCGGGCTGCCGGTCGTGCTGCTGGACATGAAGCCGGAGGCGCTCGACAAGGCGATGGCGGCGATGGCGCGCAACATGGACCGCCAGGTTGCGAAGGGCGCCATCACCTCCGAGCAGAAATCGGCCGCGCTGGCGCTGGTGACGCCCAGCAGCAGCTACGCAAGCTTCGCCGACGCCGACCTGGTGATCGAGGCGGCGCCGGAGAAGGAGGAGGTCAAGCGCGCCATCTATCGCGCGCTGACCCCGCATCTGAAGCCGTCCTGCATGCTGGCGAGCAACACCAGCAGCATCAGCATCACGCGCCTGGGCGCCAGCACCGACCGGGCCGACAAGTTCATCGGCATGCATTTCATGAACCCGGTCCCGGTCATGAAGCTTATCGAGGTCATCCGCGGCATCGCGACAGGCGAGCCGACGTTCCAGGCCGTGCAGGCCCTGGCCGCCAAGCTCGACAAGACGACGGCGGTGTCCGAGGACTTCCCAGCGTTCATCGTGAACCGCATCCTGGTGCCGATGGTCAATGAGGCGGTTTACGCCCTGTATGAGGGCGTCGGCAGCGTGACCGCCATCGACGGCGCGCTGCGGCTGGGCGCCAACCACAAGATGGGGCCACTCGAGCTTGCCGACTTCATCGGGCTGGATACCTGCCTCAGCATCATGCAGGTGCTGTACGAGGGCCTGTCGGACAGTAAGTATCGCCCCTGCCCGCTGCTGGTGAAGTATGTCGAGGCTGGCTGGCTGGGCCGCAAGACTGGACGGGGCTTCTACGACTACGCCACGACACCGCCGCGCCCGACGCGCTAGGAGCCGCTTCAGCCGCGGCTGACAACCTTTAAAACAGCCCTTCGATCATGCCATCGGCGTCCAGCCGGATAGCGTTGGCGGCCGGGATCCGCGGCAGGCCTGGCATGGTCATGATGTCTCCGCATACCGCAACGACAAAGCCAGCGCCTGCAGATAGCCGCACCTCGCGCACGGGCAGCACATGGTTGTCCGGCGCGCCCATGGCGGTCGGGTCGGCGCTGAAGCTGTATTGGGTCTTGGCGATGCAGACCGGCAAGCTGCCATGGCCCGCCGCCTCGAAGGCCTGAAGCCGTTTCGCGACCGCCGGCGACAGGGAGATGTCGCTGGCCCGGTAGATCTGCTGCGCCACCGTCCGTATCTTGTCTGCCAGGCCCAGGGATGGCGGGTAAAGCGGCTTGTACTGCCCTTCGCCGCCGTCGATGCGGGCCGTGACCACACGAGCCAGGGCTTCGGCGCCTGCCGCGCCGTCCGCCCAATGGGTGCACAGCACCGTCTCGACGCCGCGGGCCTGCATCGCGGCCTGGACGACCTCGAACTCGCGCGGCGTGTCCGAGACGAACCGGTTCAGCGCGACCACGACAGGCAGGCCGAACTTCTGCAGGTTCTCGACATGCCGGGCCAGGTTGACCAGGCCGCGTTCCACCGCCGCCGGGTCCTCCCTCCCCAAGTCGGACTTGGCCACGCCGCCATGCATCTTGAGCGCCCGCAGGGTCGCCACGATGACCGCGCAGCGCGGTGCCAGCCCGGCGCTCGGGCATTTGATGTCGAGGAACTTCTCGCCGCCCAGGTCGGCGCCGAAGCCGGCCTCCGTCACCACCACGTCGGCCAGCTTCAGGCCGAGCCGGGTGGCCATCACCGAGTTGCAGCCATGCGCGATGTTGGCGAACGGCCCGCCATGGATCAACGCGGGCGACCCCTCAAGCGTCTGCACCAGGTTGGGCGCCAGCGCATCCCGCAGCAGGGCCGCCATGGCGCCGTCCGCCTGGAGATCCCGCGCCGTCACCGGCGATCCGTCCCGGCGCGACGCCGCCTGCATGCGCCCCAGCCGGTCCTGCAGGTCGCCGAGATCCCGCGCCAGGCAGAAGACGGCCATCACCTCGCTGGCAACGGTGATGTCGAAGCTGTCCTCCCGCGGCGATCCGTTGGCCGGGCCGCCCAAGCCGTTCACGATGCCGCGCAGCGCCCGGTCGTTCATGTCCAGCGCGCGCCGCCAGGCGACCCGGCGCGGATCGATCCCCAGCGCGTTGCCCCAATACAGATGATTGTCGAGCAGCGCCGCCAGCAGGTTGTTCGCCGACGTGATCGCGTGGAAGTCGCCGGTGAAGTGCAGGTTGATCTCGTCCATCGGCGCCACCTGCGCCCGCCCGCCGCCGGTCGCCCCGCCCTTCACGCCGAAGCACGGACCCAGCGACGGCTCCCGCAGGCAGATCATCGCCCGGCGTCCCACCCGGTTCAGCGCGTCCCCCAGGCCGATCGTGGTGGTGGTCTTGCCCTCCCCGGCCGCGGTCGGGCTGATGCCCGTCACCAGCACGAGCGCACCGTGCGGCCGGTGCTCCTGGGCCTGGATGAAGTCGAGGCCGACCTTCGCCTTGAACCGCCCATACGGTTCCAGCGCCTCGACCGGGATGCCGGCGGCTTCCGCCACCTCGGCAATCGGGCGCAGCCGCGCGGCCCGGGCGATCTCCAGGTCAGTGGGCATCAGGCGGCCTCCCGAGTCCGCACGCCCAGGGCGGCCATCGCGTCTCCGAAGGCCCGCACCGCGCCCCGCATGTCGTCGGGCGTGATCGCGCCGATGCAGCCGACCCGGAAGCTCGGTTCGGGCGTGTTGTAGAAGTTGCTGATCAGCACCCCGCGCGCCTTCAGCTGGTCCACGAAGGCTTGCAGGTTCCAGGCCGGGTCGGCCGGCGCCGCGACGTTGACGACCACCGGCCCCTGGATGCTCGGCGCCAGGCAAGGCTGCAGGCCAAGGCGGAGGACGCCGTCGTAGATGACGCGCATGTTCGCGCTGTACCGCGCGAACCGCGCCGGCTGCCCGCCCTCGGCGTCGAACCGGTCGAGCGCCACGGCGAACGCCGCGACCGCCTGCGCCGCCGGGGTGAAGCGGGAGCTGCCCAGGCCCCACCGCTCGCCATGTTCGTAGATGTCAGCAAGGTCCAGCGACCAGCTCGCCGCCCGTCCCGCACCGGCCCGGAGGCTGTCCACCCGCGCCACCGTCAGTGCCATGCCAGGTAGCCCCTCGATGCACTTGTTGGAGGTGAAGCTGAGGCTGTCCACCATCGGCAGGGACCCCAGGTCCAACGGCAAGGCCCCGAACGCGGACACCGCGTCGATCAGCACCCGCCGGCCTTCCCACCCGGCAACCGCGGCCAAGGCCGGCACGTCATGCACGATCCCCGTCGCGGTCTCGCTGTAAACGACGGCCAGGTGGCTGATCGAGGGGTCGGCCCCCAGCGCCGCCTTCACCGCGGCGGGATCGACCCGCACCGTCGGCGAGACCGGAAGCGTGACGACCCGGCGGCCCGCCTCGGTGGCCAGCCGAACCAGCCGGTCGGCGTATTGCCCGGTCAGCGGAACCAGCATCGTCCCGCCCGGCGCCACGAAGGTGCGGACGGCGGCCTCCATCGCGAAGTGGCCGCAGCCCGGCAACGGCAGCGCCGCATGCTCGCCCGGCCGGCCGCCGGCGATGGCGAGCACGCGCTGCCGCACCTGGGCCAGGATGTCGCGGAATTCCAGGTCCCAGGGCGCATAGTCCAAGGCAGCTGCGGCACGCACGGACGGGTGGGTGCTGACCGGTCCTGGTATCAGAAGGAGCATGGTGGCATGAGGCCTGCGTTTGAGGGAAGCTGTCGAGGGAGGGTATTAGAGAGCGTTGAAGGGAGGGCACTGAAGTTGGGTGGCGAGCGGTGGATGCCGGGACTGAGTCGTTGCGCGGGTGTCTTGCGGGAACCAGCATCGCAGAGGGCGTGCGTTCTTGCTAGAACCGCTGCATGACAACGCCCTTGCCGCTGCCGGATTGGTTTCCCTGGTGGGCCCAACTGGTTATCCTGATTACCGCCCTGCTGTTTGGCCTCATGTTCCTGCTGATGCCGTTCGCCGTGTTCGGCGTCAAAGGGCGGCTGGAATTGCTTGAAGCGCGCCTCGACGAGATCCAGGGCGAGATCCGCAGCCTTGCGCTGCGCCTGCCGGAGCCGGGACCGGATGACGCCCCGGCCATGGCGGGCCGGACGGATTTCGCTGGCCGGGGGGAACATGCTGGCTCAAGCCGGTATGCCGACGCCGGCTATGATGACTACGCAGGCCAGCGTCCCCCTATCCCGCCTGCCCCAAAGGATCGCGGCCCGCTATCCGGCCCGTCGCGCTCCCGCACCGAGCCACGGCTTTACTGAACTGCCGCTTGCGCCGGGATCGCCGCGCGGTGCTTGATAGGGTCCATACCATGCGGAGCAGTCGCCGATGCGCGTAAGCGTCGTTCAAATGAACCCCGGCACCGACAAGGCCGCCAACATCGCCCAGGCCGGCCGGCTGATCGACGGCGCCGTCGAGACCGACCGCCCGGGCCTGGTGAGCCTGCCCGAGATGTGGACCTGCCTTGGCGGCGACCGCGCCGCCAAGCTGGCGGCGTCGGAGGCGCTGCCGGCGCAAGGCTCGAACGAGCCGGGCGGTCCCGCCTACGAGTTCCTGCGCCGCATCGCGCGGGAGCGCGGCATCCACGTCCATGGCGGCTCGCTGGGCGAGCGGGCGGCGGACGGCGACGGGACCCGGCTGTTCAACACGACGGTGGTGTTCAGCCCGCAGGGCACCGAGGTTGCGCGCTACCGCAAGATCCACTTGTTCGACATCACGACGCCCGATGGCCAGGGCTATCGGGAGAGCGCCAGCTACGGCAGCGGCACGGACGTCGTGACGTTCGAGGCGGACGGCATGCGGGTGGGCTGCGCGATCTGCTACGACCTGCGCTTTCCCGAGCTGTTCCTGGCGCTTCGGCGGGCGGGCGCCGCGCTGATCCTCCTGCCGTCGGCGTTCACGGTGGCGACCGGGCGGGACCATTGGGACGTGCTGATCCGCGCCCGCGCCATTGAGACCCAGTGCTGGCTGGCGGCCCCGGCCACCTGGGGCCGGCATCGCGACGGCGCCGGGCAGGACCGCTTCACTTTTGGGCGCTCGCTCGTCTGCGATCCCTGGGGGCAGGTGGTCGCGACGGTGTCGGACGGCGTGGGCTGGGTCACGGCGCGCGTTGACCTGTCGCTGCTCGGCCGGGTCCGCCGGGACATGCCCGTACTTGAGCATCGGCGTGACGACATCTTCGGCCCCAAGGGTTTGCAGCCGGCATGAGGGCGCGGGTGCGAGGCCTTGCAGCGGGACGGTGGGCCTGATGTCTGACGCCGGGCCGCTGCTTGGAATGCCCGGGTCCGGACCGCATTTTTCCAGCCCGATCAGGCGCATCGCCTTTGTCGCGTCCCCGACGGTCCTTGCCACGGAAAGCCGCGAGCGCCTCGCGCTCCTGCATGGGAATTGTCCCGTGCAGGACGCGGACGTCGTCGTTTGCCTGGGCGGCGACGGCTTCATGCTCGAGACGCTGCATCGCATCATGGCCAGCAAAGCGGCGACGCCGGTGTATGGAATGAATTGCGGCTCGGTGGGGTTCCTGATGAACGCCTTTGCCGAGGACGACTTGCCCGCGCGGCTCGGCCGGGCGCAGGCGGCGGTGCTGCATCCGCTCCGCATGCACGCGGTCACGCACACCGGGGCCGTCGAAGAGGCGCTGGCGCTGAACGAGGTGTCATTGCTGCGCCAACTGCGCCAGGCGGCGAAAATCCGCATCACGGTGGATGGCCGGGTGCGGCTCCCTGAGCTGATCTGCGACGGCGTGCTGGTGTCCACGCCTGCGGGATCGACCGCCTACAACCTGTCCGCGCACGGCCCGATCGTACCGCTGTCCGCCAACCTGCTGCCGCTCACTCCCATCAGCGCCTTCCGCCCACGTCGCTGGCGCGGCGCCCTGTTGCCCAGCACCGCAGACGTGCTGTTTGAAATACTGGAACTGGACAAGCGGCCGGTGGCGGCGGTGGCAGATTTCACCGAGGTCCGCGATGTCGCCTCCGTGGCAATCAGCGAGGATCGGTCGGTCGTCACGACGATCCTGTTCGACCCGGAGCAGGGATTGTCCGAGCGGATCGTCACTGAACAGTTCACCGTGTGAGGCGGGGGACGCCGAAGCCGTGGATATCTATCGCCTCGGCGTCGCCTCGCCTTTTCAAGCGGCGCCGAGTTGCGCGACGACACCCATGGCCGGCGCAGCATGCGGCAGGATGCTCAACGCCTCCGACGCCGTCGGCAGCAGCCGGCCCAAGACGACGTTCGGGGCGGAATGCGCGGCTTGGTCGCGAACCGTGTAGCCGCGCCCCCAGACGGTTCCGATGACCTCGCCGGCGCCCACCGCCGCCAGCTTCTTGCGCAGCTTGCAGATGAAAACGTCGATGATCTTGATCTCCGGCTCGTCCATGCCGCCATAGAGATGGCTGAGGA
>CAXSHI010000092.1:0-16329 GCA_964236755.1 uncultured Acetobacteraceae bacterium
TGTGTGGCAAGGCGGACTCAGTGCATCTCATCCGACAGCGTTGAACAGCCCTGGGGTATCCCTCTTGCGATCAGCCGCCTCACTTCGCATCGCAGGTGTGGCGAAGCGGACTCAATACGGCCAACCCAGCAGCGTTGAACAGCCGTGACCCAGTGATCGCAAATTTTACGTGTCGAATTACTCGCTGCGCTCTTGGGCCAAGAGCGTGTTTGATTTGAGGACCAGCGATAGCGAATGCGATGCTTGTAGCAGTGCCAAGCTGAAACATTGATTGCATGTAGTTAAGCTTTGTTAACATCCACAGCCATTTAGCATCTTGAGAGCTAGTTTAGGACTGATGCTTGCAAAAACTTGGAAAAACAAAATAAACAATATAGAAACCCAAAAATCAAAGCGCAATATCGAATTTGTTTGTGAAGTTTACTCATAAACTTAATGGATAGTCCGCGCCGCCGCCACCGCCTGCTGCAGATCGCCCAGCTCGATCAGCCCGGCGAACAGCTTCTTGCCAATGATCAGCGCCGGGGTGCCCTGCAGCCCGATCTGCTGCGCCAGCGCGATGTTGGCGTCGAGCCGCGCCTTGATCGCCGGGTCGTCCATGTCGCGCAGCAGTTGCCCGCCGTCGAGGCCCAGGCGTTCGGCCGCTGCGCGCAGCGTGTCCCGCGTGGGCGGGGCCGAGTCGTGCATCACCGCGTCCTGCAGCTTGAAATAGCCGCCCTGGCGCTGCGCGGCCAGCAGCGCCCGGCTTTCCAACTGGCTCGCGGGGCCCAGGATCGGCAGATCCTTAAACACGATCCGCACGTGGGGGTCCGCGTGCAGCAGCGCGGCATGGGTGGGCAGCATGCGGCGGCAGTAGGGGCAGCGCGTGTCGTAGAATTCAACGACCGTGACGTTGCCCATCGGGTTGCCCAGCACCGGGTCGGCCGGGTCCGCAAGGCTGCCCGCGAGCCTTGCCAGGGTACTCTGCGTCGCCGTCTCCTCGCGCCTCGCATCATCCGCCTGCAACGCCAGCAGGGCCTCCCGCAGGATCGACGGGTCGGAGCGGAGCGCCTCACGCAGCACGCCGACGACTTCGGACCGCTGGGCAGGAGTGAGGCCTTGGCCAGCGGCTGGGGCGGCCAACAGCAGCGCGAGGACGGCGGGAAGGACTGGGCGCATCCGGTTGATCCTTGGACAAGGGGCGGCACCGCCCGTTCGGCATGACGTATCCCGGCATAGCACTGGTTGCCGGTCCGGGCGAAGGCGGCTATGGCACGGCGCTCAGAATGCGAAAGGATTGCCCGTTGGGACACCGCAGGACCGAAGCCGCGGCACCCGGGTGCGCCGAGGACGGCGCGCGCCGCAAAGGGGTGCGGCACCGTGCTGCGGTCCTGCTGGCCTCGGCGCTGGCGATGTCCGGTTGCGGAACCCTTGGATCGCTCCGGCAAACGTTCCTGGGCGGCCAGTCGGCGTCTGCCGGGCCGCAGCGGCTGACCGGCTTCATCGGCAGTGCCGTCGCGGACGAGCCGCGGGCGGCGCTGGCGGCGCGGGAGGTCCTGGCGCTCGGCGGCACGGCGGCGGACGCGGCGGTGGCGCTGGGTTTCACCCTGGCGGTCACCTTGCCGTCCCGCGCCGGGCTGGGCAGCGGCGGCGCGTGCCTCGCCTACGACCCAAGCGCCAGCGGACCCGGTCAGGGCAGTCCCGAGGCCATCGTGTTCACGCTTGCCGCCCCGAGCGCGGTCCTGCCCAACACCGACCGTCCCGCCGCCCTGCCGATGCTGGCGCGTGGCCTGTTCGCCCTGCACGCCCGCTATGGCAAGCAGTCCTTCGAGGGCCTGATCGCGCCGGCCGAGCAGATGGCCCGGTTCGGGGTGCCGATCTCCCGCGCGCTGCTGCGCGACCTGGCGCTGGTGGCCGGGCCGTTGGCGGCGGACCCCAACGCGCGCGCCGTGTTCGCGCCGGGCGGCGCTGTCTTGGAACAGGGCGGGACGCTGCTGCAGAACGACCTGGGCGGCAGCCTGGCGCAAATCCGCACCGCGGGCGTGGGCGACCTGTATCAGGGCGCACTGGCCCGCCGTTTGGAGGACGCCTCCCGCGTCGCCGGCGGCGGCCTTGCCCTGGCCGACCTGCGGGCTGCGCTGCCACGCACTGCGTCGCCGCTTGTGCTGCGCGCGGGCCGGGACAGCGTGGCGTTCCTGCCGCCGCCGGCCGACGGCGGCCTTGGCGCCGCGGCCGCCTTCCAGGCACTGGAGGCCAATCCGGACGACCTCGCCGGGGCGCAGGCGCGGGCGTTCGGCGCCGTTGCCCAATGGCGCCAGGGCGGCGGCGATCCGCAGGCGGTGCTGGCCGCCGCGCCGGCCGGAGGACCCTTGCCGCCCTTGCCTGCGTCCACGGGGTTCGCCGTGCTCGACCGCAACGGCAACAGCGTCGCCTGCGCGGTCACGATGAACAACCTGTTCGGGACTGGGCGGATCGCGCCGGGCACGGGCATCCTGCTTGCGGCCTCGCCACAGGCGGCGACGCCGCCTTTGCTTGCGGCGGCGGTCGCCTGGAACACCAACGTTCGCGGCTTCCGTGCCGCCGTCACCGGGTCCGGTCAGGAGGGTGCGGCCCTGGCGGTCGCCGCGGGCCTGACGAATGCCCTGCGATCCACCGCCGCCATGCCGGCCCCGGTGCCAGAACCTGGCCGCGCCAACGCCATCGCCTGCGCACGCTACCTGCCGGGCAACGAGGATGCCTGCAGCTCGGCGGCCGATCCGCGCAACCCTGGCCTTGCGGTCGGAAGCAACTGACGTGGCATTGAAGGTCGGCAAAGGCGCGCACGCGCCGGGGTTCCTGGTGATGGACGTGATCGCAGCCGCCAACGCCCGGCAGGCGGCCTTGACGCCGTCTGATCCGCGCGTCATCCGCATGGAGGTCGGCCAGCCCGGCACCGGGGCGCCCGCCGGCGCCATCGCCGCCGTGGCCGCCGCGCTGCGCGGCGCCGACCCGCTCGGCTACACCGAGGCGTTGGGCCGGCCATCGCTGCGCGCCCGGATCGCGGCGCATTACCTGGACTGGTACTGCGTCGCCGTGCCGACGCGCCGCATCGCGGTGACGATGGGCGCCAGCGCCGCCTTTCCGCTGGCCTTCCTCGCGGCGTTCGATCCCGGCGACCGGGTGGCGCTGGCGGCACCGTTCTACCCGCCCTACGTCAACATCCTGACCGCGCTTGCCCTGCAACCCATCATCGTCGAGACCGGGCCGGCGACGCGCTACCAACCGACCGTGGCGATGCTGGACCGGCTGGACCCGGCGCCGGACGGCCTGATCGTCGCCAGCCCCTGCAATCCCGCCGGCACGATGCTGGCGCCTGACGAGCTTGCCGCCATCGCCGCCTGGTGCGACGCCCGCGGGGTGCGCCTGATCTCAGACGAGATCTACCATGGGCTGCACTACGACCGTCCTATCGCCACGGCGGCGGAACTCAGCCCGCATGCCATCGTGATCAACAGCTTCTCAAAGTATTTCAGCATGACCGGCTGGCGCGTCGGCTGGATGGCACTGCCGGAGGACCTGGTGCGGCCGGTCGAGTGCCTGGCGCAGAACCTGTTCATCTCGGCGCCGCACATCTGCCAGGTGGCGGCGGAGGCGGCATTCGACTGCACGGCCGAACTGGACGCCAACGTCGCACGCTACCGCCGGACGCGCGACCACCTGATGGCGGCGCTGCCGGGCGCCGGGTTCCCGGACATCGCGGCGCCGGACGGGGCGTTCTACATCTATGCCGACGTGGGCGCGCGCACCAACGACAGCGTGGCCTTCTGTGCCCGGATGCTGACCGAGGCCGGCGTGGCTGCAAGCCCGGGCGTGGATTTCGACCGGACCCGTGGCGCCCGGACGCTGCGGTTCAGCTACTGCGGGCCGGAAGCCGACATGATCGAGGCGGCCACGCGGCTGGCACGCTTCCGCTGACCTGCCTGCGGCGGGGCGCCAACTGCGCCCCGCCTTGGGTCAGCCTGCCTGATGCCGCGCGGTCAGCGCCGCCACCAGCCGCGCCGCTTCTCCACCGCAGACGCGCTGCCGTCGATCAGCGTCGGAACGATCAACGGCGCGCTCGCCGGCTCGGATGATGGCTCGGCATCGGCGTCTGTCGCGACGGAGTCGGCCACGGCGGGCGGCGGCGCGGCAGTCTGGGCCGCGTCGGGCAGGCTGTCCGTCTCAGGATCCGGCGCGCCGCTGTCGATGACCGGGCCAGGCTCGCCGAGGGACATCGTTTCGGGCGCCATCGCAATCGGCTCGGCGATGACCGGCTCCGGCTCGGTTGGCCCATCCTCCGAGGGCGAGTGCAAAGCCGCAGGTTCGGGCAGGCGTCGCGCCGGCCCGGTGACGGCAAGGGCGCGTTCCTGCTCGGCTTGCTCGATGGCGTCGAAGATGTCGAAGGCGGCGCTGCCGCCGAACGGGTTGGCCGGGGTTGGTCCGGCGTAGGCGGGCGCTGCGCGCTCGGGGACGCCAGGGTCCGCCTGAGCCGGTTCGGTGGCCGAGGATGCCGCTTGGACGTCATCTGTGTCGCGCCGGCGCCGGCGGCCGCCGCGGCGGCCGCGGCGCTTGCTGCGGTCGGCGTCGTCCCCTGCGGCTTCGGCAGCCTCGGGCACCGTTGCTTCGGCAGTCTCTGATGCCGTCTCCTCAGCAGGCCCGGATGCTGTCTCCTCAGCAGCCTCGGCTGCTGCCCCCTCATTAGCCCCGGACGCCAAAGGTTGGGCGACCTCGGATGCCGGCGCTGCCGCGACCTCAATGACGGGCGTGCCCTCATCGACCACGGCGCCTGAGGCCGGCATCGCGGCCCCCTCGGCCGAAAGGCCGTTCATGGCGCCGGGCGGCAGCGCGACGGGCGTGTTTGGCTCGCCGTCGGCCTCGATTGCGCCCGTGCTGACGGAGGCTGCGCCGTCTGCCCCGTCCTCTCGGCGACCGCCGCGGCGGCGGCGGCGGCGGCGCTTGCTGCGCTGTTCGCCCTCCTCGGCCGTCTCGCCGGGACGGGGCGCGTCATCGTCGTCGCCATCGTCGCCAACAGCTGCTTCGGCCCCGCGCTCCGCCGCCTCTTCGTCGGGGTCCTCGAACGGCTCGGGCGGCGCAAGCTGCGAGATCGGCGCCGGCAACTCCGACGCCGCCTGCGCCCGCATGCGCTCGATCCGCATCGTGGGCGGCACCAGCGTGTCGTCCGCCGCGAAGGCGACATGCATGCCATAGCGGGCCTCGATCTCCGCTAGCCGCACCCGCTTGTGGTTCAGCACATACAACGCGATCGGCCCGGCCACGTGCACGACCACCTCGGCCGCGCGACGCTTCGCGCCCTCCTCCTCGATGCCGCGCAGCACATGCAGCGCGGCGCTCTCGGTGCTGCGCACCTGCCCGGTCCCGGCGCAATGCGGGCACATGACCAGGCTGGTCTCGGCGAGCGACGGGCGCAGGCGCTGCCGGCTCATCTCCATCAGGCCGAAATGGCTGATGGAGCCGACCTGGATGCGCGCGCGGTCGTTCTTCAGCGCGTCCTTGAGCCGCTTCTCGACCGCCGTGATGTTGCGGCGGCTTTCCATGTCGATGAAGTCGATCACGATCAGCCCGGCCAAGTCGCGCAGCCGAAGCTGGCGTGCCGCCTCCTCTGCCGCCTCCATGTTGGTCTTGAGCGCGGTTTCCTCGATGCCCCGCTCCCGCGTGCTGCGGCCGGAGTTCACGTCGATCGCGACCAGGGCCTCGGTCTGATTGATGACCAGGTAGCCGCCGGAGCGGAGCTGCACGGTGGGCGACAGCATGGCGTCGAGCTGCGCCTCGACCTGCGCCTTGACGAACAGCGGCTGCGGGTCCTTCCACAACTGCACCTTGCGCGCATGGGTCGGCATCAGCATGCGCATGAAGTCGCGCGCCGCCCGCCAGCCCTGCTCGCCGTCCACCAGGATGTCATCCACGTCGCGGGAATACACGTCGCGGATAGCGCGCTTGATGAGGCTCGCCTCCTCGTAGATCAGCGCGGGCGCCACCGACTTCATCGTCAGGTCGCGGACCTGGTCCCATTGGTTGAGCAGGTACTCGCAATCCCGGATGATCTCGGGCTTCGGCCGGTTGGCGCCGGCGGTGCGGACGATCAGGCCCATGCCGCGCGGCAGGTCAAGCTCGGCCGTGACCTCCTTCAAGCGGCGGCGGTCGGCGGCGGAGGTGATCTTGCGAGAGATGCCGCCCCCTCGGGGCGAGTTCGGCATCAGCACGGAGAAGCGCCCGGCGAGCGAGATGTAGGTCGTGAGCGCCGCGCCCTTGGTGCCGCGCTCCTCCTTGACGACCTGGACCAGCAGGATCTGCCGGCGGCGGATCACCTCCTGGATCTTGTAGTTGCGCAGGAACCGTGGAGTTGCCCGCTGCTCGCGCGGTTCCTCGACCTCGCCGCCGACCAACTCCGGCGGCGGCTCGGGCGCCTCGAAGCCTGTCTCTATGGGCTGGTCAGTTGCAGCGCCGTCCGCAAAACTTGCGGTAGGCTCCGTGGCGTCGTGCGCGGCCTCGCCGTTCGCCAGCGGCTCCGGCAGGGGCGCCTCGTCCGCGTCGGCCTCCACCGGGGCGGTTTCCGGCGCCATGTCGGCGCCCATCTCCTCCGGCGGCTCCGCGGCGGCCTTAAGTGCTGGCGCGGCATCTGGAAACAGCGTCTCCGCCTCATGCGGGGCGACGAGGATGTCCTGGCTGACCGCGGCGGCCTGGGCGACTTGGTCTCCGCGTGGCAGCGCCGCTTCGGCCATGTCCGGGTCGGCCTGGACGGCGTAGGACGCCTCCGAAACCGCATCCATCGCACTCGCAGGCGGCACCGTGTCGGGAATGTCGATCACGCCGGAAACCTGGACCACCTCGGAGGCGGCCGGCCGGGCCGCCTGGTCGGCGTCGCGGGCCGCGGCGCGCTCCTCGGCGTCCTCGTCCTCACGCGCCTCCGCTTCCTGCATATCCAGCAGGCGTTGCCGGTCGGCAACAGGAATTTGGTAGTAGTCCGGGTGAATTTCTCCGAACGCTAAAAAACCGTGCCGGCCGCCGCCATACTCGACGAAGGCCGCCTGCAGGCTCGGCTCGACGCGGACGATCTTGGCAAGGTAGATGTTGCCCTTGAGCTGCTGCTTGGTTGATGTCTCGACATCGAAGTCTTCGAGGCGGTTACCCTCCAGCACCACCACGCGGGTTTCTTCGGCGTGGGTGCTGTCGATCAGCATGCGTTTCGTCATCGTGTGTTGAACTCCGGTGCGCCGAGGGCACGCGCGTGCGGGGCACGGCGCGGCGGCGGCAGAAGGGGCGGGACGGCGGGGTTCCGCTGCGGCCGAGGGCAGGCTGCGACGTGTTCAGTCCGGAGATTGGTTGGACGGGCACGGCGATCAGCATCGGCTTCCTGGCGAGCGGGCCAGCGCCGCCGTCAAGCGGCGGCGCTGCCCTGGTGAGGCATCAGCCCTGATCCATGTGCCCGCTGCCTCGTGGCGAAGGGCCTGCTGGACGGACCCGGCGCGCGGGGTCGCGCGGCGCGGGCAGCGGTGCAAGGAAGCAAGGTCGCCACAAGGATTGCATTCGGGCCCGTTCGGACCGGGCCGCAAGCAGGCTGTCTCGCCAGTGTCACATCGCCGGAGCGTTACGAACATGGCGCAATCCGGTGGCGTCTGCAAGGCTTCTCAACCAGGTGGGCATGAGAACCATGTGCGAGCCGTCAAGGTCCTGTGATACGTGAGCACATGGCCGAAGCCCGCATCCTGCCCCGTCGCGCCCTGCTTGTCGCCATGGCAGCCCTGTCCCGCGGCCCCGCCCTTGCCGTCACGGGCCGCACGCCGCAGCGTTCAGCGCGCGCCGCGCCGGGCCTGCCGCTCGTCGTCCTGGACCCCGGCCATGGCGGCAAGGACCCCGGTGCGATCGGCGTGTCCGGCACCTATGAGAAGCATGCGGCGTTCGCGGCTGCGCTGGAGTTGAAGCGGCAGCTTGAGCGGTCCGGCCGATGCCGGGTGGAGCTGACGCGCACCCGCGATGCCTTCATCCCGCTGCGTGACCGCGTCGGGTTCGCGCAAAGTCGAAGCGCCGCGCTGTTCATGTCGCTGCATGCGGATGCGCTGACCGACCCTCGGGTGCGCGGCGCCAGCGTCTATACCCTGTCCGACACCGCATCCGATGCGCAGACCGCCGCACTTGCGCGGCGCGAGAACAGCGCCGACCGCTTCGGCGGCCCGAACTTCCGGGACGTGCCGCCTGCCATCGCCAACATCCTGGGCAGCCTGGTCCGCCAGGAAACGCGGGCCGGCTCGGCGCGGATGGCGCGCCGCCTCGTCGGGGCGTTGCAGCCCGAGGTCGGCATGCTGGCGCATCCGGCGCGTCAGGCCGGGTTCATGGTGCTGCGCGCGGCGGACATCCCAAGCGTGCTGGTCGAGATGGGCTTCATGTCAAATCCGCAGGACGAGGCGGCCCTGCGCCGTTCGGACCATCGCGTGCGCGTGGCTGCGGCGCTACAATGCGCCGTGGACGCTTTTTTGAGCGGCAGCGTGCGGGCGAACGGCTAGAATGGCTGGATCAGAGGTATCTTAATGGACGGTCAGAACGAGGAACGGGGCCGGGCGCCGATGGCGGATGGTTTTGGGTTGAAGCCGAAACGTTCGCGGTTCCGTTGGCTGCGCCGGGTGGCTGCCGCCCTGTTCGCGGTCGGGGCCTTGACAGGGGTTGCCGGCGGCCTGTTCGCCTGGCAGACCTACGAGCGCTACGCCGCCGACCTTCCGACGCTCGACGGGTTGCGCCACTACCAGCCGCGCGTCATGAGCCGGGTCTATGCCGGGGATAGCCGCCTGATTGCCGAGCTTGCCACCGAGCGCCGCATCTTCGTGCCGATCAGCGCCATCCCGGACGTGGTGAAGCAAGCCTTCCTGTCGGCAGAGGACCAGAAGTTCTGGAGCCACCGCGGCGTCGATCCGCTGGCGATTGCGCGCGCCGGCTGGATGGACCTGATGCAGTATGGCCAGGGCAGGCGGCCGATCGGGGCGTCCACCATCACGCAGCAGGTCGCGAAAAACATGCTGCTGGGCAACGAGGTCTCGGTTGCCCGCAAGGTCAAGGAGCTGATCCTCGCGGTCCGCATCGACCAGTCGATGAGCAAGGAGCACGTGCTCGAACTTTACCTGAACGAGATTTACCTCGGCCTGCAGACCTACGGCGTCGCCGCCGCTGCACAGGCCTATTTCAACAAGGGCCTCGACGAGCTGACCCTGCCCGAGGCCGCGTTCCTCGCAGCCTTGCCCAAGGCGCCCAACAACTACAACCCGTTCCGCTTTGCCGACGCCGCCAAGGCCCGGCGCGACTGGGTCATCGACCGGATGGCAGACGACCGTGCCATCACGTCTGCCCAGGCCAGCGACGCCAAGGCGACGCCGATCCGCCCCGCCGCGTTCCGCCGGCCCGAGACTGTCGCCGGCGCCGATTGGTTTGGCGAGGAGGTGCGGCGCCAGCTGATCGAACGCTTCGGCGCCGACGCGACCACCCAGGGCGGCTACGTGGTCCGCACTAGCCTCGATCCCGCCTTGCAGTCGGCCGCGGACCGGGCGCTGCGCCGTGGCCTGATGGCGTACGACCGCACCCGTGGCGGCTGGCGCGGCGCCGTCGCGCACCTGGAGGGCGGGCCTGGCATGAAGCTTGGCTGGAACAGCCGCCTTGCGGCGCTGCCGCATCCGCCGGGCATGCTGCCGGAGTGGACGCTGGCGGTGGTGCTTGAGGCGACGAACGAGGAGGCGAGGCTTGGCTGGCTGGACCATGGCCCGGGCGGCGCGATGCATGTCTCCCCCATGCTGCTCTCCGACCTTGCGTGGGCGCGGCCGGTGCAGGCCAACGGGCTGGGGCCGGTGCCGCGGCGCATGGCCGACGTGCTGCAGGTGGGTGACATCGTGATGACGGAACTGGCGCCGGCCAGCGCCGCGCAGGGCCGGGTCCCGGGACGGCCGGAGCGTCTGCAGCTGCGCCAGGTTCCGGCCGTGCAGGGCGCGCTCGTATCGCTCGATCCGGCGACTGGCCGCGTGGTGGCGATGTCCGGTGGCTGGAGCTTCGAGGCCAGCCAGTTCAACCGCGCAACCCAGGCGCAGCGCCAGCCCGGCAGCTCGTTCAAGCCGTTCGTCTATCTGGCGGCGCTGGAAGCGGGCCTGTCGCCGAGCCAGCGCGTCCTGGATGCGCCCTACGTGCAGAACCTCGGTGCCCAGGGGCAGTGGCGGCCCAATAACTACGGCCTGACCTTCAACGGCCCGACGCCGATGCGCATAGCGTTGGAACGGTCGCTGAATCTCGTGACCATTCGCCTTGCGGAGCGGGTGGGCATGGAGGCGGTGGCGCAGACCGCGGTTGCCTTCCATGTCGTGGACGGCATGCCCAGGGTGCTGCCCGCGTCGCTCGGCGCGGTCGAGACGACGGTGCTGCGCCAGGCCGCCGCCTATGCCGGGCTGGCAATGGGCGGCCGGGAGATTTTCCCGTCATTGGTCGATTCCGTGCAGGACCGCGACGGCAAGGTGATCTGGCGGGCCGGCGGCCTGGAGTGCCGCGGCTGCGCCGATCCCGGCAAGCCGCCGGCCATCTCCGACCTGCGCAAGCAGGTGGCCGACCCGGCAAGCACGTTCCAGTTGGTGACGATGATGCAGGGCGTCGTCTCCCGCGGAAGCGGAGTCGCGGCGGGCGCCGGGCTGAACCGCGCCATTGCCGGCAAGACCGGAACCAGCCAGGACTTCAACGACGCATGGTTCGTGGGCTTCACGCCGGATCTCGTCACCGCGGTCTGGATCGGGTTCGACGACAATACGAGCCTTGGAGACAAGGAAACCGGTGGTTCCATCTCCGCCCCGATCTGGCATGACTACATGGCGGCGGCGCTTAAAACCCGGCCCTCGCTCGCGTTCCGAATGCCGGACGGGGTGAAAATGGCGGCGTGGGACAGCGGCAGCGGCCGGGTCACCGATGCATGGAAGCCCGGCCAGGAACCCGGCGGATCACAGGGCACGGTGGGCGGCGGCGAAGGCTCCAGCGGCGTTGCGGTCAGCGACGGCTCGGGACTCGGCATCGACAGCGGTGTGGGCGGGCTGTATTAGCGGCGTCCCGCAGCAGGCGATGAGCGATGACGACCGAATCCGAAGTCCTCAACCAGCAGCTTAAGCAGACCTTCGCGCTGCTGAGGAGGCATCTTTGACTGGGATGCCTCCATCGCACGCCTAGAGGAACTCAACGCCCTTTCCGAGGATCCGGCGCTGTGGAACGACGCGGCGGCGGCCCAGGCCCTCATGCGCGAGCGCAATCGCCTGGCCAGCGCCATCGAGGGCTTGCAGAAGCTTGAGGGCGACGCCGCCGATACGCTCGACCTGATCGACATGGCCGACGCGGAAGGCGACGCGGCAATGGTCGCGGACGGCATGGCCACGCTGCGCACCTTGCTCGAGGAGGCGAAACGGCGTGAGATCGAGAGCCTGCTGTCCGGCGAAGCCGACTCGCGCGACGCCTTCTTGGAGGTCAACTCCGGCGCAGGCGGCACCGAGGCGCAGGACTGGGCCGAGATGTTGGCCCGCATGTACTCCCGCTGGGCCGAGCAGCACGGCTACAAGGTGCAGCTCATGGAGCAGAGCGAGGGCGAGCAGGCCGGCATCAAGTCGGCGACCATGCAGGTGAGCGGACCCAACGCCTATGGATGGCTGAAGACCGAGGCCGGGGTGCATCGCCTGGTGCGGATCAGCCCCTTCGACAGCGCCGCCCGGCGGCAGACGAGCTTCGCCAGCGTCTGGGTCTATCCGGTCGTGGACGATACGATCGAGATCGAGGTCAATGAGAGCGACCTGCGGATCGACACGTTCCGGGCCAGCGGCGCCGGGGGGCAGCATGTGAACAAGACGGAAAGCGCGATCCGCATCACCCACGTGCCCACCGGCATCGTCGTTGCCTGCCAAACCGACCGAAGCCAGCACCGCAACCGGGCCACGGCGATGACCATGCTGAAAGCACGGATGTATGAGGCCGAGCTGCAACGGCGGGAGGCTGCGGCCGCGGTCCAGGAGAACGCCAAGACCGACATCGGCTGGGGCCACCAGATCCGCAGCTACGTGCTGGCACCGTATCAATTGGTAAAGGACCTACGCACCGGGGTCGAGACCGGCAACCCCTCGGCCGTGCTGGACGGTGCGTTGGACGGCTTCATGGCTGCGGCCCTCGCCGCCCGCGTCGGCGCGACACGCAGCGAGGCGAGCGCCACGGCGCAATAAGCCGTAACCTGCGGCACCCCGTGCCGTCGCGCCTTTGTACTGGAAAGCAGCAGCGCCCAGCGCGGCTCCTAGACTCTCTAGACTGATGTCGCAAAGTGTTTTCTGCCTTGGGTACTGTTTGGGCGGCATTGCCGGGCCAACATTGTTCGGTGCGCTGATCCAGACGGAATCGCGGGATGGGGTGGTGTTGGGCTGTCTGCTACTTGGTGGCCTGATGGTTGGGGCCGAGATCGTTGAGGCGTTCCTGGGCGTTGATGCGGAAATAGATCATTGGAGCAAGCGCGACCGTCGCTCTCCGCTGCGTGAACTCGTGCCTCCGGCGGAACCTTGCAGGGCTGGGAGCGTTGGACCAACAGCGGCAACATGCTGCGAGGGAGCAAACTCATGGTTGACGAAAACCGAGTGCAGGGCGCCTGGGACAAGGTCAAGGGCGCCGTCAAGGAGGGGGCCGGCAAGGTCACTGGCGACGAGAAGCTGGAAGCCGAGGGTAAGGCCGACAAGGTTGCCGGCAAGACCGAAAGTGCTGTCGGGGGCGTAAAGGACACAGTCCGCGATGCGGCAGACAAGATTTAGTCCGTCAGACAATGGGACTCAGAACGGGCACCCAGACGGGTGCCCGTTTTTGTTTCGCCTCTCCTGTTCCCACATCTTCCTTGCCATATCCCGATGGATCTAGATGAGGTGCAGGATTGGTTGACCGGGAAAGCTATCGCGACGCAATGGCCCGGCTCGGAGCCGCAGTCAGCGTCATTACCTCGGACGGACCATCCGGGCGCTGCGCGTTCACTGCGTCGGCGGTGTGCAGCGTCACGGATGATCCTCCGACGCTGCTGGTTTGCATGAACCGCAACAGCGATTCAAATGAGGCTTTCAAGGCCAACGCGGTTCTTTGCGTGAATACGCTCGCCGCTACACAAGAGGCGCTGTCTTCGATTTTCGCCGGCTTTACGCCGCATACGATGGCGGAACGGTTCGGCCAGGCGGACTGGATCACCCTGGTGACGGGCGCGCCGGTCCTGGCCGACGCCGTTGTGTCGTTTGACTGCCGGATCGCACAGGTGTCAGAGGTTGGAACGCATAATGTGTTCTTTTGCGAGGTCGAGGCGGTCAAGGTCAGCGTAGCGCATGAGGGTCTGATCTATTTCGGCCGCTCCTACCACCGCATCACAGTTTCGGTTTGAAGGAAACCCGGGGCGCGCCCGGGTCCACAATGTCTGCTGGTGCCTTAAAGCTCGGAATAGTTGCCGTTCTTCCAAACGTAGAAGACGTAATCCGCTGTGGTGATGTCGCCCTTCTTGTCAAAGGTGATCGGCCCTAGGACGCTGTCCCAGGCCTGGCCACCGCGCAGAACATCCGCGACCTTCTTGCCATCGACGCTGTTGGCCTTCTTGGCAGCCTCCGCCCAAATCTGGATGGCGCCATAGGTATAAAGCGTATAGCCCTCGGGATCGAAGCCTTTTGCCTTGAATTCGGCGACGGCGGCGGCGGCGGTGGGGCGTTTCCGCGGATCGGATGGGAACGTCATCAGGGTATTCTCGCCGGCTGGGCCGGCGATCTGCCAGAACTCATTGGTCACCAACGCGTCGCCGCCGACCATCGTGATGTTCATTCCCTGCTCTTTGGCTTGGCGTGCGATCAGCCCGGTCTCGGTGTGATAGCCGCCGACATAGATGACCTCAATCCCCGCCTGCTTCATGCGGCTGACAATGGCGGAGTAGTCGCGCTCGCCAGGGGTATAGGCGGCATAGAGCGTCTCGGTCAGGCCGTTGGCGTTCAATGACTTCTTGGTCTCGTCCGCCAGGCCTTTGCCGTAGGCCGAGTTGTCATGCAGAATCGCGACTTTCTTGCCTTTGAACGTCGTGGCGAGATACTTGCCGGCAACCAGGCCCTGCTGATCGTCTCGGCCGCAGACGCGGAAGGTGTTCCAGCTGCCGTTGTCGGTATAGGCGGGGTTGGTGCTGGCCGGGCTGATCTGCAGCACGCCCTCCTCCGCATAGACCTTGCTGGCCGGGATGGAACTGCCGGAGCAATAATGCCCGGCCACCACCGCCACCTTGCGGCTGGCCATCTGGTTGGCCACCGACACAGCCTGGCGCGGGTCGCAGGCGTCGTCGCCGACCTCAAGGACGAGTTGCTGGCCGTTGACGCCGCCAGCCTTGTTGATGTCGGCGACGGCCTGCTCGGCACCCGCCTTCATCTGCGCTCCGACTGCGGCGTAGGACCCGGTCATCGGCCCCACGGTCGCAATGCGGATTTGCGCCTGTGCCGCGGCGCCGGCGAGGGTGACGGCCAGCATGGCGGCGCTGGCGACCAAGGTTCTGCGGAGCATGGAGGCGTTCCTTCAATGATGCGTGACATACCCTAGGCGGAAGCCGCCATCCGGGGAAGGGCGCTAATGCCCGCCCTCCAGGTATGCCGCACGGATTTCCGGACGCGTCAGCAACTCCGCCCCGGCTCCGGCCATGGTGACGGCCCCGTTGACCAGCACGTAGCCGCGGTGCGCCAGGCGAAGCGCCTGGAAAGCGTTCTGCTCGACCAGCAGCACCGTCAGCCCAGTCTCCCGATTCAGTTGCCGGATCGCGCCGAAGATCTGTCTCACGACCAGCGGCGCCAGGCCCAGGCTTGGCTCGTCGAGCAGCAGCAGGCGCGGCTGGCTCATCAACGCGCGGCCGATTGCCAGCATCTGCTGCTCGCCGCCGGACAGCGTGCCGCCGCGCTGGGTCAGGCGCTCCTTCAAACGTGGAAACAGGCCGAATACCAAATCCCGGGTCGCGGCGTAGTTGCGCATGGCGACGACCTGCGCGCCCATCAGCAGGTTCTCGTGCACCGTCATGCGGCCGAAGATGCGGCGGCCCTCGGGCGACTGCGCCAGGCCCATGTGCATGATCTCGTGCGTCGGCAGGGTGGTGATGTCGCGGCCGTCGTAAATGATCTGGCCGTGGCGCGCGTGCGGGCTGCCGCAGATTGTCATCATCAGCGTGCTTTTGCCCGCGCCGTTCGCCCCGATCAGCGTGACGATCTCGCCCGGCGCCACTTCGAGATCGACGCCCTTTAGCGCCTGGATGGCTCCGTAGAACGCGGTGACGCCGGACAGCTTGAGCAACGGCCCGCTCATGACGCGGCCGCAAGCGGCACGTCGGACGCCGCCGCAAGCGGCACGTCGGGGTCGTCCTCGTCGCCCTCGCCGAGGTAGGCGGCGATCACGTTCGGGTCGGCGCGGACGTGGGCCGGGTCGCCGTCGCTGATGCGCTTGCCATGGTCGAGCACGACGATGTGGTCCGAGATGCGCATGACGACGCCCATGTCGTGCTCGATCAGCAGCACCGAGCAGCCATCCGCCTGGATCGTCTTCAGCAGTTCCGCCAGGGCATCGCTTTCCCGCGGGTTCAGCCCGGCCGCGGGTTCATCAAGGCACAGCAGGACCGGGACCGTGCACATGGCGCGGGCGATCTCCAGCCGGCGCTGGTCGCCGTAGGGCAGGGCGCCGGCCGGGTCGTCGGCGCGGGGCAACAGGTTGATGCGGTCGAGCCAGCCGCGGGCACGGTCGATGGCGACGGCCTCCGCCGCATGGTGCCCGCCGAGGCCGAACACGGCGAGCAGGCCGGACCCGACATTGGGCATCAGCGCGTTGTGCTGCGCCACAAGCAGGTTTTCCAGCACCGTCATGCCGGCGAACAGGCGGATATTCTGGAAGGTGCGGGCGACACGGGCGCGCCGGGCGATGCGGTGGCCCGGCAGGGTCTGCAGCCGGAACGCCGCGCCGTCCGGATGTGTCAGCGCGATGTCGCCGGAGGTGGGCCTGTAGAATCCGGTGATGCAGTTGAACACCGTGGTCTTGCCGGCGCCGTTCGGGCCGATGACCGAGGTGATCTCACCCCGCCGCGCCTCGAACGACAGGGCGTTCACCGCGGTCAGCCCGCCGAAGCGCATGGTAAGGTCGGTGACTTGCAGCAGGGGACTATCCACGGCCTTCCGCCACCAGTTCGGCCGAGATTTCCTGGCGGCGGCCGAGCGCCACGCTCGGGGTCCGGCCCGATACCAGGCCGCGCGGGCGCAGCACCATGATCAGCACCAGCGCCGTGCCGAACAGCAGCATGCGGTA
>CAXSHI010000093.1:0-16237 GCA_964236755.1 uncultured Acetobacteraceae bacterium
CTTCCTTGGGGCCGCCGCCCTGCGCGATCTCCTGCAGCACGTCGAGGCTTGCGGTCAGCGCCAGGCGGTCATCGACCCGCAGGCTGCTGTCCGAGGTCCAGTCCGACGTGTGCAGCACGAAGCCCCGGCCATGGTCCACCGGGCCGCCCTGGCAAAGCTGGATCTGCCGCGCGGGCGGCACCGGCTGCACGTCGAGCTGGTTCAGCAGCGCGTCGAAGCTCGGCTTGGCCAGCGGCTGGTTCAGCACGATGCCCATGGCGCCCTCATGGGTATGGGCGCACAGCAGGATCACGCTGTGGGCGAAGTTCGGATCGTCCATCGCCGGCATCGCGATCAGCAGCTGGCCGGTCAGGGAGGTCTCGTCGGAGTCGGTCATGGGCATCAAGTTGGCCTGTGGTGGCGTCGGGGCAAGATCGTGCATGGGCCGCAGATGTGGCCGCCTTCCCGGGACGTGACTTGGCGGCGCCGGGCGGCTACGACTTCGCATCTTGCATCACAGGGACTGCCAAATGGTTAAGATCGGCGACGCCATACCCCCGATGAAGCTGACCGCCGCCACGGCCGAGGGGCCGAAGGAGGTCTCGACCGAGGAGATGTTCGGGACGGGGAAGGCCGTGCTGTTCGCGGTGCCCGGCGCCTTCACCCCCACCTGCAGCATGAAGCACCTGCCGGGCTACCTGGAGAACATGGACATGCTGCGGGCGAAAGGCGTGGAGCACGTGGCGTGCATCGCGGTGAACGACCCCTTCGTCATGCAGGCCTGGGCGAAAGACCAGGGCGTGGACAACCGCATCACCATGCTGGCCGACGGGTCCGGCGCGTTCACCCGTGCGCTGGGCCTGGAGCTGGACCTCACGGCCCGTGGCCTCGGCATCCGCAGCCAGCGTTACGCGATGGTCGTCGAGAGCGGCCGGGTGACGCACCTGGGCGTCGAGTCGCCCGGCGGCTTCGAGGTCAGCACGGCGGAAAGCGTGCTGGCTCACCTGTAGCCGGGGCGGCTAGGCGGCCCGGTCGCGCAGCGTCTCGGTCTGGAACGTCTCGGTGATGTAGGACGCGAGCGCATCCGTGACCGGCTGGCGCGCGTCGGGGTGGCGCAGCAGCAGGATGCCGAAGTCGGGCAGGGCGGGCATGCCCTCCTCCGGCCGCAGCGGGCGCAGGCCGTCGGGCAGCCACGAAATCGTCGAGACTGTGACGGCCAGCCCGGCCAGCACCGGGGCGTGCGTGCCCAGCTGCGTCGCCGACCGGTAGGCGATCCGGTAGTGCCGTCCCATGCCGTCCAGCGCGCGGAGCGCCGCCGCCGCCCAGGTGCAGTGGTCCGCAGCCAGCGCCACCGGCAGCGGGTCCAGCCGGTGCGGCGCGTGGTTCGTGGAGGTGATCCAGGTGAGCGGCCCGCGCCACAGCGGCACCGCCGGCCAAGCCGCGGCCTTGGAGGTCCCCTCTGAACACAGCGTGAGGTCCAGCTCGCCCTGGTGCAGGCGCTGCAGCAGGTCGTGCGACGGCAGGCACAGCACATCGACCTGCACGGCCGGGTAGCTGTCGGCGAAGCGCTTCAGAATCTGCGGCAGGTAGCGGAGCGCGTAGTCGTCCGGCGTGCCGAGCCGCACCGTCCCCTGCACGGTGGGCGCGCGGAAGCTGGTCCAGATCTCGTCGTTCAGCGCCAGCAGCTCGCGCGCCCGCTGCAAGAGGAACTGGCCGTGCGGCGTCACCTGCACCGAGCCGCCCTTGCCGCGGGACAGCAGGCGCTGGCCCAGCAGGGTCTCCAGCCGCTGCACCTGCATGGACACCGCCGACTGCGTTCGCCCCACCCGCTGCGCCGCCCGGGTGAAGCTGCCCTCCTCGGCGATGTAGGCGAAGGCGCGTAGCAGGTCGGGATCAAGGCCGATGGGGAGGGTCATGGTCATCAGTATCGCTGATAAGTCATATCATGCCAATTCACTTCCGTGATGCCAACTGCGGTCCCATTCTCTTCTTGACCGTTCTGGTCCGACACAGATGGAGAATGCCATGACCGCTCGCGGCATGATGACCCAGGTTCACTTCCTTCCCGGCCGCTCCAACCGCGCTGTCCTGCGCCGGGCCTGGGCGACATTCATGGAAATGCGCCGCGCCCGCCGCACCCGGCGGCTGCTGGCCGAGATGGACGACCGCATGCTGGCCGACATCGGGATCGGCCGCGGCGACGCGCTGATGGAGGCGTCGCGCGCCCCGTGGGATATCGGCCGCCGTTGAGGCGCCTTAGCGCCGGCCGAACAGCCGTTCGATCTCGCCTCGGCTGAGCTTCAGGACCGTGGGGCGGCCATGGCTGCAGGTAGCGGCGCGCGGCGTCGTTTCCATCTGCCGCAGCATCGCGTCCATCTCGGCCTGGCCCAGCCGGCGGCCGGCGCGGATGCTGCCGTGGCAGGCGAGGCGGGCCAGCACGGCGTCGAGCCGGGCCAGCAGCGCCGTCGCCTCGCCGCACTCCGCCAGCTCGTCTGCGATGTCGCGCAGCAGCGGCGCCGGGTCCGGGCTGCCGAGGGCGGCCGGCAGCGCGCGCACCAGAACTGCGCCGGGGCCGAAGCCTTCGATGTCCAGGCCGAGCGGGCGCAGCGCGTCGGCATGGGCCAGCAGCCGCGCCGCGTCGGCCTCCGCCATGTCCACGACGGCGGGCAGCAGCAGCGCCTGGGTGTGCACGCCGCCGGCATGGTGCTGGGCGCGCAGCGCCTCATGGGTCAGCCGCTCATGCGCGGCGTGCTGGTCCACCAGCACTAGGCTGCCGTCGGCGGCGACCGCCAGGATGTAGGTGTCGAGCACCTGCGCCACCGCGGCGCCCAGGGGGTAGCCGGTCTCCTCCGCCGGGAAGGGGGCGCGGGCGGCGGGCGGTGCGGCCAGCGGAAGCTGCGCCTCCGCGAAGCCCGTGTAGCGCGGGCCGGGCCGGTGCCCCTGCGGCACGAGCCGCATCGGCGGCCGCCCGGCAAGCTGCAGCCGGGGCGCCGCGGCGCCGGCGCCACCGGCCAGGGCGCGCGTGACGGCACCGATTACCAGCGACCGGACGCCGGCCGGGTCCTGGAAGCGCAGCTCGGTCTTGGCCGGGTGCACGTTCACGTCCAGCGCGTCGGCCGGAAGGTCAAGGAACAGCGCCGCCACCGGGTGCCGCCCGGCGGCGATCACCTCGCGGTACGCCACGCGGAGCGCCGTCCGCAGCACCGGGTCCGTTACCGGGCGGTTGTTCACCACCAGGCTCTGCGCCGCCGCGGTGGCCCGCGTGACCATGGGCGCGCAGGCGAAGCCGCTGAGGCGCAAGTCGCCCCGGCCCTCGTCGAGCGGCAGCAGCGCCGCCGCGGCCTCTTCCCCCAGCAGCGCCGCCACCCGGGCGGCGCGGTCCTGCGCCGGCAGGTCAAAGGCGACGCGGCCCTCCGTCATGCAGCGGAAGGCGACCTGCGGGGCAGCAAGCGCCAGGCGGCGCACGGCGTGCTCGGCGTGCTCGGCTTCCGTGCGGGGGTGCTTGAGGAACTTGCGACGGGCCGGCGTCGCGTAGAACAGGTCGGCGACCACGGCGCGGGTGCCGCGCGGGCCGGCGGCCGGCTCGGGTCCGAAGACCTGGCCGCCCTCCACCCGGATCGCGTGCGCGTGCGGCGCCCCGGGCGGGCGGGAGGTGACGTGCAGGCGGCCGGCCGCGCCGATGCTCGGCAGCGCCTCGCCGCGGAAGCCCAGCGTGGTGATGCGCACCAGCGCGTCGCGGTCCCGGCCGTCGGGCGCGAGCTTGGAGGTGCAGTGCCGCTGCACCGCCAGCGCCAGGTCGGCCGCGTCCATGCCACGGCCGTCGTCCTCGACCTCGATGCGCTCGATGCCGCCGCCGGTGAGCGTCACGGCGATGCGGGCGGCGCCGGCGTCGAGCGCGTTCTCCACCAGTTCCTTGACCGCGGCGGCCGGGCGCTCGATCACCTCGCCGGCGGCGATGCGGTTGACCATGCCCTCGGACAGCAGGCGGACCCGCGGCGGCCCAGGGGCGAACAGGGGCGTCATGCGGTCGGGCTGCGGCATGCAAGGGAGCATGCGCCTGTCTAGCATGCGCCGACGCAAGCGGACTACATTGGGGTTCACCCCATGCTGGGACCCGTCCATGCCCGAAGCCGACCTGCTCCCCATCGACCCCGGCGCCCGCCGGGCCATCCTCGACGCGGTGGATGGCCTGGCGGAGGACTCGACGGCGTTGCTGGCTCGGCTGGTGCGGCACCGCAGCCTGCTGGGCGAGGAAGCGGGCTGCCTCGACGCGATGGCGGAGGCGTTCGGCGGCCTGAGCCTCCTGCCCCGGCGGGTGCCGGTCGATGCGGACGCGCTGGCCGGGGTGCCCGGCTTCTCGCCGCCGCTGATGTCCTACGCCGGGCGAGACAACGTGGCGGCGGTGCACCGGCCGCGCGACGCCCGTGGGCGCAGCCTGATGCTGCAAGGCCACGTCGACGTGGTGCCGGAGGGCGCGGCCGACCTGTGGACCACGCCGCCCTTCGAGCCGAGCATCCGCGGCGGGCGGATGTACGGCCGGGGCGCGGGCGACATGAAGGCGGGCCTGGTGTCCATCATCATGGCCTGCGAGGCGCTGCGCCGTGCCGGGCTGCATCCGGCGGCGGAGCTGCAGCTGGCGGCCGTCATCGAGGAGGAGTGCACCGGCAACGGCGCGCTCGCGGTGATGCACGCGCTGCCGCGCCCGGACGCCTGCCTGATCCCCGAGCCTGGCCCGGGCTTCCCCGCACTCTACGTGGCGGAGGTCGGCGTGGTCTGGGCCTGGGTCACGATCACCGGCCGCCCCGCCCACGTGCGCGACATGCAGGCGGGCGTGAACGCCATCGAGGCCACGTACGTGCTGATGGAGCGGCTGCGCGCCTACGAGGACACGATGAACCGCGCGGAGCGGCGGCACCCGGCGTTCGCCGGGGACAACCACCCGATCAACGTCAACTTCGGCACGCTCACCGGCGGCGAGTGGAACAGCAGCGTCGCCACCCGCGCCCGGCTCGGCGTGCGGGTCGGCGTCATGCCGGGCCACAGCTGCCATGACGTGCGGGCGGAGATCGAGCGCCTGGTGGACGACGCGGCCTCCGACCCCCGGCTGCGCGGCGCCCGGCTCGCGGTCGAGTTCCGGGGCTTCATGGCCGACGGCTGCATGTTCCCGCCGGAGCAGCCCATCGCGCTCGCGGCCTCGGCATTGCACCAGGAGGTGACGGGCACGGCGCTGCGCCACTACAACGCGACCGGGCTGACCGACGCGCGGTTCTACGCCCTGTATGGCGGCACGCAGGCAACCTGCTACGGCCCGGATGCCGAGAACATCCACGGCATCGACGAGAGCGTCGGGCTGGATGCCATGCACGACGTGACCCGGGTGCTGGCGCTGCTGATCGCCGGGTGGTGCGGGCTGGAGCCGGTCTAAAGCTCATCACTGAACTTTGATCTTGGTTGGGATCATGCTCGCATTCGACATGGCATCCTGCCTGGCTGCCGCCGAGGCTGGGCACCTGGAGGACTGGATACACGGCTACCTCGCTGGCGGACCTTGGGCGAATGCGGGACTGAGCACTGGCCTGCGCCTGCAAGAGCGTTGGTGGATGGGCCCGTTCCTGCTGCGCCTTGACGCGCTTGAGCGATGCTGCGGTCCCGAGCCGGAGATGGAATTTCGGGTAGAGATCGAAGGCTGGCAGCGGAAGGTGTCCGGCATGGCGAACCGCCTCACAGACCCGATGCAGCTCCCGCCGCTTATCGTGCAGTGGCGGTCGGGTCACTTCAGTGTGCGGGACGGCAACCACCGGCATGCAGCGGCGGGCTTAGCCGGCTGGGCCGCATGCTGGGCGGTTGTCTGGTACGACGATCCTGCCAACGATGCGGCAGTCAGGCAGGCCATAGCGGGGGCCACACCTTGAGTTGGGTCTGGCCTGGAACGCACCATACTTTTGCGGCGCATCTGCGCGCGCACGGGCCGGACGCGCTGCGCGACATGGCGCATCCCGATTTCGGCCTGCCCAAGCCGGAGCAGATCCGTGGCCGGGCAGGCGACCTGCTGCTCGCCCATTACCTGCTGGGCCACAACATGGGACGCAACCTGTCGCCCATGGTGCGCCGGGTTGCCCACGCCCGCCTGCGGACCGAGGGGCATGAGGAACGCTGGCGGGACGCTGTGCAGGACCCCTTGCTGGAGTTTGCACCCGTGCGTGCCGCGCTCCATGAAGGCAAAGGATCCGCATTGCTGTGCAGTCCCTAGCCCGCACGCCCATCCGCTACCAGGGTAGCACCGCGCCGCTGTAGTCGTAGAACGCCGATCCCGGCTCCCCGCGGTGCGCCAGGATGGTGTCCACCAGTCCCCGGGTGCTCCCCTCGACATCGAGCGGCGCGGCGTCCCCGCCCATGTCGGTGCGCACCCAGCCGGGGTGCAGCGACAGCACGGCGAGCTTCCGGTCAAGCTTTGCCACCAGGCTGCGGGTCAGCGAGTTCAGCGCCGCCTTGCTGGCGCTGTAGAGTTCCAGGTGGCCGCTGTCGTTGGCGGCCACGCTGCCCAGGCGCGAGGTCATGAACGCCAGCACGCCGCCTTCCTCCACCCGGCCGAGCAGGGCGCGGGCGGCGGCGACCGGGGCGACGGCGTTGGTCATGAACAGCGCGCCGATCTCCTCCGCCGTCGCCTCCGCCGCGTCCTGGTGCGCCGGGCCTGACACGCCGGCGTTGATGAACAGCAGGTCGAGCGGCGTGTCCGGGAGGACTGTAAGCGAGGCCGGGTCGGTGACGTCGGCGAGCGCCGACGTGCCTCCGGCCGCCTCCACTGCCGCGCGGCCGGCGTCGGCGCGCACGGTGCCGGTGACGGTCCAGCCGCGGCCGGCGAGTTCGCGCACGAGGCCGAGGCCCAGCCCGCGGGACGCGCCGATGATGAGTGCTGTGGGCATGCCGGTTCTCCCGATGATACGCCGCTACCATAGGGGCGGACGCGGCATGCCGCCACGGCAAGTGCCTGGTCCCGGCCATCTGGCCAGGAAACCTTGGGTCGCGGCTGCGTTGGGCGGGAACCCCGTTCAACCTTCGAGGACCGAATGTCCGTCACCACCTTGCCTTCCTCCCCCGCCGCCGCCGCCTCGGCCGGCGTTGTCGTCATCACCGGCGCGTCGTCCGGCATCGGCCGCAGCGCCGCGGCGCTGTTCGGCCGGCACGGCTGGCGCGTCGGCCTGATCGCCCGCAGCGCCGACAACCTGGAGGCCACCCGCAAAGACGTCGCGGCCGGCGGCGGCACCGCCTCGGTCGCCGTGGCCGACGTGGCCGACAGCGCGGCGCTCGAGGTCGCCGCGGCGCGGATCGAGGGCGAGCTTGGCCCCATCGACGTTTGGGTGAACAACGCCGGCGTCAGCGTCTATGGCAAGTTCATGGACATCACGGAGGACGAGTTCCGCCGGCTGACGGAGGTGAACTATCTTGGCACGGTGAACGGCACCCGCGTCGCGCTGCGGCGCATGCTGCCGCGCAACCGGGGCACGGTGGTGCAGATCCTCTCGGCCATCAGCTACCGGGGCGTGCCGCTGCAATCGCCGTACTCCGGCAGCAAGTACGCGCTGCGCGGCTTCACCGAGGCCGTGCGGGCGGAACTCGCCAACGACAACAGCGCGGTGCACATGACGATGGTGCATCCGCCCGCGGTGAACACGCCGTTCTACAACCACGCCGTCTCCCACATGCCAAAGCCGGTGCGCCCGCCGCCGCCGGTCTATCAGCCGGAGCTTGTGGCCGACGCCATCTACCTCGCCGCCACGACGCGCCGGCGGGAGGTGAAGGTGACTGGATCGACCCTGGGCTTCGCGATCGCCAACAAGCTGACGCCGAGCGTGCTGGACTACTTTGCCGGCAAGTTCGGCGTGGCGGCGCAGCAGTCGGACCAGGAGGGCGCGGTGACGGTCCGCGACCCGAACCTGAACAGTCCGGGCCAGCGGCCCTCATCGACCCACGGCCCGTTCGACAGCGAGAGCCTGAGCACCAGCGCGCAGATGTGGGCCAACAAGAACCGCGGCGCCGTCGGGCTGGCGGTCGGCCTGGGCCTGATCGGGCTGGCGATGCTGGCCGCCGGCCCCTCGGCGCGGGCGGCGGGCGGCGTGGGTGCCGCCCGCATGCTGCGGCGGTAGGCGGTGCCGGACGGGGCGGCGCGGGCCGGGACGGTGCCCCGCGTCAGCCGCCAACTCGAGTCGTCGCTGTACGTGGCCGACCTCGCCCGCTCCCGCGCCTTTTACGAACAGGTGTTCGGCTTCGAGACGCTGCTGCAAGAGGAGCGCATGGTTGGCCTTGTGGTGCCGGGCGGCAGCATGCTGCTGCTGTTCCGCCGCGGGGGGTCGGTGGAGCCTAGCCCGATGCCCGGCGGCACCATCCCGCCGCATGACGGCCAAGGCACGTTGCATCTCTGCTTTGCCGTCCCGCTGGCGGAACTCGGTGCGTGGGAGCGTCATTTGGACGCGCTCGGCATCGCCATCGAAAGCCGGGTGACGCAGAGTTTCGGCGGCCTCAGCCTGTATTTCCGCGATCCCGACGGGCACTCGCTGGAGGTCGCGGGTCCCGGCCTTTGGGCGATCTATTAGATGCGGCACTGGATCGTGCGATAGACCCCGGCCATGGTGGCTCGTCGGATGGTGCGGATCGCGATGGCGGCGTGGCTTGCGGCGCCGGGTGTGCCGGCATGGGGGGCCGAGCCGGACGCGCCGGCCGCCCAAGGCTGGGCGGAGGCGCAAAGCGCGCAGTGCAGCGCCGCGATAGGCACTGCGGAAGGGCGGCATGGCACCGCGCCGGGCCTGCTGTCCGCCATCGCCAAGGCCGAGAGCGGCCGGCCGGTGCCGCCGCTGCCGGGCCTTCAGCCCTGGCCCTGGGCGGTCAACGCCGATGGCGCCGCGATGTACTTCGACAGCAAGCCGGCCGCTGTCGTCTGGACCCGGCTCGCCTTGGCGCGCGGCGTGCAGCAGGTCGATGTCGGCTGCATGCAGGTGAACCTGCAATCGCATCCCGAGGCGTTCCGCGACCTCGACGATGCGTTCGACCCGGCGGCCAACGCCGACTACGCCGCCCGTTTCCTGCTCCGCCTGCGCGCCGACGCGCAGGGCGACTGGACGGCCGCGACCGGCTTCTACCATTCCCGCACGCCGGGCCTGGCCGCGGACTACCGGGAGCGCGTGGCGGCCATCGCCGAGGGGCGCACGCCGCCGGCGGGCCTCGGGATGCCGCTGTACCTGCGCGCGATCCGGCAGGGCAGCCTGCGGATCGCGCTGGCCGGGGGAGGGGTGCTGCGGATCAACGTTCGTCGGCAGCCCTCCACCCGCGGGCCGCGGCGCATGAGCGCCTGCGAGGTTGCCGCCGTACTCGGCTCCTACATGGCCGCGGCGGCGCGGTTCCGCTGCGGCACGGCGCGGGGATGACGGCGAATCCATGGCGAGGGACCGCTGGCTCCGCCTGATGAAAACCGCTAGTGTGAAGTTCGATAAGCTTGAGTGATGGGTTGGCCCGCGCTGTCGGCGTCCCATGTTCCGTTCCGTTCATACCGTTTGAGACCTGATATGCGCACACCAGATCGCCGTTCCTTCGACAGCCCCCGCCGCGGAAGCCGCGGGCGCGACCGAGATGACTTCCCACCCTCACGCGGACGCGACGAGCCTTACGTGCCCCGCGACGCCTTCGTTCCCCGCGGCGGCGACCGTGCGCCGTCCGGTTTCGGCGCCCCGCGCGGCGCCGCACCGACCGGGCCGGAGACCGGCGCCGTCGTGAAATGGTTCAACGCCGAGAAGGGCTTCGGCTTCGTCGAGCTGGAGGGCGGTGGCGGTGATGCCTTCCTGCACATCAGCGTGCTGTCCCGCGCCGGCCATCAGACCGTGCAGCCCGGCGCCGCGTTGCGCGTCCTGGTCTCGCCGGGGCAGAAGGGGCCGCAGATCGCCGAGGTCCTGCGGGTGGACGAGAGTTCGGCCGCTCCGCAGTCCGTGCCGTCCTACGCTGCCGAGCGTCCGCGCCCGGCCGCCCGCGCCCCGGTCGATGTCAGCACCGCCGTCGAGCTGCGCGGCACGGTGAAGTGGTTCAATGCCGAGAAGGGTTTCGGCTTCGTGATGCCCGACGGCGGCGGCAAGGACGTGTTCGTGCACATCTCCGCGCTGAACCGCGGCGGGCTGAGCGGCCTTGAGCCGAACCAGACCGTGAAGATGCAGGTGGCCGATGGCCGCCGCGGGCCGGAGGCGGTCTCGGTCGAGGCTGCCTGACGGCGTGAGCCTGGCCCGGCGACACGGCAGCCGACGCAGGGCTGCCGTGGCGCTGGGTGTCCTTCTTGCGACCGGAGCTTTGGGTGCAGCTACAGCCGCGGGCTTGCCAGGCCTTGGGCCGCATGAGGCAAGGGTTGCGGTGGACGAAAAGATTGTGCCCTGGGCATCGGTGGTCCGAGTGCAGGTGCCGGGCATCTCGCGCTGCACCGGCTTCCTGATCGGGCCGCAAACCGCAGTCACCGCGGCGCATTGCCTTTATGGCCGCCACCTTGGCCATTTCGTGCCGCCTTCGTCGGTGCATATCCTGCTTGGCTATGCGGACGGTAACTATTCGCAGCATGTCGTGGCGTCGTCGTTCCAGGTCGGCGACGGCTATGCTCCGTTGTCGCCCGCGGGGCAGGGCGCGGATGTGGCGGTAGTGACGTTGGCGAAAGCCGTCGGCAATCCTGGCGAGATCCTGACGCTGGCGGATGGGCCGGTTCCCCGCAGCACCCGGCTGATGGCCGGCGGGTTCAGCCAAGACCGCGCCGAGCGGCTTCAAGCCGACGTGTCCTGTACGGCGCTGGGCTACCGGCCCGGCCCGGCCGGTCCCGTGCTGGTGCACGATTGCGCCGGCACCCGGGGCACGAGTGGCGGCCCGGTGCTGATGCAGGCGCCGGACGGGGTCTGGCAGGTGGCAGGCGTGCAGGTCGCCGGCAACGTGGATGATGCCGGCGGGGTGGCGGTGCCGGCCCCGATGATCCGAGCGTTGCTGGCGCGCCCGTGACGGCGGCACCGCGTTGCGCCGACAGGGAGCGCGTGGGAAGCTCCCGGAATGCCTGACGCCGCACCGCTGCCGCTCGCCCGCCTGGTCGTCCTCGACCTGACCCTGGCGCGTGCCGGGCCGACCTGCGTGCGGCACCTGGCGGATTGGGGCGCCGACGTGATCCGGATCGAGCCGCCGGACATCGAGGGCGCCGAGGACATCGCCGGCGACCGTGACGGGCCGGACTTCCAGAACCTGCACCGCAACAAGCACCTGATCCAGCTGAACCTGAAATCGCCTGACGGCCTGGCTGCCTTCATGCGCCTCGTCGCCGGGGCGGACGTGATCGTGGAGAACATGCGCGCGTCGGTGAAAGGCCGGCTCGGCATCGCCTGGGACGACGTGCACGCGGTGAACCCGCGGCTGGTCTATGGCAGCATCAGCGGCTTCGGGCAGGACGGGCCATACGGCGCGCGGGCCGGGGTGGACCAGATCGCGCAAGGCATGAGTGGCCTGATGAGCATCACCGGGCTGCCGGGCCAGGGGCCGGTGCGGGCGGGCATCCCGGTGGCCGACCTTTCGGCGGGCAACCTGCTGGCGCTCGGCATCATGGTCGCGCTGTTCGAGCGGGAGCGGACCGGCACCGGCCGCTGGGTCACGACTTCCTTGCTGGAGGCGCAGTGCTTCATGCTCGACTTCCAGGCTGCGCGCTGGCTGATGCGTGGGGAGGTCGCGGGCCAGGCCGGCAACGACCACCCGACCGGCATCCCGACCGGCGTGTTCCCGACAACGGACGGGCACATCAACATCGCCGCCAGCTCGGCCCGGCTGTGGACGCGGTTCTGCGAGGCGATCGGGCGTCTGGAGTGGACGGAGCACGAGGCCTGGCGCACCCAGGCCGGGCGCAGCGCCGACCGCGTCGCCGTCAACGCGGCCATCGGCGAGGTCACGCGGACCCGGCCCGCCGCGCACTGGATCGAGCTGTTCGAGGGGCGCGGCATCCCGGCCGGGCCGATCTACACGATTGACCAGACCTTTGCCGACCCGCAGGTGCGCCACCTCGGCCTGGCGACCCCGGTTGAGCATCCGCGCCTGGGCCGGTTCGACGTGGTCGCCTCGCCGCTCAGCCTGTCCGGCGTGTCCAAGGTGGTGCGCAGCCCGACGCCCGACGCGGGGGCGCATACGGCGGAGGTGCTGCGGGGACTTGGATACACCGACGTGGAGATCGAGGACCTGCGCCGCCAAGGGGCCATCTAGATCGCCTGGCCGGCGCACCAGCCGCTGGACCATGCCCACTGGAAGTTGTAGCCGCCGAGCCAGCCCGTGACGTCGGCGGCTTCCCCGATCACGAACAGGCCCGGCACGTCGCTGGCCTGCATCGTCTTTGACGACAGGGCACGGGTATCGACGCCGCCCAGGGTGACTTCCGCCTTGGCATAGCCCTCCGACCCCGCGGGCGCCGGCCGCCAGTCGTTCAGCAGCGTGGCGAGGGCGCGGAGCGTGCGGTCCGGCAGGTTCGCCATGGAGACCGCCGGAAGGTGCGCCGCCGCCAGCGCCTGCGCCAGGCGCGCGGGCAGCAGCTCGGACAGGGCGGTTCTGGCCTCTGCCCGCGGCCGGGCGCGCTTGCGGTCGAGCAGGACGGCATAGGCGTCGATGCCCGGCAGCATGTCGATCCTGAGCGGCGTGCCGGGTTCCCACAGGGAGGAGGCTTGCAGGATCGCCGGGCCGGACAGGCCGCGATGGGTGAACAGCATCGCCTCCTGAAACGCCTGACGCCCCGCGGCGGCTTGCACCGGCAGCGCGACCCCGCTCAGCGGCTGCATGAGCGCCAGGTCGGCACCGGCGAACGTCAGCGGCACCAGGCCCGGCCGGATCGGCGTGAGCGGCAGGCCGAAGCGCCAGGCCGCGTCGTGGGCGAAGCCGGTCGCCCCCATCTTGGGGATCGACAGCCCGCCGGTCGCCAGCACCAACGCCGGCGCGGAGAACTCGCCCCGGTCGGTCTCGACCCGGAAAGCCTCGGCGCGCGACAGCCCGGTGACGCGGTGGCGCAGCCGCAGATCGACGCCCCCCGCCGCGCACTCGGCCAGCAGCATGGCGACGACCGCACGGGCGGAGCCGTCGCAGAACAGCTGGCCGAGCGTCTTCTCGTGGAACGGGATGCGGTGCTTGCGCACCAGGGCGACGAAGTCCTGCGCCGTGTAGCGCCGCAGCGCCGAGGCGCAGAAGTGCTTGTTGCCCGACAGGAAACGGTCGGGCGCCGCGTGCTCGTTGGTGAAATTGCAGTGCCCGCCGCCCGAGATCAGGATCTTGGCGCCGGCCTGGTCCGCATGGTCCAGCAGCAGCACCCGGCGCCCGCGCCCGCCCGCGGCCATCGCGCACATCATCCCCGCCGCCCCCGCGCCGAGGATGATGGCGTCGAAGGTGTTGGCGGCGGACAGCGTCATGATCGCTGCATGTGGTCGGCGCCGCCGCAAGCTCAACACATGGCCGTGACGGGCTGCCCCGACGCAGATACCTGCCTCGTCCGAAGGAGCGATTGCCGCCGTCGAACGTTGCGAAGTCTGGGCGTGTCGCCCATCGAGGGCTTCACTGCATGGCTGACGTCGTTCCGACCTCGTCCCGTCTCAAGACCAAGGTTCCGCCGGCGGAACTGCCGGGCTTGCAAGGCCTCACGACGCTCGCGGTCGCGGTCGTCGTCGTCGCGGCGCTCTACCTGGCGCGGGAGGTGCTGGTCCCGATCACGCTGGCGATCCTGCTGTCGTTCGTGCTGGCGCCGCTGGTGGCGCTGCTGCGCCGGGTCGGCCTGCCGCGCGTGCCGTCGGTGGTCATGGCCGTGCTGGTGGCGCTGGGCGTGCTGCTGCTGCTGGGCGGGCTGATCGGCTCGCAGGTGGCGAGCCTTGCGGGCGACGTGCCCCGCTACGCTGCCACGGTGGAGCGCAAGGTCGATGCCGTGCGCTCCTACACCATCGGCCGGATCACGGCGATGACGGGCGCGCTGGGGCGGCAGATGACGCCCCCCGCCGCCCCGCCCACGCCCGCTCCCGCCAGCCCGCCCTCCGACACGCCGAAGCCCGTGCCGGTGGAGGTGCACCAGCCCGACCCGACCCCGCTTGAGATCGCGACCCGCGTGCTGTCGCCGATCCTGTCGCCGCTCGCCACCATGGGGATCGTGCTGCTGGTGTCCGTGTTCGTGCTGATGCAGCGGGAGGACCTGCGCGACCGGATGATCCGCCTGTTCGGGTCCGGCGACCTGCACCGCACCACCGCCGCGATGGACGACGCGGCCGCGCGGCTGAGCAAGTACTTCCTGACCCAGCTCGCGCTCAACGCCGCGTTCGGGGTGGTGATCGGGCTGGGGCTGCTGGCCATCGGCGTGCCGAGTCCGGTGCTGTGGGGCATCATCGCCGCGCTGATGCGCTTCGTGCCCTACATCGGCGCGGTCGCGTCGGCGGTGCTGCCGATCACGATGGCGGCGGCGGTGGACCCGGGCTGGACCATGGCGCTGTCCACGGTGGCGCTGTTCCTGGTGGTCGAGCCGCTGACCGGCCAAGTGGTGGAGCCACTGGTTTATGGCCACAGCACGGGCCTGTCGCCGGTGTCGGTCGTCATCTCGGCCATCTTTTGGGCCTGGCTCTGGGGACCCGTCGGGCTGATCCTGTCCACGCCGCTCACGCTCTGCCTGGTCGTGCTGGGCCGCCACATCGACCGGCTGGAGTTCATCGACGTGCTGCTGAGCGACCAGCCGGCCCTGACGCCCGCCGAGAGCTTCTACCAGCGCATCCTCGCCGGCGACACGGACGAGGCGCTCGACCAGGCCGAGGTGCTGCTGCGCGACCGGGCGCTGTCGTCCTATTACGACGAGGTCGCGCTGAAGGGGTTGCAGCTTGCGGGCAACGACTCGCTGCGCGGCGTGCTGACGGAGGACCAGCTCCGCAACATCCAGGACGCGATCGACGGGGTGGTGGTCGATCTGGCCGACCATGGCGACGCCGACGTGCCGAAAGCCAAGGCCGAACCCGCCTCGCCGGTCTCGCAGGCGGTCGCCGCCCCGCCGATCCTGCCGGCACCGGCCGACACGGCGCGGGACCTGCCGCCCGAATGGGCCGGGTCCGCGCCGGTGCTCTGCGTGGCCGGGCGCGGCGCGCTGGACGAGGCTGCGTGCACCATGCTGGTGCAGCTGCTGGGCAAGCATGGCTTGCAGGCCCGGGTGGTCAGCCAGGACGCGGCGTCGCGCGCGCGCATCATGTCGCTCGACGTGTCCGGAGTGGCGATGGTGTGCGTGTCCTACATCGAGGCGGGCGGCAGCCCGTCGCCGCTCCGCTACATGATGCGGCGGCTGCGTCAGCGGCTGCCGGCCGCGCCCATCCTGGTCGGCCTTTGGCACGCCGACGCGGCGCTGCTGGGCGACGAGCGGCTGCGCGCCATGGTGGGGGCGGACCACTACGTGACGACGCTGCGGGACGCGGTGAACGCTTGCCTGGCCGCCGCGCACGCCGCGTCGGAGACGGCGCAGGTGGCCGCGCCCGCGCTGTCCGAGGTGCCGTGAGCTAAACCTTGGAGTCGGTCCGCAGCGTGTCGAGCGGCAGCAGGGCGCCGTCGCGCTCGAAATGCCAGAAGGTCCAGCCGTTGCAGCTCGGCGCGTTCTGCAGCGTGGCGCCGACCTGGTGAATCGAACCCCGCACCGCCCCGGACACCAGCGTGCCGTCCGCCGTCACCGTGGCCGTGACCCGGCGCTGCCTGTCGAACAGCGCGGTCCCTGGGGTGATGAAGCCGCGCTCCACCAGGCTGCCGAACGGCACCCGCACGGCTTCCCGCTTCGTCGGGCTGGCGGCCATGCCCTCGATGGGCGCCGGGCGTTCGCGCCACACCCGGCCGATGGCCGCCTCGGCGTAGGCGGGATGGCGTTCCATGCCGATGAAGTGCCGGTGCAGCCGTTTGGCCATCGCGGCCGTCGTGCCGGTGCCGAGGAACGGGTCGAGCACGATGTCGCCGGGCGAGGTGCTGGCGAGCAGCACGCGGTGCAGCAGGGCCTCGGGCTTTTGCGTGGGGTGGAGCTTCAGGCCGTGCTGGTTGCGCAGCCGCTCCCCCCCGGTGCATAGCGGCAGGAACCAGTCGCTGCGCATCTGCAGGTCGTCGTTCAGCGCCTTCATGGCCTGGTAGTTGAAGCGGTAGCGGCTGTCCCGGCCGCGGGCCGCCCAGATCAGCGTCTCATGCGCGTTGGTGAAGCGGCGCCCGCGGAAGTTGGGCATCGGGTTGGCCTTGCGCC
>CAXSHI010000094.1:0-15712 GCA_964236755.1 uncultured Acetobacteraceae bacterium
GCGTGGCGGCCGGCTTCGTGCTGCAGAACGGATGGTTCGTCAGCAACCTGCTCGGTGTCGTCGTCCTGCTCTGCATGTTCGTGCTGCTGCAGATGACGGTGGCGTTGATGTCCTTCCGGCTGATCTCCCAGTTTCCCCACCAAGTCGTGAAGATGATCGGGCTGCAGCCGGCCAACCGGGTCGATATGGACCGCTTCGCCGCGGACGCCGGCATGGTGGGGATGAACGCGTCCTTGCGCGGCATCCAGGGCGGCACGGGTGCGATGCTGGAAAGTGCCACGAAGGCCGGCCGACCCGGCGGCGGCGGAGGGGGGGGAACGCACGCTCTTGCCGACGGCAGTAAGTCGGCGGAGAACGGGGGACCGAAGCTTTTGGGCAACGACAGCACGCTGCAAGCGGCGTCTGAGGTGACGCCCCCAGCTGCGGGCAAAGGAGACGCGCGGTGACTGAGCTGTATGTCAGCGACTTCGCATGGGGTTACATCGCAGCAGGGCGGACAAAGGATGACACGGCCAGGCGGGTGGCCGTTGCACGGCAGTACCTATGGAACCAGCTCAACCAGGTCGCCGCATATGCCGACGCGCTGATCGCGGGGAATGCCGGCCTGAGACAGGACGGCGCGAACCTCCGGCAGCATGTGGCCGACCTAAACGTGCGCAGATGTCTTGTTCGGCTTCAAGGCGGCTGACGCCGTTCGCATCACGCTCACCCATGGTGCTCTCCAACCTTGGAGAGACATCATGCGGAACGTCTTTGTGCCAGCGGCTGCGGCACTGCTTCTGACCCTTGCCGCGTGTGGCAATGGCGGCAATCTCCGGTCGGTGTCGGACTACACGGCACCAGCCGCGTCACCCATCAGGCACCCCTTCTACGATCCCACAGCCGCCTATGGCGACGCCCGCGCGACGTGGCGCCCGCCCGTGGTGGACCGCAACGCGGGAATCGTCCGCCCGCGCGAGCCAGCCACCGAATGGGGCCGGCCAGACTATGAGGGAGCGCCATGGGCGACCGGAGCAGGACGGTCCCCGTTCGGCGGACCGCCAGGCACGTTTTAACAGGGCAAGCAGACGGATAAGGGCTTGCGCCCTTATCCGTCTGCTCCGGCGCCCATCTCAGTTCGCCAGCAAGCCTCGACCCGAGCGCGCGCCTCCTCATGGTTCCGGGCCGCCCCCTTGGTGATGGGCAACGTCCGCCCTTCCCTGACGATAGACAGCATCCAACTGTGCTTCGGCACTTCAAGGGGCTGTGTGGCCAGGAAGTCGTCGCCCAGCTCCACCAGGGTCAGCAGGTATCCAAACCACTGCGTACCTGGCGTCTCAGCACTTTCCTCCCGCACGGCCGCATTGCCGGCTTTGCAAGGATGAGACACCCAGGCCGGCGCATCCACTCGCCGCGGCTTGGTCCGCATCTCCCTCACCCGCTTGCACACCAGGGCGAGCGACTTCAGGAACATCTCTCCGTCGGCGTCGTCCACGCGCTCCGTCAGCGACGGCAGAGCTGCCGACCGGGGCTTGCGCGCCCGGACCGGCTTTACAGGCATCGACATTAGCTCGGCCACCAGCTTTCGTCGGCGTACAGGAACTCGCGTGCCGTGCCGAGCCGGCGCGTGCGGATCTGCCAGTTTACCAGGGCATGGTAGAAGGCCAGCAAGAAGAAGCAGGAGCAGATGGCACCCATGCCCGCCACATAGAGCAGACTGGGCGACGCCGGCAACGTTGCAGCAGCATGGTAGAATCCCACCACCAGGAACAACACGGCTCCTGTGAGGTAGCACAGCGTCGAACGTGCCGATTGCTTCCGCCGGTTATCCAGCTGACGCTCGATCTCAGACGGTGGAACCTGCGCGTCCCAGGCCATGGACAGGACATCGAGGTTCCGACCCTTAGACAAACGAACCCGGGGGTCCGTCACAGGTCCAGTCCGGATCATCTGCACCAGGCCGCCTATGTATCCCGCGTTCTTACGGATTTGCTTGCCGCCGAAGCAGGCTGCGGGTGCGCTCATGACGAGGCGCACCCCTCGCCACAGGGTCCGCCGCTTTGGCTTGTCCGGGGTGTCCTTGGGGTTCTTGCCCACGGCTTCAGCCTCCGGTCGGAGCGATGGACGCGATCATGGCCCCAATATCGTTTGGCAGACCCTCTTGGCGCCCTTCCGAACCGTCGACCTTGCGCCAATAGAAGGTTGGCGTGCCACGCACAGCCAGAGCTTGGGACACCGCCATGTTAGCTTGCAAGGTCGCCGCTGACGTGGCATCGGCTTCCCCATTCAGCGCGTTACTAACCCAGGCAGCAACCATCTGCTCCGCTCCCTTGCTAAGCATGACTTGGGATGCGGCCGTGCTGCGAGGACCCAGGAAGGACAGTGGGATTGCTGCGACCTGCACCCTGCCCGCGGCAATAAAGGGCCGCAGCTGTTCCATGGCGCGTACTGAGAAGGAGCAGAGTGGGTCGATGAACACCCACAGCCGCGGCGCAGTAGCCACCCCAGTTGTACCATAGGTCGTGCTTGAAACGGCTTGAATCGCAGACGTGACTGCCACTTCTGGTATGATCCGAAATGTTGGAGCCGAGGCGGGGGAGGCGCCAATGGTCACAGTCGGGATGGCCCCGTCTATCGAGGACACCTGCTGGCGGGTGAGATTGCGGCCGCCAGCGTCCCACATGACCCCCCCGATTGCCCCCTGCCCGTCCGGGGTCAAGTAGAACACCTGAAAGCTTTGACCGTTACGGGCGAATATAGACCGCAACCCGTGCTCGATGCCCAAGTCGGTCAACTGAGCGCCAGCAGAGGCAATACGCCGCAGCGCTGGTACCCGGCTGATCTCATCAACAGAGATGGTGCGGATGGCAGGCAGTGCTACTGTTGGTTGAAGAGCCTGGGCCCTTGGCAGATTTGGAGAAGCGGAGAGTTGCTGGGTAGATTGTAGGCTCTCACCCGGTTCCGGTGACTGCACCATGCATTGTGAGGTGGCTGATGCCAGTGAGGGCATAAGGAGTACTGTAGTAGCAAGAAGTACGCAGCGCATGAGACTCTCCCTTGAACGCCTGGAGAGTCGCAGGAGTGGACGCGAACGGGAACAGCTTTGGTCCCTTGGTCGGAAAGAGTAAGGCTGGAGGAGCACACACCGTCCAGGTGGTTCCTTATGGGTGGGCAGATTGAGTTTGCTATGGTGAATACGTTGTAAGTGCGATCGCCCAACGGCTTGCTACGGCGAATGGTTCAGTTGTATGAGGCTAATGAACCACACCTGGGCCGCACGTTGCGTAGTTTGATGATACGGGCTTCACAGCCCGCGGAACAGACACCTATAGAGCGAATGCCCTCATACATTCGATCAAGTATTTGTTAGTCCGGCATTTGCTTATGTCCATAACGGAGATTTATATGACGCTCTCGACTTTACTTTTGGTATTTTTAAGCATACCAGGTTTACCCGGCTTCGGCGCGGACGGAAACTTCCACAAAGTTGGAGCCGCGTTTTCAAATTCGCCTGGACTGTCATGCCGAACCATAACTGTGGCATTGGTCTATGATAGACCATCTCTTTCAGCAAGGATACTTGGTCGAACACAGAACTTTGTCGCAGTTACTGGCGAAGAAGTGAATGGATTTGTGCCGATGATAACCGGCAGAAAAATTCGAGGATGGGTCGAAGCGTTAGGGACTACTACAGGAAAGCCAAGCGATCTGAATGGTCCATGTGTCGTGCAGATGCAGCCGGATGGTCGGCTTCTGTTTGGCTGGCCGTAACTGGCTTGTTCCAAACTCTGCCTGCAGCAACCGCTGCTGCCAAAACTCTAGTTCCTTGATTTTATTAAATGTCGTTCCGGCCCAAACAGACCTAGGTTCAACCGGGACGAAGGCTTGGATTTAAGATGCTACCAGAATGACCCTACAGGTCCCATAGCTGAATCAACAACTGGCGTTGTCAACCGTGCTATTCTGTCCGTTCTATGGGTCTTGGGCACTTTTGGTGAAGCGTCACCGACTTCCGCCGTAGAACCGAGAGCCGACCGGTGCTTGCCTCCAGACGGCTGACGTGCCTTCACCAAGAGTGCCCAAGACCCCGTTCTATGGCGTGACCTCAATCCGAGCAGGAATCTGCGCTGTTTGCGAGCACGAGCGCCGATGATTGCAAGCGCCTACACCTAGTCGCCGATTGGTACGACGATACGTTCGTATCACCCATCGTATGTAGCGCAATTGGAATGGTAGTTGTGCTGTATGTATGATTGACGCATCGTCCTACAAGGCGGATGCACAATGGAGGATGCAGGATGGCGGTAGTGTCAAAAGAGCAGTCAGCGGCCTTGACGTCGCTACGCAGCAGGGCTGTCCCATCAACCAGTCCGACGGTTCCAGACAGTTCGACGCCCCCAAACACTGTTAACGCTGCCGCTACCCCGGTTCCTCCCGTCTCCGCTGATCAGGCAGCCAAAGTTGCCAATCCTACCGACGGCCGAACTCCTCGCGCTCGCAATCAAAGCCAAGAACCTGCTTCACTGACCTTATTGTTTGATGACGTCGCTGACGAGGGCGCTGATACGACTCAGATCTCGCTCCGGTTGCCGCGCGCTCACCTACGTGCGTTGAGGCAGTGGGCAGCGCAACAGACAGTTACCAGGAGCGACGCTCGCACTGTAACAGCGCAGCAGATCATCTTAAAGTTGATCGAAGTGGCCGTACGGCAACGCGAGAACAGCCGTGGCTAAAATCGTTGCGGTTGCAGGGACAAAGGGCGGCACGGGGAAGAGCACGCTATCGCACCTAATCGCGCATGGAGCGGGGTCGCTGCCACAACCAATCCCTGCTGTTGTTGTTACAACTGACGAGGATGACGACCTGCTGGTGGGCGATCGTCGTTACGTTGTTGTGGATGGGCGAACTCCAGATCTGCTTGCAGCGCAACTAGAAGAGCTTCTGTTGGTCGAGCATCTTCTCATTATCATTGATGGTGCTGCAGGACGTGCCGACCTCGACGAGATTGTGTCAAGGCTGGCAGATGTGCTTGTCGTGCCCTTCGGACCGGCTGACCATGAGGTCACCCGGGTAAACAAGAATCTTGCGGCTGTGCCCAAAGGTGTTGCCTTGCCAAACCGCTGGCCGGCACATCAAGCCACTCGCGCAAGGGCAAATAAGCTGTTGGACAGGATACCTAAGGAGCGTCGGTTCGAGTTTCCATTTCCGGCCATTCCAAAACTTGATGGCTGGTTCTCGGCTGTACGGTATGCAGAGTTGGCCTACGACGTTGCCTCTCCCGCTCGGGGTTTGGTTACAGAAGTTCTGGCGCGCGGCGGCATTGACATTCATGCTTTGGCCGGAAACTCCTCTCTAAAACGTTAAGGACAAAGCATCGAAACGATAATTGTAGCCGCTTGCAATCATCGGCGTTCGTGCTCGCGAACAGAGCGGGTTCCTGCTCGGATTAGCCGACAATGGAGCGACGGGCCTGCTCACATTATCTGCCACCGTGCTTGCCATCATCGCGTCATGCTCGCCAACAGCGGCTTGTGCTCACAATCGTTGCCAATGAACGAGAAGAAGGCTGTTCGGCTCATACAGGGACGCCTGCGACGTGCAGTTGCTCCGTGAACTCGCAAGTGCCGTCGTTGGCGAGCGTGCCGGCGAAGGCCTGCCGTCTTCAGGGCCGGATCACGGTGATCCGGAACGGCCCGGCATGGGCTGCCGCGTGCGCAACGGCCTCGTTCGCATCGTCCAGGACGAACTCGGTGACGTCGAACTGACCGAGGTCCAGCAGCCCGGCCCGGATCAATGCGATCATCCCAAGAACAGCGCTGGGCTCGAACATCCATTGGCCGCGGATGCCGACGCAGTTCCGCATGATCCAGGGATAGGGCAGCGACAGGTCATCGCCGCCCAGCATCCCCACGCCGCCCATCAGCACGGCCCGGCCGTATGGGCGCACCGCCATCACGGCGGCCCGCACCACTGTCGCGCTGACGGACGGCGGCAGAATGTCCAGCACGCAGTCGATCGGGCCTGGTGCGGCGGCCTGCATCCGCGCGCGGTCCGCATCCTCGTTGCCGGTGAGGGTCACGGGCCGCACGCGCGAACCGAAGCGGCGCACCAGGTCGGCAAGCACCCGTTCGTTGCGACCGGGTGCTACGACGCAGCCCGCACCCATCGCCAGCGCGGTCGCCACGGCGGCGCTGCCGTAGTTACCGGTGGCGCCGCTGACCAGGAGCGTTTCCCCGGCTTGCAGCCCCGCCGCGAGAAGGCCGCCGTACGGCACGAGCGCCACGCCCGCCGCGCACCATCGTCCGGCGTCCGCCTCGTCGATGACGCCAAGCGGGATGGCGTTCTCGGTCGGCACCATCATGCGTTCGGCAAACGGGCCGTTGTGGAAGTGCTTCTGCAGCCGCAGGCCCCCTTCGCCGCGGGAACTCCAGCCCTGCAGCGTGATGTCAGGGGCGAGGCCGCCATCGCGCGACCGCACGGTAGGGTCGCAGAACACCCAGTCGCCGGGCGAGAGGCGCGTTGCATCCGGCCCGGTGGTGCGCACGCGGCCGACTGCTCCGCAGCCCGGCACCACGGGCAGCTCCAGCGGGTACTTGCGCGCGCCACTGAACACATCCGCCGTGTAGGGCAGGATGCCGGTTGCCACGACATCGACGATGACCTCGCCGGTGCCCGGAACCGGGTCGGGCGCGGCGCCAATGGACAGGGGAGAACCGAACGCGAGCAGGGTGGCAGCTTTCATGGCGAGGGCAGTCCCACGGTGGAGAACCTCAATTGGGCGAGCTTCGCCTGCGCATGAAGGACTGGTATCATCCTAGGATCGGTCACACCCCCTTTAGGCGGCATGCATGACGGACACGGCCCGCAACGCATTCGGCGACTTTCTCCGCTCCCGGCGCAAGAAGCTGGAGCCGCACGCGATGGGCCTTCCGAGTGGGGCGCGGCGGCGGACCGTGGGGCTGCGGCGGCAGGAGGTGGCGGAGCTGGCCGGCATCGGCATCGATTGGTATATCCGGCTGGAGCAGGGCCGAGCTGTGCGCCCCTCCGCCGCCACGGTGGATGCGTTGGCGCGGGCGCTACACTTGGACAAGGCCGAGCACGCCCACCTGCGCGCACTGGCTTTGCCCAGCAACCGCCCGGCTTTCGTGCGCGAGACCGTGCCGAGCACGGTGCGCCGCATCGTCGAGCGTCTTAACCAGCCGGCCTACGTCACGGGACGGCGGTGGGACGTGTTGGCGTGGAACAATGCAGCTTGTGCGCTGTTCACCAATTTTGGTCGGATGCCGGAGGTGGATCGCAACATTCTCGTCTATGTGCTGACCGACCCGGACGCGCGGCGCGTGTTCGGCACTGCCTGGGCCGGGCAGGTGGCGCGCATGGTGGCCCGGTTCCGTGGAACGCACGATCTGTGGGCTGGTGACCCGGCGTTCACAAGCCTGGTGCGCGACTTGCGCGAGCGCAGTCCCGAGTTCGCCGGCTGGTGGGACGCGCACCAGGTTGGCAGCAGCGCCGGGACCGGTGAGAAGGTGCTGGTTCATCCAAATAACGGCCCGTTGCGCTACGAGTATGCGACGTTTCAGGTCAACGACGACCCGGCGCTGCGGCTTACAATCTACACCCCGGTCTAGCTCTAGACCGATCTGACTGTGTCAGCCCGACTTGGGTTCAGGCACGGCGGCGCGGCATACGTCGGTGAGCGACGGTCTGCGCTTCTCTTTAACCAGGGTTTCTGACCAGCCCCGGCGCGTGCTGCCCGGGGCCGCCCGGCAAGGCGCTTTCTCTTCTCAGAACTGTTCTCGGCTGCCCTGTTCCGAAACCCTGGGCAGGCGACGGCTTTCGAGAACAAAGACGCGGGATGCAGGCCGGCTGCGCCGCTGCGTTCACCGTGCTGCCGAGGCCGAACCCACCCAGGTGTGCGACTTTTCGGCGAATACCGGCCCCATCCTGACCTCGGTGCGGTCATTGGCGCGGAATGTGAGCACGATCCTCCGTTGGCGAGCACGGCTCGATGATGGCGAGCACAGTGGCAGGTAATGTGAGCACGGCGCCCGCCCCATTGGCAGCTAATCCGAGCAGTAATCCGCTCCGTTTGCGAGCACGAGCGCCGATGATTGCAAGCGCCTACAGACAATGCTTCATGCCACAGATAATACGGTTATACGTATAACGATGCATTCAATGCATCGTATGGTCGTACGACGGTACGAGCCTATCTCAATATTGTTGGCTCGGAATACCTGTTGGCCTTGATCCCCATAGCGTCCCGTAAGTGAGAACCCGTCACCATTCGCGTCCGCGGGTGAGGGAATGAAAGGAGGTGAACGGGAAAGGTTGGGATGATGAGGGTGATGCCACTGGTGCCGGACGCGCCACAAGAGTGCGTCGCTACGCTCCCGTGGGCCGTGCCCACGCTCTTGTCCCGCGCCCGGCCCGTGGCCTCGGGACCGCATCCAAGGATGAAGGATGCAGGGTGATGAGCGGACATGACCAGGAGATCCAGGACCTGCGGGCCGGGGTGAGCTGCGCTGTGGTGCTGGAGCGGCGGGGCTGGCAGATCGACAAGCGCGACAGCACCCGGCACTGCTGGAAGTACCGCCGCGGCGCCGGCGAGGTGCTGATCGTGAACCACGAGGGCCGCGGCTGGTGGGACCCGACCGGCGACCGCAAGGGGGACGTGTTCGCCCTGGTGCAGTTTCTGGAACCGGGCATCAACTTCGGCCGGGTCCGCCAGGCGCTGCGGGACCTAAGCGGCATCGCTCCTTCCTTCCCGGTCGCCCCTGCCGCCAAGCGAGACAAGGCGCCCGAGCTACCGCCTGCGCAGCGCTGGAGCGCATGCCGGGTTCTGTCGCGGGGGTCGCGGACCTGGCGCTACCTGACCCAGGAACGTGCCCTGCAGGAGCCGGTGCTGATCGCGGCTTCACGGTGGGACGCCCTGCGCGAGGGGCCGTATGGCAGCGCCTGGTTCGCGCACCGGGACGGGGCTGGCGAGGTGGTCGGCATCGAGATGCGCGGCGCGGACTACCGGGGCTTCTCGGCCGACGGCGACAAGACCCTGTTCCGGCTGCCGGGCTGGTTGCCCTCCAGCACCGTGCCAGCCACGCGCCTGGTGGTGTGCGAGGCGCCGATCGACGCCATGAGCCTGGCCGGCATCGAGCGGCTGCGGGCGGACACGCTGTATGTCGCCACGGCCGGCGGCATGGGGCCGGAGACGGTCGCGGCGCTGCAGGCGCTGATGCGGGATCTCGCCGCCCAGCCCGACGCGGTGCTGGTGCAGGCGACGGACGCCGATGCTCCAGGGGAGCGCCATGCGGCCAAGCTGGCAACCCTGGCGGCCGAGGCCGGGGTGCGCAGCGGGCGCATCCTGCCCTTTGGCGGGCGCAACGACTGGAACGACGTGGCCCAGGCGCGGCGCCGGGCTGCGCTGGGCCTGCCCTGCCCGGCCGCACCGGAAACCTCCGATCAGCTCGCGGGGGCACGGGCGTGAGCGCCCTGGCGCCGGGGCGCTCGACCGCCGACCCTGGCGTGCGCCTGCTTGTGGAAGGGGGCGACGCCGTCCTGGAGGGCGTGATCGTGGACGGGGACCGGGAGGAGGACGGGCAGTGGGACCTGGATAGCCGGTTCGTGCTGCTCACCGACGACGGCGAGAGGCTCAGGGTAAACGGCTGTTAGGTATCGCGTTCAGGGCGTCCTTTCTGTCATGGGCAGGTCGGCAGTCAGGACGACTTATGCTCTTGGTCAGGACTGCGGATTGGAGGCGTGCGTGGCTGAACTGCTGTTTACGACCGATGGGTTTTGCCCGCTGGGGCGATCGGTATTGGGTGTGCCCATGCTTCTTGATGGGAGCATGCGCTTGATCGAGCCGCCCTGCGCCTGGCTGATGCATGTGGCCCTTGTGCGCGGCCGCACCCGCAGCCCGCAGACCTGGCGTGCCTACGGCGAGGCGCTCTACGACTGGTGGCAGACGCTGGAGGCCAACGGCTGGGCGTGGGACCGCGTCGGCTACCATGAAGTCGCCGCCTACCGCGATCGCATGCTGACCGAGTGCAGCGGCCACACCGGCCGGCCGTATGCCCGGGCCACCATCAACGCTCGCCTGCGCACCATCGCCCTGTTCTACCGCTGGTGCGCCGACTACGGCCTGACCGGGTCCGTGCCGTTCACCTCGCACGACGTGTCCGTCGCGCGGTCAAGGCCGGCGCCGTTCCTCGCCCATGTGGACGCCAGCGGTGGAGTGCAGTCCGCCAACGAACTCGTGCTGCGCGAGATACAGACCCTGCCGCGCCCCCTGGCGCCCGACGCCATCCGCCGTGTCGTGGCTCCACTTGGCGCCCGCGACCGGCTGATCGTGGAATGGGCCGCCCTGACCGGCATGCGGCGGATGGAGATCGCCGGGCTGGGCAAGACGGCGCTGCCTCGGACCGGCGCCATGGAGTTCGCGTCGTCCCCGGTCGTCCCCATCCGGCTCGACGTCACCAAGGGCGGCAAGGTCCGGCAGGTCTACCCGCCGCTGCCTTTGGTGGACCGCACGCGCGCCTATTTGCGCGAGGAGCGTGCGACTGCCGTGCGGCGGGCGGGCCTGCGAGCGGTCGGATATCGTGAGCCTGCGGCGCTGTTCCTCACCGGCCGAGGCGGACCGATGACGCCGCGCCGGGTCGGCGCCATGTTCGCTGCGGCGGCCCGAGCCGCCAGCGTCGAGGCGAGCTTCCACGCCCTGCGCCACACCTTCGCCGGCGTCATGTTGCGGCAGCTTCAACGCCAGGCCGAGCGCAATCCGGAGATGAACCCGCTGCTGACCTTGCAGGCCATCCTCGGCCATGCCGACATCTCGACCACGGCCATATACCTGCGCATGCTCGCCGTCGATCTCGAGGCAATCGAGGCCGCGGTGGACGGCCTCTTCGGCGCCCTCGGCTGACCCCGCCGTGCGCAAGCACAAGGACTACCGGCTGCCGCCTCGGCCTGCACACCTTTCCGAGGTCGGCGATCCCAAGATCCTGGTTGTGAACTTCCTGGGACCGACCGGCGCCCTGGTGCAGACCCTGGACTTTTCCGAACACATGGGGCGACCATGCCTGATGGCGGACCTGGCGTTCGCGCTCCGGCACCACCTGGCCGACAAGAGGCCCGCCTACCGCCAGGCTGTTCCCCGCAGGCTTGCCTACTTCTTCCGCTTTCTGGAACAGCACGATCCGGCCCGCGAGGCGGTCTTGTCCGCCCGGGATGTGAGCAGCGCGACGCTCCGGGCCTACATAGCTTGGTTCGATGCGCAATCGCTGACTAAAAGCTCGCGGTCGAGCCTCTGGACGACGCTCAAGGTCGCCCTTGCCTGGCTGCAGCGCCGCCGGCCCGATTTGGTGCAGCCGGGGCTGGAACTGCCGGCCAACGCGTTCCCGCGCAGGTATGCGGACGCACGCCCGCTGCCCGCACTGGCCCGCGAGGAGATCGAGGCGGTTCTGGCTGCATGCCGGGTGGACATCGAGGCGAGCTGGGCCGATTTCCAACATGGCCGTGCCTTGATGGCCGCTGCCGCCCACAAGGTCGATGCTGCCGGCGAAGCGAGCGTCATCGATCTCCGGGATCTCGGCGTCCTGCTGGTCGTCGCAACCCGGCGCTACGGTGGGATACTGCCCGAGCAGCGCGTCCAGTCGCCGGGAGACGGGATGCACGGCAAGGTGCAGCGAGCTATCAAAACTCACGGCGGCCTCAAGCGCGTCTGCCGTTTCCTGCACGCCACGCCCGACACCATCGTGCCCTACATGGTTGCAATCGCCGCGCAGACGTTCGCCAACCCCGATGCGCTGCGTACGATGCGCCGGGACTGCATGAGCGAGGATCTCCTGCTCGAGGGGCGCGTGCATGTGACTTGGGACAAGGGGCGTGCCGGTCGGGCGCAGCGGCGCAGCTTCCTGCGCAACCGCAGCATGTCCGTCCCGAACCTGATCGATCGCGTGCTGGCACTCACGGCGCCCTTGGTCCCGCATGCCCCATCCGGGGACCGGGACAAGCTGTTCCTGTGGGGTGATGTCTCAAGGCTTCGCCGAGTTGGTTTGGTGACGCGGTCGCCGGGACCTTTGCAGCGACTTGTCGATCGGCATACCCTTCTCGGCCGCGACGGCCAGCCGTTCCGTTTGGTGCTCGCATTCTTGCGCCCGACCGGTCTGGCATTTGCTCATGCCGCCCTCGGCCACGATGTGACCAAGACACAGGCCCTGGCGAACCACGCCGACCGGGACACGACGCGGCGCTACGTCGCTCAACCCGTGATCCAAGCCGAGCAGGAATCGGGGTTGGCCCGGCTGCAAGGCCGTTTCGTAGAGGCGGTGCGCAGCGGCAAAGGTCTGGTCAAGCAGGCCGGACGGGCGGACGAGGTGGTGGACGTCGATGCCCGCAGCGCCACGGCGTCGGGCTTCATCTGCTCCGACCCGTTGTCCGGAATCGCACCCGGACAACGCAAGGGGCGCCTCTGCACGGCATGGCTCGGCTGCTTTACGTGCCCCAACGCCGTGATCCCTCTGGAGGCTGACACGCTGGCCCAGCTGATGGTCATGCGCACGGCCCTGGCCGATGCGCGGACCGGGATGAGCCTGGACCGATGGCAGCTCCTCTACGCGCCCAAGCTCGAAATCCTTGAGCGGGATATCCTGCCGCGGTTCCCCGCAAGCGTGCACGCCGTCGCCGGACCCATGGTGGGCCAGGTGCCACCGCCCCCACCGATCGAATGACCGCTTCAACCGGTCCGAGGCTCGACCGCAGTGATCGCCCTGCAGGTGATTGGATGGACGCGCCCGTGTCCTCGCGCAGCCGCTTCGGCGACGATGTATGGGAGCTCGACATCTTCGTCGCCGGGCGTGCGCCGTCGGCCAATCGCATCTCCTGGGGTCGGCAGTTGCCGGCCAGGGCGCGGATCACGGGCGCGCAGCATGCCGGCCTGATCCGCGCCGTAAAGCAGTATCTGTGGTCGATGGCGCTGCACCCGTCGCCCGGCCGCAAGCGCCTGTCTCCGTGCACCTTGCAGTCGCACGGCAAGCTGTTGCAGGTGATCGTCGGCTGGATGGCCGTGGAGGGGACAGCTTCTTTCCGCGCGCTCACCCCGATGACGGTCGGGCGTCTGATCGCCTGGCTGCGTTCGCGCCCTGGGGCAGGGGGAAAAGGCAATCTCACCCCGATCTCGGTCGCGCTGTATCTCAACATCGTCAACACGATGTTCCTCCAAAGGGCCAAGCTGGAGGATAGCCCGGTCATCAACCCTCTGCCGGGCGAGACGCCGTTCGGGGCCGCCGGCGTCTCGCAAGCCACAGGGGGCAGCGTCCCCTTTATCCCGGACGACATCGCGGTGCATCTGCTTTCCAAGGCGCTGGCTTGGGTGGAGGTCCATTCGGCAGGTATCCTCGCGGCGGTCGAAGTGCGCGAGCGAACGATAGCCAAGCTCCGCCTCAGCGGACGCTGCAATCGGCCCACAAGCAATGCCGTCGCGCGGGCGCTCCGGCGCGCTGCGATAACCGGTCCAGACGGTCGGTCCATCGCGGGCGGCGGCACCCTGCGCACATGCACGATGCACCTTTCAACCGCCTGCTTTGTGCTGATCGCCGGCTTCGTCGGCATGCGGCCCAGCGAGATCCTGTCATTGCAGGTCGGGGCGATCGAGCACCATCCTATTGGCGAAACCGGCGTCGAGCAGGCCTATGTCGTCGGGCGCCTGTTCAAGACCAGCGATGAACCCGAGGGAAGCTTGGAGCGCTGGGTCGCGCCCGCTCCTGTCGTGAGAGCCGTCGATTGCTTGGAAAAACTCACCGCTTTCCTGCGCAAGGAGGCTGGCAGCAGCAACCTATTCCTGGCCAAGCACGTCATGCCCAACGGCATTGGCGCCACGACCAATGCAACGTTGATTTGGCGCCTGAAACAATTTGCTCAATGCGTGGGTACGCCCACCCATAAGGGCGAGGTCTGGGATTTGAGCCCGAGCCAGTTCCGCAAGACCTTCGCCCGGTTTGCGGCTCGGGGCGACCGCTCGCACCTCCTCGCGCTGGCCGACCACTTCAAGCACATCTCGGCATCCATGACCTCCCGTGGCTACGTCGGCACCGACTTTGATCTGCACGAACTGGTGGACGAGGAAAGTCGGGCCGAGACGGCGGTCGCGCTCGACCGCCTCCTGTCCAGCGACCGGCTGGGCGGGCGCATGGGTGAGCGCATCGTCGCGCGTAACCACGCCTACCGCGGCCGAGCCGGCGAGCAGGTCCGGCGCGACTACATCGACTTCGTGCTGGCCGAGACGGACCTGCGCATCCGCGGCTGCGACTACGGCTGGTGCGTGTTCCAGGCCGAGGTCGCCCTATGCGGCGGAGAGACGGCGCCGAATGAGGCGGGGCGGAGCCCGTCGGTGTGCGCCAAGTGCGCAAACCTGGCTGTGGACGACCGGCACGTCCCATACTGGCAGGATAGACGCCGGAAGAACTTGGCGCTGCGGGACCGGGCAAGCCCACTCGCCCGGGCCGTGCTCGCCGAGGCGGTCGAGGAGTGCGACCGCGTGCTCAAGCGCATTGAGGAGAGCCGGAATGACAGCCGAGGAGAGCCAGACCGAGCAGAGCCGGACGCAACCCCGCCGGGCAACGGCGCAGGCTGAGAATGCCGCTCGGGCCTACCGCGCCGCGCTCAACCGGTTGGTCGAGGGCAAGGCGACGCACCCGGCCCTGGCTGGGCGTCCCGTGCGCATCACCCCCGCCGCCGTCGCACGAGAGGCGCGACGCAGCCGAAACCCGCTTTATACGACGCACCGCGGCATCCTCGACGAAATCGTGGTGGCTTTGGGACAGCCGTGCGCCGCCGCCGATCTCGCCGCCACCGTGGCCCAGCTCAGGGCGGAGAACGCCGAACTGCGCGCCGCCGCACGACGGCACGCGGAGGAGAAGCGCCAGGTAGCGAGCGAGAACCTGCTGCTGCTCCACCGAGCACGGACGGCGGAGGAGAGGCTCCAGTCCGCGTCCCATGCGGCAGCCGGACCAAACCGTTGATCACGGCCGGGTGCAGTCCCGTTTCTCGGTTCGGCTGGGGGCCGTTTCTCCGTCCCGGCCTGCACCACTCCGGAGCGCCATGCTCGACCTCGCCGGGCGCCCTTGCCCTGTTGGCTCCCGAACGGCGGTTCATGATGGAAAGCTGATCTTCGGATGTGTGAGATGGCTGGCCGTCGCCCAAGAGCTATTTCTGGTCTGCCGGGACATAGGGGATCATGCCCTTCTTGTAGGCGATCTCCTGCACGTCGCGTGGCATGTCGCGTATGTCGACCAGCATGCCGTTGACCTCAGCCATCCACACGAGCGGGTTCCGGTCAACGATGCTCTTCAGCATCCAAGTCGGGTCCATGCGGTTCGTGTGCAGCGCGTCCGAGATGACCCGAGCCTTGGCGCTCGCCGTACTCTCGCCGACGCCGAACCCGGCGCTGACCTCGGCCATGGTCATGTAAGGTTGGCTCGCTTTGTCCGACAAGAAGTTGAGCCGGCCTAGTACGTGGATGATACCGCAGGCCCAGGTGCGCGGCTGCCCCGAGGTTAGAGGGCTTGGACGCTTGCGACAGAGTGCCGCAGTCATGGCCCGCGCGAGTTCGCAGTATTCATCGTTTAGGTGGTCGCGGCAGAACGCGTCCGTCAACACGACCACGGCGTCATAGGTCGCCTGCATGGACTTAGGGACTGTTATAAAATAACCGCATCGTTTGCTGGTTTATGCGGATGGATGG
>CAXSHI010000095.1:0-15685 GCA_964236755.1 uncultured Acetobacteraceae bacterium
CGGACGAAGGCCTCGATATCCCGACCTTTCTGCGCCGTCAGAAGTCATACCCCTAATGTTTACAAGTGTTTGAAGCGTAATGTTCAGAAACATTCATTGATTTGGCGTTCCCCTGGCAACCACTTAGGTTGCATGGGGGCGCTGGTTGGGCGTCCGGACAATCACTCCAGCCCCAGGGTTGGTTGAGGGTAACATGGACGGATTGCCTGAACTTTCACCGATGGCGTATGAGCGTCCGCAGTCTTCTGCAGCCGGTGCGTCGCAACATACTTTGAAGTCGGCTATTTGCTGCGTCGGCGTCGGCTTGCATTCCGGGCGGCGGGTCAACGTTACCCTGAAGCCTGCCCCTGTGCATTCGGGGATCGTGTTCCGGCGCACCGATCTCGGCCTCGACATCCCCGCGCATTTCGATCAGGTGTCGGATACGCGGCTCTGCACAGTGCTGGCGTCGCCGGGCTGCCCGGATGCCAGGGTCGGCACGGTCGAGCACCTGATGGCGGCCCTCTCGGCGTGCGGCATCAGCAACATCCTGGTAGAGCTGGACGGACCCGAGGTGCCGGCGCTGGACGGGTCCGCCGCGCAATGGGTGTTCCTGCTGGACTGCGCGGGATCGGTGGAGCAGCGGGCGCCGGCCCGGGTCATCGAGGTGCTGCGGACGGTGCGCGTGCAGGACGGGGAAGCGTTCGCCGAGTTGCGGCCCGGCGCGTCCGGGTCCCTCAAGATGTCCATGTCGATCGCCTTCGACGCCCCGGCAATCGGGCGGCAGGCCTTGTCGCTCGCGGCGAGCGGGCCGGCGGTCCGGCACGAGTTGGCGGACGCCCGCACCTTTACCCTCGCGCACGAGGTCGCCGGGCTGCAGGCGGCGGGGCTGGCGCAGGGCGGCAGCCTCGACAACGCCGTCGTGGTCGATGGCGCGCGGGTGCTGAACCCCGGCGGCCTGCGGATGGCGGACGAGTTCGTGCGCCACAAGATGCTCGACGCCGTGGGCGACCTGGCGATGGCCGGCGCCCTGCTGCAAGGACGGTTCGTCGGGCACCGCTCCGGCCACACGCTCAACAACCGCGTGCTCCGCGCGCTGTTCGCGGACCCGTCGAGCTGGCGGGACGTCACCCCGCGGGAGCATGCCGCGGCGCCGCTTCTGGAAGCTGCATAACGCATTCCGCGCCGACGCGCCGGCGTGCTATAGGGCCGCTGTCATGAAGCACCGCACCCGCCTCTCCCGCATTCTGCTCGCGCGTCTCCTGCCCGGGATGCTCGCCCTCTTCGTGTTGCAGGGATGCGGGACGCTGAGTTCGATTGCGCCGTGGAACGGGAAGGCCGAGGACCTGCGGGTGAAGGCCGACCCGGCGGCGAGAACGGCCGAGGAACTATACAACAACGGGATCGACGCGCTCAACCAGAAGCGATACGCCACGGCAGTGTCACAATTCGACGCGATTGAGCAGAATTATCCCTACTCATCATGGGTGGTCAACGCCCAGCTGATGCACGGCTATGCAGAGTATCTGCAAAATCACTACACCGAGGCGATCGGTTCGCTAGATCGCTATATCCAGCTTCATCCGACAAGCTCCAATGCATCCTATGCGTATTACCTGCGCGGTCTGAGCTTCTACGAGCAGATCGCCGATATCCAGCGTGACCAGAAAGGCACCGAGCAGGCGATGGTCGCCTTGCAGGATGTCGTGAACCGCTTTCCCGAAAGCGCGTATGCTCGCGACTCCCGCCTCAAGATCGACCTATGCCGCGACCACCTGGCGGGCAAGGAGATGGAGATCGGCCGCTTCTATGAGCAGCAGAAGCTGTATGCGGCGGCCATCGGCCGTTTCCAGCGCGTCATCGACGACTACCAAACCACCAATCACGCGCCCGAGGCGCTGCACCGGTTGACTGAGATCTATCTGCTGCTGGGCTTGACCGACCAGGCGAAGCGGACCGCCGCCGTGCTCGGCCACAACTACCCGGGCAGCCGGTGGTATGAGGACAGCTACGGCCAGCTTGCCGAGAACGGCATCGCGCCGCCCACGCCTGCAACCGAGCGGGCCGGCGGCTTCCTGGCCCGCACCCTGGGCAGCGTTTTCTAGCCTCCACGTGCTGACGGCCCTGTCGATCCGCGACGTGGTGCTGATCGAGCGCCTGGACCTGGCGTTCGGCACTGGGCTGACCGTGCTGACCGGGGAAACCGGCGCCGGCAAGTCCATCCTGCTGGACAGCCTGGGGCTGGCGCTCGGGGCGCGGGCTGACGCCGGCTTGGTCCGTGCCGGCGCCGAACAGGCCAGCGTCAGCGCCTGCTTCGCCCCGCCGCCCGGCCATCCCGCCTTGGAACTCCTGGCCGAGCAGGGCGTGGCGCTTGAGGACGAGATCGTCGTGCGCCGCGTCGTGTCGAAGGATGGGCGGTCCCGCGCCACGATCAACGACCAGCCGGTTGGGGTGGCGCTGCTGCGCCGGGCCGGCTCGCTGCTGGTGGAGGTGCAGGGGCAAGGCGACCAGATGGGCCTCGCCGACCCGGCGGTGCATGCCGCCCTGCTGGACGCCTACGGCGGATATGCGCCGGTCCGCTTGGCGGCGGGTGCCGCGTGGCGCGCCTGGCGGGAGGCGAGCGCCGCGCTGCGAGACGCCAAGACCGCCATCGCCGAGGCGCAGCGGGAAGAGGACTGGCTGCGTCACACCGTGGAGGAGCTTTCGACCCTGGCGCCGGTCGAGGGGGAGGAGGAGCACCTGGCCGCCGAGCGCCAGCGGCTGCAGCAGGGCGAGCGACGGGCCGAGGCGATAGCCTCCGCCCTGTCGGACATCGCGCCCAAAGACCGGCGCAGCGCCGGCCCTGCCGCCTCGCTGCGCAATGCGTCCCGCGTGCTGCAAAAGCTCGTGCCGACCGGCCAACCGGACGCCGACAACCCCGCCGCCCCGGCGCTCGCCGCGCTGGAACGCGCCGAGGAGGCGCTGGCGGAGGCCGAGACGCTGCTCAGCCGTCTCGCCAACGAGGCCGACACCGACCCGCGCCTGCTGGAACAGGCGGAGGAGCGGCTGTTCGCGTTGCGCGGCGCGGCGCGCAAGCATGGCACGGCCGTCGTCGAGTTGCCGGCCCTGCTGGCCGGCCTGCGCGGCCGGCTCGCGGCGCTCGACACGGGATCGGCCGAGATCGCGGCGCTGGAGGCGACCTCGGCCGTCGCCCGCACGGCCTACGCCGCCGCCGCCGCCGCGTTGACCGCGGCGCGGCAGGTTGCTGCCAAGCGCCTGCAGGCGGCAGTCACGAACGAGTTGCCGCCGCTCCGGCTCGACAAGGCGCGGTTCGTGGTGGAGGTCGAGGCGTTGGAGGAGGCCCGCTGGGGCGTCGCCGGGGCGGACGCGGTGCGGTTCCTGATCGCGACCAACCCCGGCCAGGCGCCCGGCGCGCTCGACAAGATCGCGTCCGGCGGCGAGCTATCCCGCCTGATGCTGGCGCTGAAGGTGGTGCTGGTCAGCGGCGGGTCGGTGCCGACCCTGGTGTTCGACGAGGTCGATAGCGGCGTGGGGGGCGCCACGGCGGCGGCGGTGGGCGACCGGCTGGCGCGCGTCGCGGACCAGGTGCAGGTGCTGGTCGTCACCCACAGCCCGCAGGTCGCGGCGCGCGGCGCGGCGCACCTGCAGGTCGCCAAGATCGCCGCCAAGAACCGGGCGGAAACCCGCGTTCTGGCACTCGACCTGCCAGCCCGGCGCGAGGAGATCGCCCGCATGCTGGCCGGGGAAAGCGTGACGGAGGCCGCCCGCGCCGCCGCCGACAGCCTGCTGGGCACCGCTGCATGACAAGGGCGGGCGCCTGATGACGGAAGCCGAGGCGGCGGAGGCGCTCGCGACCCTCGCCGCGGAGATCGCCCGGCACGACCAGGCCTACCACGAGCACGACGCCCCGCTGATCAGCGATGCGGACTACGACGCGCTGCGCCAGCGCAACGCGGCCATCGAGGCCGAATTTCCGCATCTGGTCCGCCCCGACAGCCCCAGCCACCGAGTGGGCGCGATGCCCTCCGCCGGGTTCGCCAAGGTCCGCCACCGCGTGCCGATGCTGTCCCTCGACAACGCTTTCGCGCCTGCGGACTTCACGGAGTTCTGCGCCCGCATCCGCCGTTTCCTGCATCTGCCGGAGGACGCCCGCCTCGCCTTCGTTGCCGAGCCGAAGATCGACGGCCTGTCCATCAATCTCCTCTACGAGAACGGCGCCCTGGTGCGCGGCGCCACCCGAGGCGACGGCACGGAGGGAGAGGACGTGACGGCCAATCTCCGCACGGTTCGGACCGTGCCCGCCCGCCTGCACGGCCCCTTCCCTGCCTTGATCGAGATCCGCGGCGAGGTGTTCATGACCAAGGCCGATTTCCTCGCCCTCAACGCGGCGCAGGCGGCGGCGAGGCAGAAGCTGTTCGCCAACCCGCGCAACGCCGCCGCCGGCTCGCTCCGCCAGCTTGACCCGGCCATCACCGCGACGCGCCCGCTGTCCTTGTTCGCCTACGCCCTGGGCGACGTGCAGGGCAGCATCCCCGGCACCCACTCCGCCTACCTGGAGCAGCTCCGCGCCTGGGGCTTCCAGGTCAACCCGCTCTCCCGCCTGCTCGCCGGCGAGGCCGAGGCGGCGGCGTTCCAAGAGGAAACCGCCCTGGCCCGCGCCGGCCTGGGCTACGACATCGACGGCGTCGTCTATAAGCTGGACGACCTGGCCCTGCAGCGCCGCCTGGGCTTCATCGGCCGGGCGCCGCGCTGGGCCATCGCCTGGAAGTTCCCGGCGGAGCAGGCGGTCACGGTGCTGGAAGACATCCGCATCCAGGTCGGCCGCACCGGGGCGCTGACCCCCGTGGCGTGGCTCGCCCCCGTGAACGTCGGCGGCGTGCTCGTCACCCGCGCCACCCTGCACAACGAGGACGAGATCGCCCGCAAGGACGTGCGCGTCGGCGACACCGTGGTGCTGCAGCGCGCCGGCGACGTGATCCCGCAGATCGTCGGCGTCATGCCCGACCATCGCCCGGATGGCGCCGCGCCTTTCGTGCCGCCCGAGACCTGCCCCGCCTGCGGCAGCCTGGCGGCGCGCGCCGCGGGCGAGGTGGTGCGCCGCTGCACCGGCGGCCTGGTCTGCCCGGCGCAGACCGTCGAGCGGCTGATCCATTTCGTCTCCCGCGGCGCCTTCGACATCGAGGGCCTGGGCGAGAAAACCATCCAGGAGTTCCACGGCCTCGGCTGGCTGCACGGCCCCGCCGACATCTTCCGATTGGAGCAGCACCGCGCCGAGCTGCTGACCCGGGAGGGCTGGAAGGAGAAATCCGTCAGCAACCTGATGCAGTCCATCGAGGGCCGCCGTACGGTGCCGCTCGACCGCTTCATCTACGCGCTTGGCATCCGCCGGGTCGGCGAGACCAACGCCAAGCTGCTGGCCCGGCACTACGCCAGCTACGCCGCCTGGCGCGCGCAGATGCTGGCGGCAACGACCGTCGGCAGCGACGAACGCTCGGCCCTCGGCAGCATCCTGGGGGTCGGCAAGGCCCTGGCGGACGAGTTGGCGGCGTTCTTCGTCGAACCCCGCAACCTCACGGCCCTGGACGAACTGGCGGCGCTCCTCACCATCCAAGATGCCAAGCCCGCGGCCGGGGCGGACGGCGCGCTTTCCGGCAAGAACCTGGTGTTCACCGGCACGCTCGAAACCATGAGCCGCCCGGAGGCCAAGGCGCGGGCGGAGGCGCTGGGCGCCCGCGTCACCGACAGCGTTTCGAAGCGGACGGACCTGCTGATCCTCGGCGCCGACGCGGGATCGAAGGCAAGGAAGGCTGCGGAGCTGGGCGTGCCGACGGCGACGGAGGCCGAGTGGCGAGAGATGGCCGGGTTCTAGCCCAGCGCTGCGCAGGCCGCCGCCAGCCAATCCCGCGCCGCCTCGTCCAAGGCCGGCCCGACCTCTGCCAGGACCCTGGCGTGGTACTCGTCAATCCAGCGCCGCTCCGCCTCGTCCAGCAGCGTGCGGTCGATCAGCCGCCGGTCGAACGGGGCCAGCGTCAGGGTCTCGAACTCCAGGAACGGCTTTTTCGCCGCCGGGCGCTCCGCCGTACGCACCATCAGCAGGTTCTCGAGCCGGATGCCGTAAGCGCCGGGCAGGTAGTAGCCCGGCTCGTCCGACAGGATCATGCCCGGCGCCAGCGGCACCATGCGGCCGGCGCGCGACAGGCTTGCCGGGCCTTCGTGCACCGACAGGTAGCTGCCCACGCCGTGGCCGGTGCCGTGGTCGTAATCCAGCCCGGCCTGCCACAGGGCGCGCCGGGCGAAGGCGTCCAGATGCGGGCCGGCCACGCCCAGCGGAAACAGCGCCGCCGCCAGCGCGATATGGCCTTTCAGCACGCGGGTGAACCGGTCGCACAGCTCGGCCGGCGGCGTGTCCAGCCCGGTCCACACCGTGCGGGTGATGTCGGTGGTCCCGTCCGGATACTGCGCGCCGCTGTCGATCAGATAGGCCTCGTTGTCGCGGAGCGGCCGGTCCGTCTCGGCGGTCACGCGGTAGTGGATCACCGCGCCGTGCTCCCCGGCGCCGGAGATGGCGGGGAAGCTCTCCCCCCGGAACTCCGCTGCTTCCTGCCGGAGCGCGAGCAGCCGCTGGGCGGCGGCAACCTCGGTCAGGGACAAGCGGTCGGCACCGTCCAGCCAGTGCAGGAAACGGCAGACCGCGACCGCATCCCGCGCATGCGCCGCCCGCGCGCCGGCCTGCTCCGTGAGGTTCTTGCAGGCTTTGGGAAGTTGGCACGGATCGGCGCCGTCGAGAACATTGGCGCCTGCCTGGTCCAGCGTTTGGGCGAACCACACAGGCGACCCCGCGGCGTCCACCCGCACCCGCTGTTCGGAGAATTGGGCCAGCGCCCCCGGGAGCATGGCCCGTCCCATGGGCGTCACGTCGGGTCCCAGCCAATCCAGCGTCTCCGGCGGCAGCTTTTCCGGCTCCATGAACAGGATCGCCGTGCCGTTCGAGCGCAGCAGCACGAACCCCAGGGCGAACGGGGTGTAATCGACATCGCCGCCGCGCAGGTTCAGCAGCCAGGCGAGCGAGGCCGGGTCGGTGATGACGGCAACGTCCTGGCCGTCCGCCCGCAACGCCGCCGCCACATCGGCCCGCTTCTCGGCCGAGGTGCGGCCGGCGTAGGCCAGCGGATGCGGCACCGCCGGCGCCGACGGGGCCGCGGGACGGTCGGTCCAGGCGAGATCGACCGGGTTCGGATCGGCCCGCACCATCTCCAGCCCGGCGTCGCACAGTCGCTTCAAGCCGTCCTGGCTGATGAGCCACGGATCGTAGCCGATCCGGGCGCCCGCGGCGGCATGCGCCTTGAGCCAAGCCGCAGGCGGCTGCTCCGTGATGTGACAGGCCTCGAACAGTGCCGCGTCCACTTGATTGGCGAGTTGCAGGGTGTATCGCCCATCGGTGAACACGGCCGCCCGGTCCGCCAGCACGACTGCCACCCCGGCGCTTCCGGTGAAGCCCGTCAGCCAAGCCAGCCGCTCGGCAGCAGGCGGCACGTACTCGCCCAGGTGCTCGTCCGCGCGCGGCACGATGAAGCCATCCAGGCCCTGCGCCGCCATCGCGTTCCGCACGCGGGCCAGCCGTTCCGCCGCATGGCTTTGGATCATGGAAACTTCACAATTTGTCATAGCTGCGCCTCAATAACTGCGCTGTACGCATATCAGACAGCGTAACAATGCACGCTGCATTGCAGCATAAGGAGCGCATATTCCGGTCGTGCCACGGGAGCTGCGCACCGCAAGTGCAAGCTCGGATCGTGGCGCAGATGAGTGTTGAGGATAGTGAAATGAACGCCCCGCTTGCCAAGGAGCAGATTGCGCTCCTGATGTCCGATAGTCTGACGTACCGGAGTCCGGTCGTCGAGGGCACGGACGGCACGATCACCGATGCACGCCCGGTGCCGCGCAGTCTGGCCCAGCGTATCGGCAGCCTTGTCTCCAGCCTGCTCGACATGTCCCGGCGCCGTGCGGTGCTGGACGAGCTTTCGTCGCTGAGCGACCGTGAACTGGCGGACATCGGCCTGCATCGCCATGAACTGAGCCGCGTGTTCGATCCGCAGTTTGCCCAGGCCCGCAAGCGCGGTTCGGCACGCATCGGCTTCGGCCGCACCGCCGCGATCTGACCGGAATGGGGGCGGGCCGGCTCAGCCCGCCCGCCCCGCCTTCCGCACAACCAGCGTCATCCAATTGCCCTCTCGGCAGGTCGCCTCAAGCCGGAGGCCCTGTCGCCGGTGCGCTGCGAGCACCATGCGTACCTGGCTTGCCAGCAGCCCCGCCAGGATTGCCGTGCCGCTGGGCGACAGGCGGGACGCCAGGTCCCGCGCCATTCGGCACAGCGGCCGGGCCAGGATGTTGGCGAGCACCAAGTCATAAGGCGCTCCTGCCCGGACCGCACGTGCATGCCATCCATTGCCGAGCACGGGCCGCACCAGCCGGCCGACGCCGTTCGCCGCCGCGTTCTGTCCCGCGACCCTGACCGACCACGGCTCGATGTCGGTCGCCAGCACCGGCCGCCGCAGCAGCTTCGCCGCCGCCATCGCCAAGATGCCGGACCCGGTCCCCAGGTCGAGGATGCGTCGCGGCCGGCGCCGGGCCACGACCTCCAGCGCGCGCAGGCATCCGCGCGTCGATCCATGCTCCCCCGACCCGAACGCCAGCCCGGCGTCGAGGGTGAGCGTCAGGCGACCCGGCGCCGCGGGGCCGGCCTGATGCGTGCCGCGCACCGCGAACCGCCGGCCCACGCGCTGCTCCGGGAAAAAGGCCTGGGTTCGCGCCAGCCAGCCCTCGGCCGCCGTCGCCTCCCGGCGCAGCACGGCGGGGATGCCGCTGGCCAGGGCCGCCAGCGCCAGCGCATCCTGCAAGCGCGCCTCGTCGGCGCCTGCGTCATGCACGCCTTCCACCCGCCAGATGCCGCGCGCCTCGTCGGCGAAGAAGAAGCCCACGGTGGCACAGACCGTGCCGAGCGCAGCCTCATATGCGTCCACCGCGGCGTCCGGCACCTCGACGGACACGGTTTCCAAGGGGACGGCGTGACGCTTCATGCCTTCTCCACGAAGCGGTCCAGCAGGCGCTTCTGGCCGGCCTTCTCGAACGCGATGTCCAGCCGGTCATCATCCACGGCCAGCACCTGGCCATAGCCGAACTTTTGGTGGAACACCCGGCTGCCGACCGCGATGGCGTCCTGCCGGGCGGGCCGGGCCGGCTGCTCCCACGCCTCGACGACGCGCGGGCCCGCCGGGCGCTGGGCCATCAGGGGACCGCCGGTGAACACGCTGGGGGCGGAGATCATCCGTGCCTCCCGCTGCATCGCCGCCGAGCCGGCGCGGTCCACGTGCGCCTCCGGCAGCTCGTCCACAAAGCGGCTCGGGATGCTGCTCTGCCAGTTGGCGTAGATGCGCCGGTTGGCGGCGTAGCTGACGACGGCGAGCTTGCGGGCGCGGGTCAGGCCGACGTAGGCCAAGCGCCGCTCCTCCTCCAGCCCCTTCAGCCCGCCCTCGTCGAGCGTGCGCTGGCTCGGGAACAGGCCCTCCTCCCAGCCCGGCAGGAACACGGTGTCGAACTCCAGCCCCTTGGCGCCGTGCAACGTCATCATGCTGGCGCGGTCGCCCTCGGCGTTCTGCTCGTTCTCCATCACCAAGGAGACGTGGTCGAGGAACCCGGCCAGCGTCTCGAAGTCGGCCAGCGCCCGCACCAGTTCCTTCAGGTTCTCCAGCCGCCCCGGCGCGTCCGGCGACTTGTCCTGCTTCCACATCTCAGTGTAGCCGCTCTCGTCCAGCATCTTCGCCAGCGTCAGCACGTGGCCATCGCGCGGCAGTTCCTCCCGCCAGCGCGCAAAGGCCTGGAACAGCTCCTTCAACGCGGTCCCGACCCGGCCTTTCAGCCCGCCCGACTGCACCAAGCGTTCGCTGGCCAAGGCAAGCGGGATCTGCTGCTCCCGCGCCGACACGTGCATGGCGCGCAACGCCACCTCGCCCACGCCGCGCCGGGGCACGTTGACGATGCGCTCGAACGCGAGGTCGTCGGACGGCTGGTGGAGCACGCGCATGTAGGCGATGGCGTCGCGGATCTCCGCACGCTCGTAGAAGCGCAAGCCGCCCACCACGCGGTACGGCAGGCCCAGCGTGATCATCCGCTCCTCAAACGCGCGGGTCTGCGCGCTGGTGCGGACCAGGATCGCCATCTCGGCGAGCGAGTGCCCGCCGCGGCGCAGCGCCTCGATCCGGTCGCCGACCATGCGGGCCTCCTCGTCCGAGTCCCACAGGCTGACGACGCTGACCTGCTCGCCGCTGGCGTCGTTGCGGCCGGACCGCAGGGTCTTGCCCAGCCGCCCCTCGTTGTTGGCGATCAGCCCGGCGGCGGCGCCCAGGATCGGCGCAGTGGAGCGGTAGTTGCGCTCCAGCTTGACGATTTGCGCGCCGGGGAAATCCTTCTCGAACCGCAGGATGTTCTCGACCTCGGCGCCGCGCCACGAGTAGATCGAGTTGTGGGTGACGATGCCGTTGGCGATAAAATTGTGGACGCCCTCGACATCGAGGTCGTGGACGGTGATCACGTCGGACACGGCCTCGACAGAGACGACCGGGTGGTGCCGCCCGTCCGCGCCGGCCAGCATCATGCCGGGGCGGATCTGCGACGCCGGACGGAGCGTGAGGGCTTTGCCAAGCAGATTGGCCTTGCGCAAGATGGTCAGCGGCATAAGCGGCTCAAGACGCACCCGGACGGCATCAATCTGGGCCACATCCTTGAAGCTTGACTCATACCGCCAGTTCTGTGGGTTGCGGGCATAGACCCGCGCATTCAATCCGGCTGCACGCACGGACTGCAACCCGCCTGCGTCGTTGCCGCTGACTGCGATGCGGTGCATCGGCGTGCGGCCCCGCCGGTCCGCAAACATGGTCAAGATCAGGTTCCGCCGCCGTCCCCGGCTGGTTTGCGGCATGTGATGGGGCTGCTCCGCATCGAGGCCGTAATCGTGCATGAGCCGGGCTGCGCCGTCGCCGCCGGTCAAGCTGGCGTGTATGCGGTCGAGCCGCCCTTGATCGCCGACCAGATCGTTCGTGCGGCCTGTCGGGCGTGCCACGAAGGGCAGCGTCGTCACGCCATAGCGGAGGCTGAGCACATGCTCGCACTCGCGCGCCTCGACTTCGGATGCAAAGGCGTCGATGAGCCAAACGGCATCGGCGTGTTCCTGCAGGCAACGCTGCTTGTAGCCGATCACTGGCTTGGCTTGCCCCTGCGTGTAGATCTGCGATGTGCCGATCCGGTATCGGTCTCCGCGCCGCATCAGGTAGGTGTAGAACCGCTGCGGACTCTCGCCCAGGATCACATCGGCGAAGTGGACATGGCCCGGCGTGCTGATCAGCTCGCGTCCGTCCGCAAGCCGGATGCAGACGAGCGCCTGGTTGCTGCGCCGGGTAAACGTGTTGGTGACGCGCGCCGGGCGGAACTCGCCACCGCCGTGGCAGGCGAGAACCTGGTCGCCCTGCTTGATGGTCTCGATCGCGCACTGGCTGCGATCAGCAAGCGTGACCTGCGTTCCGCTTGCCAGGCACTGATCGTCATCCCCCACGCAGCAGATATTCTTGTGCGACTGGGCCAACAGCCGCAGCCAGAGGTATTGGACCAGGTTGGTGTCCTGATACTCGTCCACCAGGATGTAGCGGAACATCCGGTGGTATTGCGCCAGGATTTCCGGCTTGCTGCGCAGGATCTCCGTCATGTGCAGCAGCAGGTCGCCGAAATCGGCGGTGTTGAGCTGCTTGAGCCGCGCCTGATACGCGGTGTACAGGTTGCGGGACTGGCCGCCGGCGAAGTCCCCCTCCTCGGCCGCTGTCACGCGGTCGGGCGTCAGGCCGCGGTCCTTCCAGCGCTGGATCATGCCCATCAGCGCCGGCGGCGCCCAACGCTTCGCGTCGATGTGCGCCGCCTCCATCACCTGCTTCAGCAGGCGCAGCTGGTCATCCGAGTCCAGGATGGTGAAGCCGGAGGTCAGCCCCACTAATTCCGCGTGCCGACGCAGCATCCGGGCGCACAGCGCGTGGAAGGTGCCGAGCCACAGACCCTCCGCCGGCCGGCCCAGGATCGCGCCGACGCGCTCCCGCATCTCCTTCGCCGCCTTGTTGGTGAACGTCACCGCCAGCACCTGGCCCGGCGCCGCCCGGCCGGTCAGCAGGATGTGCGCGAACCGGGTGGTCAGCACGCGGGTCTTGCCGGTGCCGGCGCCGGCCAGCACCAGAACCGGGCCATCGACCGCCTCGACCGCCTGGCGCTGCTCGGGGTTGAGCCGGGCGAGGTATTCGGTCACGGCGCGGGTGTCTTGGCGGACATGCCAGGGCTATAGAACGGATGGCCAACGCAGCCAACCCGCCGCCGCGCCGCCCTGCCCAGGGCGCGCGGCCGTTCCCTCAAGCGACCGGTGCTGAGACCGGCTTTGCCCGCACGCCGAGCAGATGGGCGATGGCAAAGGTGAGGTCCGGGCGGTTCAGCGTGTAGAAGTGGAACTCGTCCACCCCGTTCGCCTGCAGCAGGCGCACCTGCTCGGCCGCGACGATGGCGGCGATCATGCGCCGGGTTTCCGGGTCGTCCTCGGTGCCCTCGAACATCGTGCCGAGCCAGTTCGGCACGCTCGTGCCGCACATGTCGCTGAACTTCGCCGCCTGGGCATAGTTGGACACCGGCATGATGCCGGGCACGATCGGCGCGGTGATCCCGGCGGCGAGCGCCCGGTCCAGAAAGCGCAGGAAGATCGTGCCGTCGAAGAAATACTGCGTGATCGCCCGAGTCGCCCCGGCGTCGAGCTTGCGCTTCAGGTTGTCCAGATCGTGGTCGGCGTTCAGCGCCGTCGGGTGCGTCTCGGGATAGGCGGCGACGGACACCTCGAAATCCGCTACCCGGCGCAGCCCGGCCACCAAGTCGGCGGCATAGGCGTAGCCCTCGGGATGCGGCGCATAGTCCTGACCTGCCGGCGCATCGCCGCGCAGCGCCACGATGTGCCGCACGCCGGCGTCCCAGTACTGCCGGGCCACGTCATCGACCTCGCCGCGCGACGCGCCGACGCAGGTCAGGTGCGCGGCCGGCGTCAGGTCGGTCTCCTTCACCAGGCGGCTGACCGTCGCATGGGTGCGGGCCTGCGTCGTGCCGCCCGCGCCGTAGGTGACGGACACGAAGCGCGGCGCCAGCCGCTCCAGCCGTCGGACGCAAGTCCAAAGCTGCGCCTCCAGGGCGTCGTTCTTCGGCGGGAAGAACTCAAAGGACAGGGCCGGCGCCGGCAGGGCGGCGGTACGGGCAGGCAGTGCCGCAAAACGGGGGCCAGTCAGCCAACGTTCCAACGTGGCGGGCGCCTCGGCCTCGGGCGGATGGGCGGTGATCTGGTTCATGAAACTGCTATCCCGGCTATGCTGGCGCGGCGCGCTGTCCACGCCAATCTAGTGAATAGCGACCACCGCGCAACGTCATGCTTGGCTATACGTTCCGCAGATCCGTCTGTGGGATCATAGACTGCCTACCGTAGAACCGCCACATGATCATCGAAAGCACAATCGACCCATGCTGACACGCCGCGACCTCCTGACCTACTCCGTGGCCGCCACGGCGGTATTCGCCACCCGGCCCTGGGCAAGCGCCTGGGCACAGCCGGCCGGAGACGCCACCGGCTTCGTGGTGCAGCTCGGCAACGCGCTGGTCGGCATCGTGAACGGCCCCGGCTCCTACGAGGAGAAGAAGCGCCGGCTTGGCCCGCTGATCGAGGAGGCGGTCGATGTGGAAGGCATTGCCCGCTTCTGCCTCGGCCGCTACTGGCGCACCGCGACGCCGCCCCAGCAGCAGCAGTTCACCCAACTTTTCCATGCGGTGTTGCTGAACAACATCACCGGCAAGCTCGGCCAGTTCCAGGGCGTCACGTTCAACCCGACCAGCACGACCCAGCAGGAAGGCAACAGCCTGGTGGGCACGACCATCCGCCGCCCCAACCAGCAGCCGAACAACGTGCAGTGGGTGGTCAGCCAGGCGGCGGGAAAGCCGAAGATCATCGACGTGATCGCGGAGGGCATCAGCCTGCGCGTGACGCAGCGCAGCGACTACGCCGCCTACATCTCCCGCAACAACAACGACGTGGGCGCCCTGATCAGCGCCATGCGCCAGCAGGCGGCGGCGTAGCCACGCTCTCGAACACCAGCATGGGGTGGCCGTCGCGCTCGAACGTGCCGCAGGGCCGCATGCCGATGGCGCCGAGCAGAACGCGGGACGCGAAGTTGCTGTCCCGCGCCACCGCCACCACGCGCTTCAGCCCGGCCTGGTCATGGGCGAAGCGCAGCGCCGCCCCGGCGGCCTCCCGTGCCAACCCGTGTCCCCGCGTTTCCGGGCGGAAGGCGAAGCGCAGCGCCATGCCGCGGCCGTCTGGGCGCTCATGCACGCCGGTCAGGCCTATGGCCGCCCGGCCCGGCGCGTCCCGCACGAGCCACATGCCCACGCCGTGCGCCGGCCAGAACGCCACCTCCAGCGCCAGCTCCTCGGCGACCTGGCCCGGAGAGCGCACGCCGCCGAGCATCTGCCCGAACACCCCGGGATTGCCCTTCAGCGCCCGGAGGTCCGGCAGGTCCTGCCAACCCACGGGCGACAGCACCAGCCGGCCGGTCCGGATCACCCAGGCCGGGTTCACGACGGCGCCGCCCGGCGCGGACTGACGGGAGGCGAACTAGCGGGCGAGCGGCCGGTACTTGATCCGGTGCGGCTCGATCGCGTCGGCGCCGAGCCGTCGTCGCTTGTCCGCCTCGTAGGCCTGGAAGTTGCCCTCGAACCACTCGATGTGGCTGTCGCCCTCGAACGCCAGGATATGCGTCGCGAGTCGATCCAGGAACCAGCGGTCGTGGCTGATGATCACGGCACAGCCGGCGAACTCCGCCAACGCCTCCTCCAGCGCGCGCAGCGTGTCCACGTCCAGGTCGTTGGTCGGCTCGTCCAGCAGGATGACGTTGCTCTCGGACTTAAGCATCTTCGCCAGGTGCACACGGTTGCGCTCGCCGCCCGACAGGATGCCGACCTTCTTCTGCTGGTCCGACCCCTTGAAGTTGAACGCACCCACGTAGGCCCGGGACGGCACCGCCCGCTTGCCCAAGTAGATCACGTCGGTGCCGCCGCTGATCTCCTCCCAGACGGACTTGCCGGCGTCCAGGCTGTCGCGCGACTGATCGACGTAGCCGAGCTTCACCGTCTCCCCCACCCGCAGGTTGCCGCCGTCCGGCTCGTCCTGCCCGGTGATCATGCGGAACAGCGTCGTCTTCCCCGCGCCGTTCGGGCCGATGACGCCGACGATGCCGCCGGGCGGCAGCTTGAAGTCCAGGTCGTCGATCAGCAGCCGGTTGCCGAACGCCTTGCGGACCTTGTCGGCCTCGATCACCAGGCTGCCCAGGCGCGGACCCGGCGGGATCACGATCTCCGCCACCCCGGTCGCCATCTCCTGCGACTTCGCCTGCATCTCCTCGTACTTGGCGATGCGGGCGCGGCTCTTGGTCTGCCGGGCGCGGGGGCTGCTTTGTATCCACTCCTCCTCCGCGGCCAGGGCGCGCTGGCGGCTGCTCTCCTCCTTCTCCTCCTGCTGCAGGCGCTTGCGCTTCTGCGCCAGCCAGGACGAGTAGTTGCCCTCGAACGGGTAGCCGCGCCCGCGCTCGATTTC
>CAXSHI010000096.1:0-15462 GCA_964236755.1 uncultured Acetobacteraceae bacterium
GCGGGTTCAGGTGATGGCACACCATGGTCATGTCGAGGTGCTCGTCGAAGGTGTTCACCGTGTAGGGATTGGTGGGGTTGGTCGAGCTGGGCAGGCAGTGGGGCACGCCCGCCACCCGGATGATGTCGGGCGCGTGCCCGCCGCCCGCGCCCTCCGTGTGATACATATGGATCGTGCGCCCGCCGATGGCGGCCAGGGTGTCCTCAACGAAGCCGCTCTCGTTCAGCGTGTCGGTATGGAGCTGCACCTGGAAGTCCAGCGCGTCCGCCACGCGCAGGCAGGCGTCGATGGCGGCCGGCATCGCGCCCCAGTCCTCATGGATCTTCAGCCCCAGACAGCCGGTCCGCATCTGCTCGATCAGCGCGTCCGGATGGTGCGCGTTGCCGCGGCCCAGGAAGCCGAAGTTGATCGGCCACGCCTCCGCCGCCTGCAGCATCCGCGCGGTGTTGAACGGCCCGCCGGAATCGATGCCCACGGTGATCGGCCCCAGGGAGCCGCCCAGCATGGTGGTGATCCCCGAGGCGATGGCGTGCTCGCAAAGCTGCGCGCTGTCGAAATGCACGTGCACGTCGATGGCGCCGGGCGTCGCGATCAGCCCCTCGCAGTCGCGCACCGTGGTGCCGGCGCCGACGATGAGCCGCGGATCGACCCCGTCCATCACCGCGGGGTTGCCGGCCTTGCCGAACCCAGCGACGCGCCCGCCGCGGATGCCGAGGTCGCCCTTGACGATGCCCAGCACCGGGTCGATCAGCACCACGTTGCACAGCAGCATGTCGAGCGCGCCGGCCGCGTTGGTGACGCCGGAGGCGAGGCCGATCCCGTCCCGCAGGGTCTTGCCGCCGCCGTGCAGGCACTCATCGCCATAGACGGCGTGGTCGTGCTCCACGACGGCGACCAGCGCCGTGTCGCCGAGGCGGATGCCGTCGCCCGTGGTCGGGCCGTACAGCGCCGCGTACTCGGCGCGGGTGATGCGGGCCATGTCCTCAGGCGCCCCGGAACCCGGCGGCGCGGGCGCGCGCCAGGGCGGCCGGGAGGGAGGCGGCGTCGGTCCCGCCTTCCGTCAGCGCGTTCAGCCCGGTGACGGCGCCGGTGCCGCCGAAGGCCACCAGCGCCACCTCCCGCGCCTGGCCCGGCTCGAACCGCGTCGCGGTGCCGGCGGGGATGTCGAGCCGCATGCCGAACGCGGCGGCGCGGTCGAACTCCAGCGCGCGGTTGGTCTCGAAGAAATGGTAGTGCGACCCCACCTGCACCGGCCGGTCGCCGGTGTTGACCACGGAGACCGCGGCGCGGCGCTTGCCGGCGCTGAGTTCAATGCTGCCCGGCGCCGGGATGATCTCGCCGGGCTGCACCGTGTCCGCGGGATCGCCCTCGCGCGGACGGATCGGGTCGTGCACCGTGACCAGCTTGGTGCCGTCGGGGAACACGCCTTCGACCTGCAGCATCGGCACCATGCTGGCCACGCCCGGCAACACGTCGGCGGCGGTCAGGATGGTGGAGCCTAAGCCCATCAGCTCAGCCACCGTCCGGCCATCCCGCGCGCCTTCCAGGATCTCGTCGGCGATCAGGGCGACCGCCTCCGGGTGGTTGAGGCGCAGGCCGCGGGCGCGGCGCCGCCGGGCCAGCTCGGCGGCGGTGAAGATCGCCAGGCGCTCCAGTTCCGTGGGGGTCAGCAGCATGGTCGGCTCCGGTTGGAATGGCGCGTCAGCTTGCGAACAGGCGCAGGGATGCGCTCTGCTGCCGGGCGCAGGCGATGTCGAGCCAAGGCAGGACGCCGCCGAGCCGGTCGATGCCGGGCACCGGGTCGCGCGCCAGCTTCGCAATGAGCGGCAGCGCGTCCCGGAGCGCGGCCTGGGCGGCCAGCGCGCCGAGGCAGCCCAGACGCACGGCCGCGGATGCAAGGCCGCTTGCCACCGTGTAGCCCGAAACCTGGGTTGCCGCGTCCTCGTCCAGGCCGACGGCTTGCCACAGCGCGCCTTGCAGGACGGGAAGGTGGCCGAGGATAGCATCCGCCTGCAACGCTTCTTGAAACGCCGAGGCTCCCGGCGTCCCGAGCCGGACGTGCGCCGCGAGCAGCGCGGCCCCGTTGCGGCGTGAGCCGCGACGCAGGCTTTCGGGCAGGGTCGCCGCCTCCAATGCCTGGTCGATCTCGGCCAGGCGGGCTGCGTCCGATCCGGAGCGCCACGCCTGCACCAGGGCGATCCGGTCGCAGGGCGCCCAGCGGTGGCGCAGCACGGCCGCCATCACCCCGGCGAGCGCCGGGCCGTCGAGGCGCACGCCCATGGCATCCAGTCCCTCGATCCCGTTGGAGAACGCGAAGCCACCGCTCGGGAAGGCCGCATCCGCCTGCTGCAGGGCCGGGAGCAGGCTCAGCACGGGGCGGCGTCGATGATGTCGCAGTCCAGCCGGCCCTTTGCCCCCAGCGTGCCAAGCCGGGCGAGGTACTCCTCGGGCGGCGCTTCCAGCGCGACCAGCAGGGCGTCGCCCTCGAACCGCACGCGCCAATGCAGGTTGCCGGCGTGGTAGCCCAGCGCCAGGGCGTCGTCGCGGGTCTGCGGCACGAGGCGCAGCCAACGCTGGGCGGCGACGCGCAGCAGGAGCGCGCCATCGTCGGCCAGCCAGAGCACGGCGCCGTCGAACAGCGCCTGCTCGCGCGGCAGGGCGATCTCGACCGTGCGTCCGGCTTGGCTCGTGGCGCGGAAGCGGCGCCGCGGCAGGTCGGCGGCGCCGATCTCGACGACATCGAGGGTGCCCCGGTGCTCAAGGCGATGCAGCCGCTCACTCAGGCCAGGATCGAGCCGTCCGCCGATGATCCCGCTGACCCGCAGCGCCGTCATGGGCGCCGCGTCCCGGTTGGAGGCCTGCTGCAATGCACCCGCTTGTTTTTCCTTAGGCTGGGGCTAGGCTGGATCGCGGGCCACGCTAGAGAGCGATGGACCCGGGCGTCAATCGCGTTCGGGCCGCGACGCGCGGTTGGCCGGATCAGAGTCTGCCGGATCAGAGTCTATTGGGAACTGCGCCATGTGTGGGATTGTCGGCCTGTTCCTGAAGCGCCCGGGTTTGGAGCCGGATCTGGGCGCGCACATGGCGGCGATGCTGGGCACCATGCGCGACCGCGGGCCGGACAGCGCGGGGTTCGCGGTGTACGGGCCTGAGGCGCCCGGGGTGAAGCTCACCCTGCGCGCGCCCGCCGGCACCGATCTCGCGGCGCTCGCAGCGGCGCTCGGCCTGGATGCAGAGGTGCGCGACACGCACGCGGTGCTGCATGTGCCGGAGGCCCGCGTGGCGGAAATCCGCGCCGCCCTGGCCCGGACCGCGCCGGAGGCGGCCGTCGTGGGCGAGGGCCGCCGCATGGAGCTGTACAAGGAGGTTGGCCCGCCCGGCGAGGTCGCGGCCCGCTTCGGCCTGTCCGCCATGGCCGGCACGCACGGCATCGGCCACACCCGCATGGCGACAGAGAGCGCCGTCACCACCGAGGGCGCCCATCCCTACACGACCGGCCCCGACCAGTGCCTGGTGCACAACGGCAGCCTGTCGAACCACAACGCGCTGCGCCGGGCGCTGGTGCGCAAGGGCTTCCGCTTCGAGACCGAGAACGACACCGAGGTCGCCGCCGCCTTCCTGTCCTGGCGCATGCGCGCGGGCGACAGCCTGGAGGCGGCGCTGCGTGCGGGCTTGCGCGACCTCGACGGCTTCTACACCTTCGTCGTCGGCACCCGCACCGGGTTCGCGGTGCTGCGCGACCCGGTCTGCTGCAAGCCAGCGGTGATGGCCGAGACCGACGACTGGGTCGCCTTCGGGAGCGAGTACCGCGCCCTCGTGGACCTACCCGGCATCGGCCAAGCCCGCGTGTGGGAGCCGGAGCCGGCCCGCGTCTATGCCTGGGAACGCGCCGCGTGACGGCGGATGTCGTGGACCTTTCGCAGGCCACGGTGCGCAGCCTGAACGCGGCCCTGCACGGGCTGGGACCCGACACCAACCGCACGCTGTGGCGCGTGCTGCACCCCCGCGGGCAGCATGCCCTGGCGGTCGGCGTGGACGCGCCGGTGCGGATCGAGATCGCGGGCCATGCCGGCTACTACTGCGCCGGCATGAACCAGGGCGCCGCGGTGGTGATCGAGGGCAACGCCGGCAACGGGGTGGGCGAGAATATGATGTCCGGCCGGGTGCACGTCCGCGGCGACGCGAGCGCCGCGGCGGGCGCCACCGCGCATGGCGGCCTCCTGGTCATCGACGGCAACGCCGCCGCGCGCTGCGGCATCAGCATGAAGGGCGTCGATATCGTGGTGGGCGGCAACGTCGGCCACATGAGCGCCTTCATGGCGCAGGCCGGCACGCTGACCGTGCTGGGCGACGCGGGCGAGAGCCTGGGCGACAGCATCTACGAGGCGCAGCTTTTCGTGCGGGGCCGCGTCGCGAGCCTCGGCGCGGACTGCATCGAGAAGCCGATGCGGCCCCATCATCGCGCGGCCTTGCAGGCGCGGCTGGAGGCGGCCGGGTTCGCCGACGCCGACGCCGGGTCGTTCCGCCGCTACGGCTCGGCCCGGCGGCTGTATCATTTCCATGTCGATCATGCGGGGGAGTACTGATGGCCGGCCCACGCCCAGCGCCGCGCGAAAGCGCCACCTTCGACGCCGCTACCTTGGCGGAGATCCGCCGGGCCGCGGCCACCGGCATCTACGACATCCGCGGCTACGGCGCGAAGCGGGCGCTGCCGCACTTCGACGACCTGCTGTTCCTGGGCGCCAGCATGAGCCGCTACCCACTCGAAGGCTACCGGGAACGCTGCGGCACCGACGTGGTGCTGGGCGCGCGGTTCGCGCAGAAGCCGGTTGAGCTGAAGATTCCGGTGACGATTGCCGGCATGAGCTTTGGCAGCCTGTCCGCGCAGGCAAAGGAGGCGCTGGGCCGGGGCGCCACGATGGCCGGCACCAGCACCACGACGGGCGACGGCGGCATGACGCCGGAGGAGCGCCAGCACTCCCAAACATTGGTCTATCAATACCTGCCCAGCCGCTACGGCATGAACCCCGACGACCTGCGCGCCGCCGACGCCATCGAGGTCGTCGTCGGCCAGGGCGCCAAGCCTGGCGGCGGCGGCATGCTGCTGGGCCAGAAGGTCAACGAACGGGTTGCCGCCATGCGCACCCTGCCGCCCGGCATCGACCAGCGCAGCGCGTCCCGGCACCCCGACTGGACCGGACCCGACGACCTTGAGATCAAGATCCTCGAATTGCGGGAGATCACCGACTGGCAGAAGCCGATCTACGTGAAGGTCGGCGCGTCGCGTCCGTACTACGACACGGCGCTGGCGGCAAAGGCCGGGGCGGACGTGGTGGTACTCGACGGCATGCAGGGCGGCACGGCGGCGACGCAGACCGTGTTCATCGAGCACGTCGGCCTGCCGATCCTCGCGGCGATCCGCCCGGCGGTGCAGGCCTTGCAGGACCTGGGCCTACACCGCACGGTGCAACTCGTCGTCTCCGGCGGCGTCCGCCATGGCGCGGACGTGGCCAAGGCGCTGGCGCTGGGCGCCGACGCGGTCAGCATCGGCACGGCGGCGCTGGCGGCGCTCGGCGACAACGACCCGGCCTATGAGGCCGAGTACGCGGCCCTCGGCACCCGCGCCGGCGCCTACGACGCCTGGCACGAGGGGCTGGACCCCGCCGGCATCACCACCCAGGACCCGGCGCTGGCCGCGCGGCTCGACCCAGTGCTGGGCGGGCGGCGCCTCGCCAACTACCTGGCCGTGCTAACCCTGGAGGCGCAGACCATCGCCCGCGCCTGCGGCAAAAGCCACCTGCGCCATCTGGAGCCGGAAGACCTCGTGGCGCTCACCGTCGAGGCCGCCGCCATGGCGCGCGTGCCCTTGGCCGGCACGAGCTGGATTCCCGGCCAATGACCGCGGAGGCGCTCTCGGCCGTCGCCCGGGTCCGCGGCATCCGCTACTTCCTGATCGCCTACACCGACCTGTTCGGCATCCTGCGCGCGAAGCTGGTGCCGGCCCGGGCCATCGACGCCATGGCGGAGGACGGGGCGGGCTTCGCCGGGTTCGCCACTTGGTTCGACATGACGCCGGCCGACCCGGACGTGCTGGCGGTGCCTGACCCCTCCAGCCTGATCCAGCTGCCGTGGAAGCCGGAGGTCGGCTGGATGGCGGCGAATCCCTGGATGGCGGGCAAGCTGGTGGAGCAGGCGCCCCGCAACGTGCTGCGCCGGGTGATCGCGGCCGGCGGGGCGCAGGGGCTTGAGATGCGCACCGGCGTGGAGCCGGAGTTCTTCCTGATCCAGCCCGGTGGTGCTGCCATCGCCGATCCGGCCGACCGGCAGACCAAACCCTGCTACGACCAGCTCACCCTCATGCGCCGCTTCGACGTGATCGCGGAGATCAGCGAGGCGATGGAGGCGCTGGGCTGGGAGCCGTACCAGAACGACCATGAGGACGCGAACGGCCAGTACGAGATGAACTGGGCCTATGCGCCTGCGCTGGTGACGGCGGACCGCCATGCGTTCTTCAAGTACATGGTCCGCAGCATCGCCGAGCGGCACGGCATGCGCGCGACCTTCATGCCAAAGCCGTTCGCCGAGCTGACCGGCTCCGGCTGCCACGCCCACGTCTCGGTCTGGCGGGACGGGGCAAACGTGTTCACGGGTGGCGACGCGCTGGGCCTGTCGGAGCTGGCGCATCATTTCCTGGGCGGCGTGATGGCGCATGCGGAGGCGCTGTGCGCGCTCACCAACCCGGCGGTGAACAGCTACAAGCGCATCAACGCGCCCGTCACGGCGTCGGGCGCCACGTGGTCGCCGAGCACGGTGAGCTGGGGCGGCAACAACCGCACGCACATGGTGCGCGTGCCGGGTCCTGGACGCATCGAGTATCGGCTGGCCGATGGCGCGGCCAACCCGTACCTGCTGCAGGCCGGGCTGCTGGCCGCGGGCCTCGACGGGATCGCGCAGGCGCGGAACCCTGGGACGCCGCTCGACCTCGACATGTACGTGGCCGGGCACGGGGTGGAGGGCGCGCGGCGCCTGCCGCTCAACCTGCTGGACGCCGTCCGCGCGTTCGAGGCGTGCGCGCCGCTCCGCGCCGCGCTGGGGGAGGCGTTCGCGGCCTCCTACGCCAAGCTGAAGCGGCAGGAGTGGGACGGCTACATGCGGCACCTGACGCAGTGGGAGCGCGACCAGACGCTGGATTGCTGATGGCACGCCGGTTGCTACCTCCATGATGCCTTGACCCCAGGGGATCGGAATGGACGAATACAGCCAGCGCGGCTACAGCGGCACGGACATCGGCTTCGGGCAGCGCGTCGGCATCGCCGTCGTGGATTTCCAGCTCGGCTTCACCGATCCGCGCTTCCCGCTCGGCGGCGCGGCCCTGACGGAGCGTGCGGTCGTGAACACCGCCACCCTGCTGCACGCCGCCCGCGCCGCCCGGCTGCCGGTGGTGAGCTGCTACACCGCCTATCACGGCGCCGGGGACGCGCCGCACTGGAAAGTGCCGCCCGTCACCGAGACGCTGCGGCACGGCACCGAGCCGGTCCAGCTCGATCCCCGCATCCACGACCCGGCCTACGACGTCGTGCTGTGCAAGGCCGCGCCGTCGATCTTCTTCCACACCGCCGCTGCGCCGATCTTCGTGCGGCAAGGCGTCGACACCGTGATCGTCACCGGCTGCACCACCTCCGGCTGCGTGCGCGCCAGCGTGATCGACGCCTTCAGCTATGGCTTCCGCGTGATCGTGCCGGAGGACTGCGTGGGTGACGTGGAGGACGGCCCGCATTGGGCGAACCTGCGCGACGTGGGCCGTCGCTACACCGATGTCGTGACGCTCGACGCCTGCCTCGCCCACATCTCGGGCCTGCCGCGCCGCAACGCCTGAATAGGGGACCCGCCATGACCGGAGCTAGCCGGGCGCCGGCCGGGCGCGGTAGCCGCTCACCTGCGCCCCGTCCTCCGGCCGCAGCCGCAGGAAGCCCGGCGCGGAGACGAGCGTGATCAGCGCCATGAGCAGGAAGGCGTCGTGGAAATCCGCCACGTCGGGCAGCCGGCCCGGCCCGGCGATCAGCCCAAGCGCCGCCGCCGCGACAGAGACGCCGAACGACACCGTCAGTTGCTGGATCACCCCGCCCAGGCTCGTGCTGCGGCTGAGCTTGCCGGGTGGCGTGTCGGCGTAGGTCAGCGTGTTCGTGGTCATGAACTGCGTGCTGCGGGCGACGCCGAACAGCAGGACCATGAGGAAGACCAGCCAGTGCGGCGTCGTCGGCTGCACCAGGGCGAAGCTCGCGACGATGCCGGCGCAGAGCACGCCGTTCGCCGACAGCAGCCCGCGGTAGCCGAAGCGCCGCATCAGCCGCGCCGAGACCGGGCGCACCACCAGCGTGCCGAGGCTGGAGACGAAGGTGAGCGATCCCGATTGCACGGGGCTGAGGCCGAAGCCGATCTGGAACAGCAGCGGCAGCATGAACGGCACGGCGTTGACGCCGACCCGGCTCAAGCCCCCGGCCAGCGTGCTGACGCGGAAGGTGCGGATCGCGAACAGGCTGAGGTCGAGCACCGCGTCCGGGCGGTTGCGGGCGTAGGGCACGTAGGCCGCCAGCAGCAGCACGCCCGCCGCCAGCAGGCCGAACACGGCCCAGGGCGGCAGCATCGGGCGGCCGATGTTCTCAAAGGCGAACTGCAGCAGGCCGAGGCCCGCGCCGCACAGCAGGAAGCCGGGCACGTCGAAGCGGGCCTGGCTGTCGGCCCGCGTGTCCTCGACGAAGCGCAGCGCCAGCAGAACGCCGACCATGCCGATGGGGATGTTCACGTAGAACACCCAGCGCCAGCTCGCGTAGGTGGTGAGCAGGCCGCCCAGGATCGGCCCAAGCGCCGGGCCGATGACGGCGGGCACCGTCATGTAGGTCATCGCCGTGACCAGCTGGCTGCGGGGAAAGGCGCGCAGCAGCACCAGGCGCCCGACCGGCGTCATCATCGCGCCCCCGAACCCCTGGAGCACCCGCATCGCCACGAGCACGCGCAGGCTATCCGCCAGACCGCACAGCGCCGAGGCAGCAGTGAAGATGACGAGCGCCGCCGCGAACACCCGGCGCGCGCCGAAGCGGTCCGCGATCCAGCCGCTGAGCGGCATGAACACGGCCAGGCTGAGGATGTAGGCGGTGATCGTCAGGTTCATCTGCAGCGGGGCGACGCGCAGGCTGCGCGCCATGTCGGGAATAGCAGTCGTGACGATGGTGGCGTCCAACTGCTCCATCAGGAAGGCGAAGGCGACGATCAACGGGATCAGCAGGCGCAGCTTGCGGCTGTGCATGACGGCGTAGGTCGGCTCCGTCGGGGCCGGCAGCAGTTCGTCTGGCATGATGGCTGTTCTCTGCAAGCCCTGTGCCTCCATCTGCGACCAGGGCTGATTTCATCGCGGATCAGAAACGACAGGCTGGGCGTTGCGGATGGTGGCAGCAGCCCTGTTGCCTGGCAGCGGCCGATCATCGGCGAACGTGCCTTGCGCTGCCGACTCTGCCTTTGCTACCCTTCGGTCGGCTCGGTCGGAGTCTCCGTGTCCGCGGAAAGGGCAGCGCCCACGACCACAGGCCAGTGACCCGGTCGAGCGACGCTCAACCTTTCCTGTCTGACAGGCGGACACAGACGCAGGGAAAGGAACCTCGCCGTGGCCGACCATCCTGTATCAGCACGTCCTCCTGGCCTCAACGCGCTGCGATCGCCGTTCCGGTTCAACCTCGAACAGCAGCGCAAGCGCGCCAAGGACCTGCTGCGCGGGTTGCGTGCAGCCGAGCCTGATGCGCTTGCCAGGGTCCGCAGGCATCATCCGGCGGGAGCGAGCTTGGCCGATCCGGCCCGAATCCACCGTCTCGCGCGTTTAAGCGAGGCGCAGCTGGTGATCGCGCGCGAGCTTGGCCTGCCGAGCTGGCCGAAGCTGAAAGCCCACATCCAGGCGATGCAGCAGGCCCGCGACCGCATCGCGACCGGCGCGACCGTCCCGGATGGAGACGTGGGGACCCTGCACATCCGTTGCGGGTCCGACCTCGTGGCCGCCCTCGACGCGGCCGGCTTCTCCGGGGAGTTCCTTGAGTATTCGGACGCGCTTTGCCAGGGACCTGTCGTCGAGGACGCCGCCTGGTTGGAACAGCGCGCGGCGTTCCTGGGCAAGACCTACGGCGCCCAAACCGGCCAAAGCGCCGAGCAGGCGGCCGAAAGGCTGCGCCAAGCCGAGGGCAGGCTGATGTCCGCTGCCGGGCAATACGAGCGCATCGTGATCTGGGTCGAGCACGACAGCTACGACCAACTGGTTCTGGCGCGCTGCCTGGCGCAATTTGCCGAGGCGGCGCCGCGCCGTCTGGAGCTGATCTCGGTGGAGCGATACCCTGGCAACACCCGCTTCATCGGCCTTGGGCAGCTTCCGCTGGAGGCGCTCCGTCTTCTCTGGGATGAGAGGAAGCCCGTCTCCGTCCAGCAGCTGGAGATTGGGCGCGCCACTTGGGCGATGCTGCGCAGCGGCGATCCCACGCCGTTGGCAGAAGCCGCACGATCCGGCATGCCGGACCTTCCGCACATGGCGGGGGCGATCCGGCGTCATTGCCAGGAGCTGCCGTGGGTGCAGGATGGGCTGAGCCTTACCGAACGGCTCGTCATGCAGTTGCTGTCCGAGGGACCGAAGACGGTCAGCGACGTGTTCTCCGCCTTGATGCAGGAGCGGGAACCGCTGCCCTGGCTGGGCGACATCATGCTGCTGTTCATCCTGGACAGCATGAGGGCTGCCCGTGAACCGGTATTCACCGGCGCCTTCGAGGATGAGCTGCGACGCTGGCCGCATGAGCGGCTGACCATCACTGGCCTGGGACGGGCGGTTTTGGCCGGGGAGGTCGATTGGCTTTCATTGTCCCCGCCGGACCGGTGGCTGGGTGGGGTTCGCATCTGCCCGGCGCTCCCCTGCTGGCGCTGGGACGAGCCGGCCGCGACGACCATGATCCGATCGAAATCGGGTGGCCGGACTGGACAAAGCTCCGCTCAGCCGCTCGCAGAGTTTTCAACCCTTTGCTGCTCCCCGGCATATGGAATGAGTCATTCCGCCTCAAGCGACAGCGTCGCCCTGAAGATGAGCTGGTCCCGTTCGTTCCTGACCATTGAGACGATAGTTTGCCGATCACGGCTCAGGCATATGTCACGGGCGATGCTGGGAAGAAGGCGGACCGCTTCGTCGCGAGCTTCCTGAATGCCTGACAGCTCAACCCCCACGTCGTCGCGAAGAACACACTCGTCATCGCCAGAGTCAAAAAAGTACAGCGGCATGACGTCTTTCATAATTGGCTAATCGCGAACATACGTGCACATGCACCGTGTCCCACGTTTCTTCAGCGAGCAGGCCGGAACCGAAGACGTCACGCGCCCGACCGGTTTTCGATGATCTCAAGCGCCTCGGCGACGAGCCGCTTCTCGCCGGCGGCGGCGCGCGACGCTTGGGCGGCCCAGCCGCGCGACAGCTCCTCGGCACGGTGGGCCTGGCGATCCAATTCCAGGGCGCGGCGGCGGTATGTCTCGGCCTGGGCGCCGAGGTGGCGGGCACCATGGGCGTCGGCGACGATGCGCTCGGCGGCGCGCTGCGCCTCCCCGCAAAGGCGCGCCACCGTGACGGACAAGCGGGCGGCATCGGGAGTATTCTTCATCGTCTCAGCCCTGCCTTCGTTGCACGGGTTGAATGCACGAGGCGGGGCACAAACGTCTGTGCCAAATGTCACATCGGACGGCGTTGGTGCCGACGCACGCACGGAAGCGCGGGCGCTGCCATGTCTGGACGGCGAAGCGACACCGGGCGCGCTTCCGGCCCGCGCCTCACATGGATGCTGCCTCCAAGGGTCCTCACCCCATAATGCCGTGATCGCCCTCTTACCCGCTTGGAAACCGTGCCCAGGTCCGGTGCCGAGAGGTGCCTCATGCCAGCAGCTATTGTCCCGGAGCCTTGCAAATCCCCGGACCGGCCACGCCTACCTCGTCGCGGAGGCAGGGATGCCTGACGTTGGCCTGACACGCGGACCCGCCGATAGAGGCTGCAAAGTTTGCGTGATCGGCGCGGGGATCAGCGGCCTTGTCGCCGCGAAGGTGCTGCGCGGCCGGGGCTATGACGTGTCAGTGGTTGAAAAGAGCGGCGACCTGGGCGGGGTCTGGGAGCCGGCCCGGTCCTACCCCGGCGTGCAGACGCAGACGCCCCGCGACCTGTATTGCTTCAGCGATTTCCCGATGCCGGCCGAGTATCCGGAATGGCCGAGCGGGGCGCAGATGCACGCCTATCTCGGCGCCTACGCGAAGCACTTCGGACTGCGCCCCTGCATCCGGTTCCGGACCGAGGTCCTGTCCCTGTCGCGCCAGCCCGGGACGGATGGCTGGCTGGTCACGCTGCGCGGCGCCGATGCGGCTACCGGGACCGAGCACTTCGACCTCGTGGTTGTCGCAACCGGGCAGTTCAGCCGGCCGCGAACCCTGCACTTGCCGGGCGAGGGCGCCTTCGTGGCCGCCGGCGGCACGGTCCGGCACTCGTCGCAGTACGGGGACGGCGCGGGGGCACAGGGCCGCGACGTGGTTGTCGTCGGGTTCTCCAAGTCGGCGACCGACATCGCGATGGACGCCTTGGCCCAGGGCGCCCGCACGGTCTCGATGATCTACCGCCGGGCGAGCTGGAAAGTCCCCTACTTCTTCGGCGGCGTGGTCAACTTCAAGCACATCCTCTACTGCCGCGCCTCGGAGGCGATGTTCATGCCGTGGGGGCCGAGCCGCGCCGGCCGCCTCGCGCGGAGGCTCCTGGCGCCGGCGATCTGGGCGAACTGGCGGGCGCTTGAGGCGCTGCTCGGCGTGCAGTTCGGGCTGAACAAGGCCGGCCTGCGCCCGGAGGGCCGGATCGAGGACAGCATCCACTGCGCCACCAGCATCGAGACGCCCGGCTTTTACAAGGCCGTCCGCGACGGGCGCATCCGCATGGTGAAAGGCGACCTTACCGGCTATGCGCCGGGCTGCGCCATGGCGGGCGATGCCCGGGTCGCGGCCGATGTCGTCGTGCTGGCGATCGGCTGGTCGCAGGACCTGCCGTTCCTCGACGCGAACACGCAGGCCCGGCTGATCGAACCCGACGGGCAGTTTCGCCTGCATCACCTCATGGTGAACCCCGACCTGCCCGGCCTCGGCTTCGTGGGCTTCAACTCAAGCTTCGCCAGCGCCCTGTCGGCCGAGCTTGGCGCGCACTGGCTGGCGCGCTACTTCGAGGGCGGTCTCCGGCGGCAGCCAACGGACGCCGCCATGCAGGCCGGGATCGCCCGCGCGCTCGAATGGCGGCGGCGGGACCGCCGGGTGGCCCAGACCTATGGCGGGCTTTGCATCGCGCCCTTCCACCACGCCCATTTCGACGAGCTGATGGCGGACATGGGCGCCCAGACGAAACCCGCCAACGTGCTGGCGGCGCACCTGGCGCCCATCAGCCCGGAGGCCTATGCCAAGCTGCTTGAAACGGCGCCGGGCCGTGACCTGGCCTCCGAGGGGACCGCGCGATGAGGACAGCGAGCGCCAATCAAGTGCAGGTCGGGCTTGATCCCGGCGTCACGCCCGCAGGCTACGGCCTCGACGAGGTGGTGTGGAACATCCTTGGCCACACGTACTACCTCAAGGCGGAGGGCGCGAACGCTTTCGCCTTCGAGACCTTCGACCCGCCCGGCAGCTTCGTGCCGCCGCATGTCCACCCGACGCAGGACGAGTTCATCTGCGTCATCGAGAACGAGTTCGACCTCTACCTCGATGGACAGCACCACAAGGCGCGTGCCGGCGACCTGGTGCGCCTGCCGGCCGGCATCCCGCACGGCTACTACAACCTCAGCGCCGTGCCGACGCGGGCGATGTTCTGGGTGGCGCCCGGTCGGCGCCTGCGCGAGCTGTTCGACGCCCTGCACAACCTAGGCGACCCCGAGCAGGTGGTACGGGAGGCCGCGCAGCGCGAGGTGCACTTCCTGAAGCCGGAGGACTACGCCTTCGACCTACTGGCGCCGAAGGAAACCGTGCAGCCTTGAACAGCGGTCCGATGCGCGCCGGAGCGTCGGGCCTGCCGGTGCTGATCGCAGGCGGCGGCCTCGGCGGCCTCGTCCTGGCGCTCATGCTGCATGCGCGCGGCGTGGCCTGCGAGGTGCTGGAGGCGGCGACGGACATCCGGCCGCTCGGCGTCGGCATCAACGTGCTGCCGCACTCGATCCGCGAGCTGGCCGCGCTTGGCCTGCTGCCGCAGCTCGACGCCGTCGCGATCCGTACCCAACGCCTGACCTACATGAACCACCTGGGCCAGCGGATCTGGACCGAGCCGCGCGGCCTGCATGCCGGGCACGACGCGCCGCAGTTCTCCGCCCATCGCGGACGCCTGCACCGCCTGCTCTGGGACGCCGCCGTCGAGCGTCTCGGCGCCGGGGCGGTGCGGGCGGGCCGACGGCTGGCCGGGTTCATGCAAGACGGTGAGCATGTGGCCGCCCAGTTCGCCGCCCCTGACGGCACGGTGCGGCAGGTTGAGGGCGACGCTCTCGTGGGGGCGGACGGCATCCACTCCTGGCTTCGGGCGCATCTGCACCCGCAAGACCCCGGCGTGCGCTGGAACGGCATCCAGATGTGGCGCGGCGCGGTCGATTGGCCGGCCTTCGACGGCGGCGACGCGATGGTCGTCGCAGGCGACGGCGTGGCCAAGCTCGTGCTGTACCCGATTGCGCCCGGGACCACGCCGGGCCGGCGGCTGACCAACTGGGTGATCTATGCGCGCGTGGCCGAGGGAGACACGCCGCCGCCGGGCCGCGAGCACTGGTCGCGCGCCGCGCGGCCCGAGGCGTTCCGCCATCTGGCGGGACGCCTGGCGCTGCCGTTCGTCGATGTCACGGCCATGATCGCGGCGACGCCGGAGATCTTCGAGTATCCCATGTGCGACCGCGACCCGCTGCCCTGGTGGACCCACGGCCGGGTGACGCTGCTCGGCGACGCGGCGCATCCGATGTATCCCGTGGGGTCCAACGGGGCGTCGCAGGCCATCCTGGACGCGGGTTGCCTGGCGGACCGGCTGGCCGGGGAGCCTGTTCACGCGGCGCTGCGGGCCTATGAGGCGGAGCGCCTGCCGGCGACGGCGGGGATCGTCCGCTCCAACCGCATCGGCGGCCCGGAACGGGTGATCGACCTCGTGGCCGGCCGCGCGCCGCAGGGGTTTGCCCAGGTGGGAGAGGTCGCGACAGAGACGGAACTTGCGGAGATCACCCGGAACTATGCCCGGCTTGCCGGCTTCGCTGTGGCGCCCGGGCCGTCCGTCGTGGAAGGCGCGGCGCAGGGGTCCCGGGCGTAGCGGCAGGGGCCGGCCCCATCTGCCATTCCCCAGAGCCTGTGGCGAACCTGTTGCTTAGCACTACCTGGGTGTTTTGAGATTGGGCGGGAGTTGGGTGCAGTGTTGGTGGT